>MVRV01000170.1 GCA_002068015.1 Smithella sp. PtaU1.Bin162
CGTAATTGACATATCGGTGCAGGAGCAGCAAAATTTTTGTATCAGTGCCGGTGTCTCCAACACCGGCAAAAAAATTGATACATTGTTTCCGGCTCGTTGAGCTTGATTTTTTTCTAAAGACGGTGATAAGATCCCTCCTCTGAAAAAATAACAATAATTTTATAAATAACTGAAATAGCAGCGATATATTTTTTCAGGGCAAACATAGGGAATTGTGGTTTTTTAAGTATGGATGTAAAAAAGAAAATCAGGCCGGCGGTCCGGCGGATTAACTGCAAGTACATTACCGCCGCCGTAAGAGACCTTTTTATCGAGGCAAATACGGATTTGGGTGCGGATGTCATTTTTGCGCTTCAAGATTCGCTTACGAAAGAAGAATCCCCCGTAGGGAAACAAGTACTGGAAAAGATAATTGAAAATGCCGATATCGCTTTCCGGAACAAGCTGCCTGTTTGCCAGGATACCGGGCTGGCCGTAGTGTTTATAGAATTAGGCCAGGATGCCCATATTATCGGAGGGGATTTACGTTTATCTGTCGAAGAAGGCGTGAGAGAGGCCTATGCGGATGGTTTTTTGCGTAAATCCGTCTGTGATCCGCTCTCTCGAAAAAATACCGGTGATAACACACCGGCAATTATCCATGTTGAAGTTGTCCCCGGTAACCGGCTGAAAATTATCGCCATGCCTAAAGGAGGCGGCAGTGAAAACATGAGCACCGCCTGCATGCTCACGCCTTCGGCAGGGATAGAAGGCATCAAGCAAGTTGTTCTGGAAAGGGTTTTACAGGCCGGGGCCAATCCCTGCCCGCCCATAATTGTTGGTGTAGGTATCGGCGGATCTCTCGAACAAGCCTGCATTCTGGCGAAAAAAGCCCTTTTGCGGCCGACCGGAGAAGAGAACCGGAAAGATGAGCGCCTGGCCCAAATGGAAAAAGAATTGTTGAATAATATCAATAAATCGGGCATTGGGCCGGCAGGTCTGGGAGGACGGATTACCGCGCTTGCCGTTAATCTCGAAATGATGCCTTGTCATATTGCTTCGCTGCCTGTGGCGGTAAACATTCAATGTCATGTGGCCCGGCATAAAGAAACAATAATATAAGCAACAATTCCAATTGTCAGAATGACATCGCGATAAAATTTCGGAGACGGGAATCCAGGAAATTTTGATGAAAACACCGCGCCAAATCAAAACACCATTAACGGATGAAGTCATTACGTCGCTTAATGCCGGCGATATGGTTTTGTTAAGCGGACAAATTTACACGGCCAGAGACGTTGCCCACCGCAGGCTTTATGAAGCTCTGGACAAAGGTGATGCCCTGCCCATAGATCTGAAGACGGCGGTAATTTTTTATGCGGCGCCGACTCCTACGCCGCCCGGCAGAATTATCGGTTCGGTTGGTCCCACAACGAGTTATCGCATGGATGCTTTTACTCCACGGTTAATCGAAAGCGGGCTTCGGGGAATGATCGGCAAGGGTGACCGGTCGCAAGAAGTAAAAGCCGCCATAAAAAAATACAAAGCAGTCTATTTTGGTGCCATCGGCGGGATTGCCGCTCTGACTTCTCAATGTATCCGGAAAGTCGAACTTGTTGCCTATGAAGAGCTGGGTCCGGAAGCAATTCGAAAAATAACCATTGTTGATATGCCTTTGATAGTCGTAAATGATGTCCGGGGAAACGACATATATTATACGGCACGAAACAGGTGGCGTGTAAAATGCTAACACATTTAAGGTTTTTTGTGCATTGCAAAAAAATATTGACAGAAAATTGCAAATATAATAGTGAAATCGCCGCAAAATATTTCATAATAACTAATCCATCAGGGGAGATTATAACTCATGATAGAAGTAAGATGGCACGGTAGGGGTGGCCAGGGAGCAGTAACATCCGTGGAGCTGCTCGCGTCGGCGGCCATTGGAGTGGGAAAATATGCCCAGGGCTTTCCCAGTTTTGGTCCGGAAAGAAGGGGTGCTCCCGTTGCGGCATTCAGCCGTATTGACGACAAAAAAATAAAAGTCCGTTCCGGAATATATAAGCCGGATGTTGTTGTAGTGCTTGATTCCAGTTTGATCGGTCTGGTTAATGTAACGGAAGGTCTCAAAGATCAGGGAATCCTTATTGTCAATACTGCAAAGTCCCCCGAGGACATTAAAAAGGAACTTAAATACAGTGGAGTAGTGGCGACAGTTGATGCCACCCGCATTGCCCGTACGGAATTAGGTGTGCCTATTGCCAATACGACAATGATTGGTGCCTTACTGCGGATGACCAACGCAATGAAAATCGACGATATGAGGGAAACGGTGACTCACCGGTTCAGCAGGATTGCCGAAAAAAATCTCAATGCGATGAGAAGAGCATACGAAGAAGTTAAAATCAGTAATTAAAAAGAGGTGTTAATATCATGACGAAAAAAGATGGACCGACCGGCTGGCGGGAAATAACAACAGGTTGCGTTGTTTTACGACCGGGCAGTGCCAGTGAATATCATACGGGAAGTTGGAGAGCGCAAAGGCCGGTATGGAATAATTCGAAGTGCATCAAATGTGGTATTTGTTACGTTTTTTGCCCGGAAGGTTGTGTTTCGCAAACGGAGGACGGTTATTTTAAAGCCAATATGGATTATTGTAAAGGTTGCGGTATCTGTGCTCACGAGTGCTGGCCGCGGGCGATAGCAATGGTGGAGGAGGGGTAACATGGCAAAACGCGTTGGAATGGAAGTAGCAATTGCCGTGGCTGAAGCAGTCGGGCAGTGCAATATTGATATGGCGGCCGTTTATCCGATTACCCCCCAGTCACATATCGGGGAACATCTTTCCGATCTCGTCGCCGACGGAAGGATCGATGCGGAATTTATAACTGTTGAATCGGAACATTCGGCGATCAGTGCCGTTATCGGCGCATCCGGAACCGGCGCCCGTGTTTATACGGCAACCAGTTCGCAGGGACTGATGCTGATGCATGAGATATTACCCATTGCTTCGGCGATGCGTTTGCCGATCGTTATGGGAATTGCGAACCGTGCCGTGTCCGGACCGTTAAACATATTGAATGATCATTCTGATACAATGCCGCAGCGTGATTCCGGCTGGATATCGATATTTGTGGAGAATGGACAGGAAGCAATTGATATGACCATCCAGTCATTCAAAATTGCCGAGCATAAAGATGTAAACCTGCCGATATGTGTGAACATTGACGGATTTCAGCTGACCCACATGGTGGAATCGGTGGAATTTCCGGATCAGGAGATGGTGAACAAGTTTTTGCCGCCCCGTGAACCGTTTGCGACATTGCATCCCAGTAAGCCTTTAACGATGGGTGCTTTTGCCATGGCGGATTATTTCACGGAAATCATGAAGGCGAAAAATGAGGCGCTGAAAAATTCCAAAAAGGTCATTTTGGCCGTTTGGGAAGAATGGGCCCGAATGTTTGGCCGGACATATAAGCCGGTGGAAGCATATAAAACCGATGGTGCGGAAACTCTCGTTCTGACAATGGGTTCCATGGGCGAAACCGCTGAGATGGCGATTGATGAATTACGGGCGGAAGGTCTTTCGGTGGGGCTGGTGAAGCTGCGGCTGTGGCGTCCTTTCCCGTTTGCGGAGATAAGAGATGTATTGAAAAATGCAAAGAAAGTGCTGGTTACCGATCGGGCAGTTTCCTTCGGTGGTCCGGGAGGCCCCGTGTTCTCAGAAATTAAGTCAGCCCTTTATAATGAAAGAGTACGGCCGGCGATATATAATTACATTATCGGGCTGGGCGGCAGGGATGTTCCCGTGACGGATTTCGTCAGTATGATTAAAAAAGTAGTTCAGGATGCAGGAGAAAATGCCGACACCTATGAATTTTTGGGGGTGAGAGAGTAATGAATATAGTAGAAAATTTTGATTTATTTGCCCCGCGGCTGATCAATAAAAAAGAACTGATATCCGCCGGTCATCGTGCCTGCCAGGGATGCGGTGAAGTTTTAGCGGTGAGATTAATGTGCAAAGCGCTGGGTGAAAATACCGTTATCGCTTCCGCTACGGGATGCATGGAAATTATATCAAGTATGTATCCGACAACCGCCTGGGAAGTGCCCTGGATTCACGTGGCCTTTGAAAATGCGGCGGCTGTTGCTTCCGGAGTGGAATCCGGTCTCAAGTCCCTGCGCCGGAAAGGCAAAATCGCCGACAGTGATGTTAAGGTTGTTGGTATGGCCGGCGACGGTGGTACGATGGATATCGGTCTGCAGGCTCTTTCGGGAGCGATGGAGCGCGGCCATGATATGCTTTTCGTCTGTTTTGATAATGAAGCCTATATGAATACCGGTATTCAGCGGTCCAGCGGCACTCCGATGGGAGCATCCACTACGACTGCTCCGGCCGGTAAAGTCAGCATGGGTCAGAAGACCTGGAAAAAGAATGTAGCGGAGATAATGGTTGCCCACAATATTCCTTACGTGGCAACTGCCTGTCCCAGCTACCCACTTGATTTCATTAATAAGGTTGAAAAGGCTAAAAAAATAAAAGGTCCTTCCTATATTCACTGTTTTACCGTGTGTCCTACCGGCTGGCGCTGTGGTTCCGATCAGACGATTTCTCTGGGACGGCTCGCCATCGAAACCGGGATTTTTCCTCTCTATGAAGTGGAAAACGGCCGGTATAAGCTTTCCGCGGAAATGCCGAAAAAACTGAGGCCGATTAAGGATTATTTTAAATCGCAAGGGCGCTACCGTCATCTGACCGAAGATCAAGTCAAGATGATTCAGGATGGAGTGAACAGGGAATACAAAAAATTATTGAATAAAGTTAAGTGCCTGGAGGCATGGACTTGATATAGAGGGGGAACCGTGAAGAATTCCGAGGTGATTTACGCATGAAAAAAGCCACGACAATAGAGGCAAAAGTAAAAGAAATAGTAAAAAAACACGGCCGTGACAAGAGCAGTTTGATTGCTGTTTTACAGGATATTCAGGAAGAATATAATTATCTGCCGAAAGAAGCACTGCTTGCTGTAGGTGAGCAGATGGAAGTTCCGTCAAGCCGCGTTTATGAAGTTGCAACTTTTTATAATACCTTCAGCTTGAATCCGCGCGGACGCTATCTGGTTGAAGTTTGCGCCGGAACCGCCTGCCATGTACAGGGATCTTTTAATTTAATGGACAGGCTGAAGAGGGATTTGGAAATTGAATGTGGTGAGACGACAAAAGACAATATGTTTACCCTGGAAGAGGTAAGGTGTCTCGGGTGCTGTTCTTTGGCTCCGGTTGTGCGGATCGGCGGTAATATTCATCCATATCTCACACAGGATGAAATTCCCAGGATATTGAGAAATTACAGGAAACAGGGGTGAGAAAGTGAAGAAAATCAGTGCACTTGATGATTTAAAAAAAGCCGGTGACAAAGGATGGAAATCCCTTTTCCCCGGTGGCGTGAAAATACTTGTGGGCATGGCGACAAGCGGTATTGCCTCCGGAGCCGGAGAAGTTTATGCAGCGCTGGCCGCGGAAATTAAAAAGAGAAAGCTGCCTTATGTTCTGGCCAAAACCGGTTCGATGGGTATGGATTGTATTGAACCGCTTGTTGATATCATCGAAAAAGATAAGCCTCGTCTTTCTTACGGAAAGATGACGGCGGGTAAAGTGCCGGATCTTATCGACCAGATTATTAAAGGCACGATTGATAAAATTAAACCGGTTTACCGGATTGATGAAGAGAACTTGATTGCTACCCGGGATAAAAACCACTACACCAAAGGAAATGTACCGGAATACCTCAAAGAAATTCCTGGAATCAATGAAGTTCCTTTTTATAAAAAACAGATTAAAATTGCGACCAGAAACTGTGGTATTATTGATCCGGAAAATATGGAAGAATATATTGCCCGCGGAGGTTACCTTGCTTTGCAGAAAGTGCTGACCTCCATGACGCCGGAATCTGTTATTGAAGATGTAATAAAATCAGGTTTGCGTGGACGCGGCGGCGGTGGATTTCCGGCCGGAGTAAAATGGCAGAGCTGCCGAAGCGCCCATGGAGATATCAAATACGTAATTTGCAACGGTGATGAAGGTGATCCCGGTGCTTATATGGATCGCTCGGTTATGGAAGGCGATCCTCATAGTGTTATTGAAGGAATGATTATCGGTGCTTATGCCATAGGAGCGCAGGAAGGTTATATTTATGTGCGCAACGAATATCCTCTGGCCGTAACCAATCTGACCAAAGCTATTAGCGATGCCCGCAGCCGCGGCCTTCTGGGGAAGAATATTTTCGGAACCAGCTTCAGCTTCGATATTAAAATCAGCAAAGGCGCCGGCGCTTTTGTCTGCGGTGAATCCACAGCCTTGATGGCATCACTCGAAGGAAAAGCAGGCGAGCCGCGGGCCAAGTATATTCATACGGTGGAACACGGTCTTTGGGATCGGCCTTCCAATTTGAACAATGTGGAAACTTGGGCCAATGTGCCGGTCGTAATTTCCCGCGGCGGCAAATGGTTTTCCGAAATCGGCGTGCCGCACAGCACGGGAACAAAAGTTTTCTCCCTCGTGGGAAAAATAAATAATATCGGTCTGGTCGAAGTACCAATGGGTATTCCTCTGAAAGACATAATCTATGACATCGGTGGCGGCATCCCCGGCGGCAGGAAATTCAAGGCCGTACAGACAGGTGGCCCGTCAGGCGGCTGTATCCCGGCAAAAATGATGGATTTATCCGTTGATTTTGATGCGCTTCGGGAAGCGGGTTCCATGATGGGTTCCGGCGGCATGATTGTCATGGATGAAAAAACATGCATGGTCGATCTGGCCCGTTATTTTATTGAATTTCTGGTTTCCGAATCCTGCGGCAAGTGTACACCTTGTCGTGAAGGCGTCCGCCGCATGAATGATATTCTTCATGATATCTGCGCCGGCCGCGGCCGGGAAGGCGATGTGGAAATACTCGAATCCATGGCTAAAGGAATTGTTGACGGGTCGCTGTGCGCCTTGGGCGGAAGTGCTCCCAACCCTGTTTTGAGTACGATTAAATATTTCCGGGAAGAATATGATGCTCACATCAAAGATAAGAAGTGTCCGGCCGGTGTTTGCCGCGCGCTCATCCGCTATGAAATAACGGCTAAAAAATGTACGGGATGCGGCGTTTGCGCCAAAAAATGCCCCACGGGATGCATCAGCGGGGAAAAGAAAAAAGCACACAAGATCAACAGGAAAAAATGTATCAAATGCGGTATCTGTATGGAAAGCTGCAAATTTGATGCAATAACCGTTGAATAGAAGGTAGGATATAAGATGGTAAATTTTATTATTGACGGCAAAAAAATATCAGCGGCGGAAGGCACAATGATTTTAGAAGCAGCCCGTGCCAACAGCATCAGCATACCAACTCTCTGCGCTCATGAAACAGTCTCCCGGTCGGGGGCCTGCAGACTTTGTGTAGTGGAAGTTAAAAAAGGTAAAAGAGCAAAAATCGTGACTTCCTGTCTTTATCCGGTCGAAGAAGGAATTATCGTGGAGACGAAGAATGAAAGGGTCATGAATGTTCGTCGTCTTGTGTTACAGCTTTTGATGGCCAGGTGTCCGGAATCAGAAGTCATTTGCGAACTAGCTAAAGAAATAGGCATTGAAACTCAGCCGCGATTTATCCCGGATAAAGATAAGGGAAAATGCATTCTCTGCCGTTCCTGTGTCCGGGTTTGTGAAGAAATTGTCGGTGTCAGTGCAATCGGCTTTTCCTGCCGCGGTGCCGATAAGACAATCGGTCCCCCGTTCAATGAAGATTCGGCCGTTTGTATAGGTTGTGGTGCCTGTGCTTATGTTTGCCCCACCGGCCACATTCAGATGGAAGCGACCGAGGATACAAGAAAAATCTGGGGTCGTACTTTCAAGATGAAGAAATGTGATGTTTGCGGCCGTTATTTTGCACCCGAAGACCAGCTGAAATATATCAGCAAAAAAACCGGGGTTCCGCTAAAAGAACTTGCGATTTGTACCAATTGCAGGTAAAGGAAAAATCCTTGCTGTAAAGAATAAAATATGTTCCCCAGTAGCTCAGTCGGTAGAGCGGCTGGCTGTTAACCAGCATGTCCGTGGTTCGAGTCCGCGCTGGGGAGCCAATTTATATCAGCTGTAAGAACGTCACTGGTTCTTACAGCTGTTTTATTTTCTAGCGCCCCCAACAGAGCATTAGATTTGCAAATAATGTCTATCCGGGGAAGATTAATCACTATTTTTTCAATAAAAATCTTAAGATAAGCCTTGGTTGCAACACGGTCATTCCCCAGGAACAACTCCTTAATCATAGCCTGAAATTCTTCGAGAGATTCCTCCCTGAATAGGTGGAGGGGTATGGAGCTGGGTGATTTGATTTGATCAAGTTTGTTCTTGATGATAGAACGCTGACCCTGGAGTTCTCTGATCCGTTCAGCAACATGCTCTAATTCGATAATTCCGCTTTCAATAGCTTCATATTGCTTATTCAATTTACTTTTGATCAAATTGTATTGTCTTGAGAGGATGTTCCGCTGCCCCTCCCTTGTTTTGTCCATTTTCCTGATTTCGTCATATATCCCTTTGAGTATGCCCTTGACCCTATCCTTCGTAAATAGCTTATTTGCCATGTGATCAATAATGGCATGTTCCAATTCAGCGGCGGGTATTCGCTGACCGGCACAGGTTGATTTCCCCTTGCGAAGAAAATTTGAGCAATTATAATAGGTAAATCTACCCCCTTTTGCAGTTTCCAAGGACATTCTCGCCCCACACAGTCCGCATATGGCAAGTCCTGTCAGAATCGTCTTTGATCCAACTACTGCCGCATTACGATTAGAGTCAATTGGAGTGCGGGCATCCCTAAGCTCCTTCGCCCGCTGCCAAATGCCTTCATCCACAATCGGATCAACCGACAGCAGAATCCAATCATTGGGAGGTTTCAGCTTTCCAGTCCTGTGTTCATGTCGGTTATAATAATATTTACCAATGTAGGCTTCATTACCAATAATTTCCAATACTCGACTTTTGCACCATTTCTTACCACGATAGCTATATCCTTCGCGATTAAGCCGCTCAGCTATTGCCTTGCCTCCCATCTCAGAGATATACCACTGATAGATGAGTCGGACTACCTCCGCCTCTTCCGGGTTGATAGCAAGCTTCTTCTTTACAGTTTCTTTAGCCATCAGTTGCTTTCACCGCCATAAATCCGAATTTTGGGGTTGACCCGTTAATAAAGCCTTTCCTGGCGTTCTCTTTCATTGCCCGTAGTGTATGATAACTGTTCATGTCCGATTCATATTGATCAAAAAGCTCGAAAATTCCTTCGATAAATCCGCCCGTCGGGTCATCCGATACTTCTTGATGAATGGCAGCGACCTTGACACCATGTGCGGCTAATGCTTTTTTGTATATTCTGGCTTCTGCAGCATCTCTGAAGAAACGGGAGGTGGTAAGAGTTAGGATGATGTCAAACGGATGAGCCTTGCTTCTTGCGTCAAAAATCATCTCCTGAAATATGGGGCGCTTGCCGTCGCGAGCGGAGGCACCAGGTTCCGCATAGACCTTGTATATGCCCCATCGCTGATGCTCACAATAAGCTCTCAGCTGCTTTTCCTGGTCGGGAAGTGACAGATCCTTTTCAGCCTGTCTGCCCGTGCTGACTCTTACATAAAGTGCTGCCGTCATTGTATTCATTGCAAATCACTAATATATATTTTAATAAACCGGGAAGAAGAACCATTATTTCTTCCGTATGGACTGCGCCAAGCGACTCCGGAAAATTGTCATAAATGTCGTATGGAGCCTCATCAACAAAAAAGCACGGCCTAAAACTCGCTGTCAAGATTTGCATTATTTGACTATTTAGCCTCCGCCCAATTATTGCCAATCTGCAGATCCACTAAATTCTTTATACTTGCGTCTGGGAATATGGCCAGCATTCCTTCAATCATAGCATTCTCCACTGCGGTTATGGCTTGTCCCAGGTGTTCCGCGCTCACCTCAACCACAATTTCATCATGAACAATATTGACTAATTTGGCATCCAGCCCTTCCAGATAATCATCAAGTCTTGAAAGTGCCGCGAGCAGAACCTCAGCTGCGCCGCCTTGAATTGGTGTGTTGAGTGCTTCTGTATGACGAAATCCATTTTGTTCGGTGCTAAAATTTCTAATACGTCCAGATGGCGTTCTGGTCTGCATTATCTGCCTTGTATACGATGATTGTCTTTCTTGCCATTTGGCAAATTCCGAGTAGGTTTGAAAGAACGCATTTCTGTTATTGTTTGCCTCAAACTCTGTCATATTTATTCCATAATTTGCCTTCGCATATCTTGCCAATCCCTTAGCTCCCTGACCGTATAATAATCCAAAATTTACCGCTTTAGCGGCTTGCCTTTGCTCTTTGGTTATTTGATTCATCGGAGTACCGGAGATAACGGAAGCTGTCTTTTTGTGTAAGTCTTCTCCCCGTTCATACGCTTCCAGTAAAATAGGGTCTTTTGAAATTAAAGCTGCAACCCGGAGCTCAATTTGACTATAATCACCAACGACCAGAAATTGTTCAGGCGGAGCGATGAATAAGGAACGGAAGGCTTTGTCTTTTGGCACATTTTGAATGTTGGGTGATCCGGAAGTAAATCTTCCCGTAGCCGCTCCTCCAATCCGAAAATTTGAATGCATGCGGTCAGTAACAGGATTGATCTGTGATACAAATGTTTCTCCATACGTAGACAGGAGTTTTGTTACCTCCCTGTATTTTAGCATTGGTTGGACAAGAGGGTGATCCGGAAATTGAGCCAGTGTATCAGCATCAGTTTTTAATTGCCCCTTGCTGCTCTTTGGCCATTTGCTTAATGTTGGCTTATCAAGATTATTTTCCAACCAACAAGCAAGCTGCTTTGGGCTGTCAAAATTGATTTCCGACCCTAATAATTTCCTCAGGTTCTTTTCTTCCGCTTCTTTCCGTTTCTCCCAATCAGCCATCAATATGATGTGATTTGCGATATCAAAACAGAAACCGTTCAATTCCAGTTTGGCTATTGACTTGAGGGAGCCCTTCATCAAATTATAAATATTGCTTTGATTGTTTTTTAAATCGCCCATAATATTTTGATAGAGCCAATAAGCCAGTAAGGCATCAAGCGCCGCATAGGATAATTGATCTTTTGATAATTCGGGGGCATTCCAGTCTGAGGTTTGAAGGGCCTTTGATATTGTTAAACCAAGGCGATCAAGGGCCAACTCTTTTAGGCTGGGTAATCCCCCTTTAATGGCATTAGCCATAAGCATGGTGCAGTCGATTTGAAGGGGATTTATGCCTGCGTGCAGTAGATGTTTAATTTCAAAGATTGCATTATGAGCAACCATTGGCAAATACCATATTGGTTCCAGTAATTTCAAACCGATGGCGTCAATGTCGAAGATGAATATTTCATATCCAGTGCAAATCTGGACGAGACGAATCCTTGATAGGTGGGGATCTAATCCTGCTTTTTCGTTTTGCTCGAAGCCTTCCAACTTAGCTGTTTCTATATCCAACCCCAAAACGGTTCCTGGCTGTTTACTATAAATACTTTCGATAGCTTTGTTGACTTGATCTCTATTCGTTATGTAATGAAATCTAGCTTTAAATCGATCAAATATTTCTTGGGCAGAAGCCGCCTTTATTTCGTTATCTTCTTCTTTTCTAATTTTTATTGTCATTACTTTCATCCTTACTAGGTTTATAATTTTTATTATTGTTTTTATGTTTTCCGTGAGGACATTTCTCTTTGACTTCTTTTCCAGTTTGGTCTTTCGTGGCATATTTTTGAAGCAGTTCTTTTAACGTCATTATTCAATCCTTTTCTTTGATATCGTTGCATTCGTTATATTAATTTCATCATTAAGTCACCCTTTAAGAGCCCCGCGAGACTTAGGCTCTCATTGGGTTGGTGAAGCTGGTGAATCTTTTTTTGTTATGTTTTTTTCTTTCCGACTTTCCAATCTTTTTTTAAAAATAAAATTTGAAATCGCATATCACCCGCTTCACCAACTTATTCACTGCCTTTATTTTTTTGAGGGTTGCTGGGGTAACTCTAAGGATAAGATGATGGCTGTGATCGTTTCATATTTCATCCTCCTTCAACGTGAATATGTAGAATGCTTTACGCGCTCTTCCCCTCCGTCTTGATATGTTGAAGAATTGGCTCAGATTGCTCATGTTATTATTGATGTGTTGTAATAGGCCTTGAACATTGTCCCGGTAAGGGAAAGGAATACCCTCTCTTTGAGCTATTGCATTAAGTTCTCTATATAAATCGTTTGCAGTAACCTCTTTCCCATTGTTATCTGGAACCCATTTGATAAGCAGTTCCAAAATAGGATCATTCTCCAGAGTAAATTGATTTTGTTCTGCAGAAAGCTTTTTAAAAATAGATTCCACTTCCTCTTTAATGTTTGCATATCGCGCTAATTTGAAGGCAAAATCCGCAAAATCTGCCATGCGGAAGGACAATGATTCAATTATTCCACTATTCATGCACAGGGCGGTTATTACTTCTTGAATATGGAGGACGACCTCAGACATAATTTGACTCCTGTTACTTATTATCTCATCAAGCAAATGTCTTTCCGCTACGAATGTATTGATTCGGTCTACTCTCATGAAAAGAAGACGATCAGCAACGTCATCGCGGCGAAATTCCGGTGTGCGCGCAGTAATAGCGAGAAAACATTGGATAGTGAAATCAACAAGTCTGTTTGTAGTATAAAGTTCTCTCTTGCGTACTTTTCCTCCCGTGGCCACAACAGCAAGTTTGTCATTTAACCATTTCTGTTTGGAATCTGCGTTGTCGATGACCACAAAGGCAGAATTTGTGATAATGGCATCGAAATCCTTGGGATCATCAGTCAAAGAAGCTACGTCAAAATTGTCTCCGAGCAGAAGCACCCCGATTTTCCGCAAGGTTGTAGTTTTTCCGGAACCTTTTTCTCCCATAAATAGTAAAATTGGCTTTGTTGGCATAATGCTTTCAAAAAAAAGGGCATAAAACCATATTATCAGTAGGACTCGCCTTTCGTTTGGTGTAAGGACGTCGGCGGTAAAATTTGTTTTCGAGAAAATAATATCGTCGATGTATGAAGATGATACCGTATGCTTAAAATTAAAGAGTCTCGCCTTGTTTTCTGATAAGAAAAGAACACCATCTGTTCCATTATCAACTAATTTTATGTCGCTAAGATTGATTCGATAAATTTGATTTCCGTGATTGAAAACATAGGATGTAAAGGTGTTGGGATTGTAATATGCCAATTTATGGATTTTTGTTTTTTGCCCAAATTCAAAAGCTTCTTTATAAAGTTCTTCAAAAACGTAATTATAAATTGCCTCTGAACGATTGATCCCGTATCGCCCTAATAATATATTATATTCTCTGTTAGATTTTTCTATTTCAATCAGATTCTTGTCTGTGCTTATGAAAAAATAAGCTTTATGGCCGTCATTGTAAAACGTTCCCTGTTTAAGAAGATCATTTTTAATAAAATCTGCTGCCCGTTTATTATTCTCAAATTGAGCGTTTTTATTTCCCGGTTGTTGCTTGCGTATTGAAGTAATGCTGTTTTTGAGATCTTTATGATTGCTCATAACTATCTACCTCCTTCCTTATGGATCATTACCCGACCTTATTACGATGCATGATGATATATCGTGCATCATTAATTATAAAAAAAATTTAGGCTATGGACTTATCTACAAATTTTCTTAATGCAGAGATGTTAATAATAATTCCACTTTCATATTTAGTAATGTCTTCCAGTTTGAAGTTGTTGATTGGGAAACATTTTACTTCACGGGGAAATCGACCTGCTTTCAGTGTAGCGAAGTCAACTGTTCGTTCCATACGGTAACTAATGAAACAAATTGTGTCGTATTTTTCTTTTTTAAAAATTTCTTTTAAAGTCATCGGCTTTCCCCTTTCCATTAAAGATTGAACATATTTAAAAGGTAACTCATAGCCAAAAAGCTCACGAACAAAGGCTATTTCAATTAAATTATTATAACTGTATATTCTTTTGCCCCCACGATTTTCAGCTTCACGAAGTGGTTTAATTAGCCCCTTTTCCCCCCAGCTAATGAGAGTTCTTGGCCTTATATCTGGGAAAATGCGCAAAATGTCCTGATGATAAAATTCTTTATTATTCATGATAGCTCCTTATAACGAATGATACATCATCGTGCGTAGAGTAAATACCTCTTTTTACTACTTGTCAAGAAAAATATTATATTTTTTTTTATTTCATTATCGCCTTGATTACTCTGTAAATTGCGCGGTATTCTTTCTTACCTACACCTTTCAACATCTCATCGATTTGCTTCTTCAGTTCCTTTATATCATCTGTCTCATGATCGAAGATGAATAGTTCATACAATTCAACTTTGAGTGCCTGAGCAATTTTCTGTAAATTATCTATGGACGGATTTTTTCCACCTCGCTCAATGGAACCCAAATATTTATAACTGAGATCAGTTTCTGTGCCTAATTGTTCCTGGGTCATACCACGCAGATTTCTCAGATATCGAATTCGTCTCCCTAGTAATATTTTTGCATTTTCCATAAATTTCTCCCAGAGCTTTATTATCGCTTAATGTTGTGAGAATAAAACGCCCTGAGAGGCGTAATTTATTGACATTTCTCTCTAATAGAAGTAATTTTTCAATATAATAATTACTGGAGATAAAGTAATGCGGGATGAATATGTAGGGGATGTGGGTGATTTTGGGAAATATATCCTGCTTGATGAGTTGTCAGGGATAAGCAAAGGCAAAGTCAAGATTGGCATTAATTGGTATTACAATGTAACACCTTTACCTATTAATAATTTACTTCCAGATAAGATACGCCGGGGTTATATATACTTAAGTGACGGCAAAGGAAGGTATAGAAATTTAAATAGACACATGTTTGACAGCTTGAGGTCGATTGTCTTTAACAATGATAGCACACCTCAATTGTCTGATATAGAGAATAAAAAAGTCGTTAAGGATTGCCTATTCTATCGAAAACCAATACCATATTCGCAGCCTACCAAGGAAAGGAGAGCGCACCGAGAGCAATGGTTTCAAGAATCGCTTAATACTCTTGATGGTGCCGATGTTATTTTTCTTGATCCAGATAATGGTGTTGCACCATTTACGGTAACAAAGTCTCAAACAGATTCGGTTAAGTACGTTTTTGTTGATGAGATTAAACGTTATTATGATCTGAAGAAATCTTTAATTATTTATCAACATCGCGATTTCTCACCTATGGTTGATTTCACCAGTAGATTCATGACCTCTCTGCTACATATCAAACCACAATGTTTTCCTTTATTCCTCAGATTTAGCAGAGTTTCTGTTCGTTATTATGCATTAATTGCAAGAACAGAAAAGCATAATGTCTTATTTGCAAAACTTTTCAATAAACTCACAAATGACTATGCATACTTATTTGGATCTTGTGATTGAAGCAATTCCTATAGGTGCCACGAAACATTTGTAAAAAATTACAAATGGCTTATGGCACTATAATCCGATTATTAGTCTATATGATGTTAGTAATTTATGCGGATGATGCTTCAAGCGGGTGGAGTAGATAAAACTGCATGTTTAGGGCAAGTCCTGCTACGCCTTTTCTTTGACTTCCGTTGTGTTTCGCCTATCAGATGGCTATTCGATTATTTGCTTATATACCAGAATGCAAGGGAAGTACTAAAAAAAGTGTTTGGAATATACATGTTAACGAGCACCGAACTTTATTAGTACTGCCAAATCAAATACTGCCTTAATTGTATGTTACACATACCTACTAATTAACTTTGAAAATTGCAGATATTGGTGATTTCGATTTGAAAGATACAATGTGGGCATCACCGGCGGCTTTAGCCATCTGTTGGATACGATTGCTGGCCATTTTACTATTATATTGTGCAATAG
>MVRV01000171.1 GCA_002068015.1 Smithella sp. PtaU1.Bin162
TTTTTGACCGGAGAAGGATGGTTACGGTAAATTCATAATTTTTCGACTTCGTGAATACAATAACTCAATAATTGACTGATTAAAGAATTTGTGCAAAAGTTCAACCGGCAATGCATTAATGATTAATGCACGGCCGGGAAGCAAGCGATGAGGGGGTAATCACACATAATTTTACTGCAAAGGGAATACCAGGCTATTCAACGTATCATTACAGGTCTTTACAAAGAAAGGAGAAATGAGACATGAAGATTAATGTTCCAGACCAGGCTTACGGCAACTACAAGATTCGATTGATGCGGGATTCAGAAGCGCCGGCGGTGGTTGATCTTTACCGGGCCGTCTATGGTGATCATTTTCCGATCAAGGAGATGTACGATCCCAAATTCATTATCAGGCAGCAGGAAGAGGGCCTGATGTACCGGGTGGTGGCGGTGGACGCCTCCGATAAGGTGCTCGCCCAACATGCCATGTATCGTTTGGCGGAAACCTACCACGGTCTGTATGAAGGGGGACAGGGCATGGTTTATCCGGAACATCGCGGCAAGGGATTCAGCAATGTCCTGCAGGAGTATATCGCAGGGCCGCTCGCGTCGGCGGTAGGAGTGGAGGAATTTTGGGGCGAATCGGTGACCAATCATGTGATGATGCAGAAAGCCGCTCTTAACGTCGGCGTAAAAGAGTCGGGAATTGAACTGGAAATAATGCCCGCCGAATCCTATCAAGCGGAAAAATCTGCACCCGGCCGCGTCGGCGCTGTTGTCTGCTTTCTTGTAGTCAAGGAAAAACCGCAAACAATCTTCTTGCCCGATCCGTACGCGCAACTGCTCAAGAAGATCTATGAAAACGGAAAGAGAAACCGAAAGTTTGCAGCCGGTGTTCAGGTTTTGCCGGAAGGAGTCCGGAGTCGTTATACCGATACCTTCATTTCCTCCGCCGGCGTGCTGCGTGTTTCTCTCTTTGAAGCAGGGAAAGACTTGTCAGATGTTATGACCGGACTCGTTAAAAAATATACTGCCGCCGGGGCCGTGGTGCTGCAGGTGCTTTTACCTCTGGATAAACCCTGGAGCGGAGCGGCAACGGAAGCTTTGAACCGTCAGGGATTTTTCTTTTCCGCCCTCGTTCCCCGCTGGTTTGACGGCGATGCCCTGATGCTGCAAAAGCTGATTCGTCCCACTAACTATGACGAAATGAAAATTCATACGGATTTTGCCAAGGAGATGCTGAAATTCATTATTGACGACCGTATCCGCGTAAAATCATGAGCAGTCCGGGAAAAATGTTTTGAGGGCAGTTTTTCAGGATCAAGGATACGGAGCATAATATGTAATTCATCGGACAATGGATGCTTTTCATTGTTTGCTTGCCTTTCCTAACTGGACAAAAGGCCGGGCCTGGGCCCGGCCTTTTGTCGGATTGAAGATAATTAAAATGAATAACAACAGCGGGGCAAAATAAAACTTATAAAAGAAATGGCCTTAGATGCCGGAAAGCTGGTTCAGTGGAAGAATCGAAAACAAATTGTCAGAAGCGGGATAATGAGCTGCAGGAAAGCAAGGAGCTTTATACAAAACTTGTCAATACCATTCCCGATGTTATTGTCCGTACCGACCTCGAGGGTAAAATTCTGTTTGTGAATGACCATACTCTTCAGATCAGTGATTATAGCCGTGCTGAACTGGAAGGTCGGAACATGCTCATGTTTATAGCTCCCGAGGAGTGGGACAGAGTGGTTCAAAACACATTGCTCATGATGGAGCGCAGACTGGGCCCGCGGGAATATCTGATGACGATGAAAGACGGCAGAAAGATACCCTTCGAAGTGAATGGCGATGTCCTGCGCAGTGAGGACGGTACACCATTCGGACTTGTATTTGTGTGCCGAGATATTACCGACCGCAAACTGGCCGAGGAGACGATACATAAATCATATGCTCTCCTGCAAAGCGTAGTGGAGAGTTCCAAAGAAATTGTAATTTTTGCTCTGGACCGGCAATACAGGTATATCGCTTTTAATGAAAATCATTCTGAAACCATGAAACGGATATGGGGTGCGGATATTGTTCTGGGAAGCAGCATGCTGGAATATATCAAGAACCCCGAAGACAGGATGAAGGCAAAAAACAACTTTGACTGCGCCCTGTCGGGGAAATCTTTCAAGGTATCCGAGGCATACGGGGACACAGCGCTGGAGCGCAGATACTATGAGGATATCTACAATCCGATAATTGATGAAAATGGTAATGTCATCGGACTCACACTGTTCCTCACCGACGTCACCGACCGCAGGCTGGCGGAAGCAGAGCGTGAGAAGATTATTGCGGAACTTCAGCAAGCCCTGTCACAGGTCAAAACGTTAAGCGGTTTGCTTCCGATATGTGCCTCCTGCAAAAAAATTCGTGACGATAAGGGTTATTGGCATCAGGTTGAGTTGTATGTCCGGGATCGTACGAAAGCGGAATTCAGTCATGGCATATGTCCGGATTGCGCACAAAGATTGTATCCGGAATATTATACGAAAAAATAATAAATTAATTGATAATATCTTAACGCTTCTTTATTGCTCCTCATATGTTAAAATTACGGACTCATAAGGGTAGCCAACATTTCCGCTGATTCAGTAACTTTGCAAATTCAGGAAGAGGTTTTCCATATTATTATTTCTTTAAACGCATGTCGGCCTGAATGTCAGCCACTTCTTTTTTTATTTTTTGATAGGCAAGAAAGCTGTGCAAAAACCACCCAAGAGCAAAACCTATGGCTAATGCAAAAAAAATCAGCAGGGCGAGAGACAAGGAAATTGACCAGAAGAAGAGACTGACAGTAACAGCTGACACATTTTGTGTGACAAAAATGACGACGAGACAGGACACAACAATCAGCAGAATTATCTTTAAATTCAATTCGTGGTCTCCCAATGGATATAATGACAATCGGATTATGATGCCCCGCTGCTTGCGGCTAAGTAAATATTTTCATAAAAAATACTTCATGTTATCGGTGAATGCAATATAAATATTGGTACCGGATGCCACAATTCAAGTGGTAAACAGCAATTTTGTGGTGCAAGAACTTCTTCCTGCTGCTTTTCTTGTGTTTTCAATTTCCGCAATATTTCGATTGAAAATAATTAAAAAATGAACTTAATAAGGCTCCGGTATGAGCATCCGGAAAAAATTAAAGATATGGGAGTTGGAACATGAAAGGCGAATTTTCTAATGTGAACGTTGAAATTTTAAAAAAGACATTAATCCTTTTGTCGTTTTTCTTTTGTCTGTTGATAACGCCGCCGCCAGGCTTTGCCCAGTCGGTTGTGATCGATGCCGGCATGAGCCCCAACCAAACCGCGTGGGCTTTTGACCGGGATGCCCGTGATGCAAATAAAGAAGTAACGTTCTGGTTTCGTGTACAAAAGGAGAGTATTTATAAATATAACTTCAGGGCACAGGTCTTCCGTCCCGACGGCTCGGAGGTTTGGAATACATCATACGGATTTAACGTGGAAGGATATGCCGACCAGAAGTTGACATTCCCGGTTTTTTTCTATGACCGGAGTCCGAATAAGCTGGCTTTGTCGTTCGGTATGTGGAAAGTCAGAACGGCGGTTTATGAAAAGGAGTCCAAAAGAGAAGTTTCCGTAAAAGAGTATTCTATCGCTTTTAGCGATGGCAAAAAACAGACACCAGCGGCGGAGGTCAGTTTGCCCGGCAAGAGTGGCAACCCCTTTCCCGTTCCTTCTTTTCAATACAAGCAATGGAGATTGAAAAACTGGGGTCTGGGGATCTATGACGAAGTTTCCGTTGGCCCGAATACCTATGACAGAGAAATTAGATCGATTGACGTCCGGGATACTTTTTCCGTCAAGGAAGCCCTGAATGCCTGGGGCAAGGGGCACAAGTTCGGAGCAATGCTGGAAGGACCACCCGTCAATACTTACTTCAATACCAACCAATTACCCCAATATGTTTTCGGGTATATCCTTAAGCATCCCGACGGAGATAACAACGGGCTGAATCCGCGATACCGCACAAGTTCATATTGCAACAATCCGGGAGCAGTTCTTTTTTCTTTTGACATCAGGAAATTGGGGCGTTACCGCATTGAATTCCTGCTTCGGGAGCGTGACAAACCCGATTGGGAGGAATCATCATGGGTGCCTATTGGAGGTTTCGACTTTACCTTGACGCAGTAGATTCAGCAGACTATTTGTTGTCCGGCCTAAGCCAGGGAATTACCGTATCGGGTGCAGAAATCATACCTGAGATTACGATTGCAATATGGCTCGAGTTAAAACTTATTATAATTAGAGCACTTCTTTATTGACGCACCCGCTCAGGCTGATAAATGAAATAAAATAAAAAAATTGCCGCAAACGACAGCGATCCCAAAATCAAAAAGGCCGGTGTGTAAGTACCAGTTGTATCAAATATTTTTCCGGCCAGGGGAGGGGCGATAAAACCGGCAAAACCGTTGAACGGCATAAGTATGGAATAAATAATTCCCATCCTTTCCGTTCCATAAGTATGGGCAATTTCCGCAGCATAAAGCACCATAACGGAGGCATAGTTAAAACCGGCAAAAAAAGCGAAGATTTGGAAAGATATGCCGCCTGTTATGGCAACCGGTGCAGCCAGACAAACAATACTGGTGCTGACAAGCGAAAGAATAATTACTTTTTTCCCGGCCATCAGATTGCCGATCAGGCCCCAGCCAATCCGGCCCAGGGTGTTGAAAAGTGCAACTACGGTTACTGCCGCTCCGGCAACAACCAGACTTAAATCCAAAGAAAGGCCGAAAGGCTTAATATTCCCAATGCACATTAAGCCGACACATGATCCCGGAAAAAATCCGCATAAAAGCCCCCAGAAGTTGCGATCCCTTAAGATAGCTGTAATTTTCAGGTGAGGTTTGCTGATCATTGTATTTTTTTCAGCAGGAGGATTCTGTAAAAATAAAGAGGCTGTTGTGATGATCAGGAGAGAGCAAATGCCCAGATATTGGAAAATAGTCAGAACATCGACTTGCCGGGCCAGCAGATATTCACCAAGGCGGGAAACAAATATGGCGCTACCCCCGAACCCGGCCACAACTATGCCGATTACCAAACTTCTATGCTGCGGAAAACATTTTGTCACACAGGGAAGTGCGCTCATGTAGCATAGCCCCGAGCCAATGGCACTGCAGATTCCTATGAGGACTAACAAAGAAGTATATGATCCGGTAGAATAACCCGCCAGGATATAACTTGCGCCGTAGATGATCCCGCCGATAAAAGATGTAATCCGCGGGCCGATGCGGGTTTCCAGCTTACTGCCAACGAACATAAAACAAGTTACAACAAAAATTGCCGTACCGAAGACCGTCTGTGTTTGGGCAACGGAGAATCCATAGTTCTGTTTCAAAACGGGGACGAATGTGCTCCACGCCAGATGAAAGCCGATGAAAAGCATCATCAGGAATGCTGCAATTAAAATTATATATCTTTTCATAAATTATCCTTGAAATGCTGAATCGATCTATAAGATAAATAACCCGGTGTCAATGAGGGAAAGTTTTTCCAGGTCGTAAGATCAAGGGTTTTTGATGTAAAATTTCTATTATTGTGCTATGCAAGCCGCATATTTGCGCACTACATCACTACATCTCGGGGAAGGGACCATTTATGAAAAAAATCGTTTGTTGCAGTTTGCTATTGAGCTTAGTTATCCTTACCGGTTGTGTATGCACAACTCAGCAAAGCACGAAAGGTAATAACGGGATTAAAATATTGACGGAAGAATATCCTCCGGTAACTTTTATGAAAGACGGGAAGGTCACCGGTTTTGCAACGGACGTGGTCAGAGAGATTATTGCACGGCAGGGTATTGCGGATAATATTCAATTGACCTCATGGGATGAAGCCTACAATGTGGCGTTGCGTAATCCGAATGTAGTTATCTTCAGCACGGAAAGAACGGAAAAACGGGAAAAACTGTTCCGGTGGGTGGGTCCGGTCGGTAAAAACAGCGCGATCTTTTACGCTAAGAAGGGTTCGGGAATCAAAATCAAAAGTCTCGATGATGCCAAAAAAATTGCCGCCATTGCCACGACCACCAACTGGTTTACCGAGCAGTATCTGAAAGATAAAGGTTTTAAAAATCTGGTTTCTTCTCCTCTTCCCGCGACCAGTGTTCAACAGCTGATGAACGGAAAAGCGCAGATTTCCATTTTTACCGATATTACCATACCGGAAATTGTGAGGAATGCAGGATACAGCATGGATGATCTGGAACCAGTTTTTACCGTGAGCAGTACCTATTTTTACATTGCCGTTTCGCTCGGGACCCCTGATGAAACAGTCCGAAAATGGCAGTCTGTCCTGGATGATTTGAAGGCGGACGGCACCTTCGAAAAGATATACCGGAGCTATATTCCGAATGCGGATTTGCGTGATCTGATCAAAAGATAGATTACAGAGCCGTCAAACGTTAATGGAATTATTTTCATGGGGTCTCCTGAGAAACACATGAAAATCTATTTTGCCGGATCGATCCGGGCAGGCCGGGATGACGCCGCGATATATGAAGCCATGATTACGTGGTTACGATCTTTCGGAGAAGTGTTGACCGAACACGTGGGCGACCCCGCTCTCTCGGCGGCGGGCAATGACGGACCCGGCGATCGACATATCCACGACCGCGATATGGCCTGGCTTTTCTCCTGTGATCTTGTGGTGGCCGAAGTTACGGTGCCATCCCTGGGAGTCGGCTATGAGTTGGGATGGGCTGCGGCATTAAAAAAACCGGTCTTATGTCTTAATCGATCCACCGCGGGGCGATCATTGTCCGCTATGATTGCCGGCAGCCCCGGGATCCAAACCGCCGCATATTCTTCGCTGGCCGAAGCCAAAACAATCACGGAGGAATTCATTCGCAAGAACGCCCACGGAGGCACTGGCTCTGCAAGGAGTATTTAGATGGTCACATCGCTGGAATTACTGGCACCGGCCGGCAGCGCCGCCATTGGTATCGCCGCGATCGATCACGGGGCGGATGCCGTATATATCGGTGCTCCGAAATTTTCCGCCCGGGCCGCAGCCGGAGTGAGCCTCTCGGATATTGACCGCCTGATCCGGCATGCGCACCTCTATTACGCTAAGGTCTATGTGGCGCTCAACACCATCCTGACGGACCGGGAACTTGCCGAGGCGCTCGATATTATCCGGGAAGTCTATGAGTTGGGTGCCGACGCCCTGATTATTCAGGATGTTGGCTTGCTTGAGCTTGCCCTCCCGCCGATTCCCCTTATTGCCAGCACCCAAATGCACAACAATACTCTTGAAAAAATCCGGTTCCTTGAGGCCGTGGGTTTTCAACGGGTGATCCTGGCGCGCGAACTCTCTTGCGACGAGATTGCCGATATTCGCCGGAATTCCCGAATAGAGCTGGAAGCTTTTGTGCACGGGGCATTATGCGTTTCCTACAGCGGACAATGTTATATGAGTCAGGCCGTGACCGGACGGAGCGGCAATCGTGGTATCTGCGCACAGCCTTGCCGTTCCCGCTACACCTTAATGGATGGCGACGGCAATATTATCCGGCAAAACAAATTTCTCCTTTCCCTTCAAGATCTGAACCTGATGAACTTCATACCGGATCTAGTTGCCGCCGGAGTCACCTCTTTTAAAATTGAGGGCAGATACAAGGGAATCGATTATGTAAAAAATGTGACCGCCGCTTATCGGCAGGCTATCGACCGGTTTATCAGCGAACATCCCGGTTACCGGAAGAGCAGTTCCGGGAAAAGCGCGCTTACCTTTTCACCGGACCCGGAAAGGACCTTCAACCGCGGCTATACACAATACTTCCTTTCCGGCAAAAGAGAAAAAGTTGCCTCGCTCGACACACAGAAATCCATAGGACAGCATGTGGGTGAAATCACCGGCGTGGAAAATAATTATTTTAAAATAGCCCGCCATGATCTGCAAAACGGGGACGGGCTTTGCTTTTTCACAAAGAAAAATGATCTGGCCGGTTTTCGGGTGGAGCGGGTGGATAAGGGAAAAATCTATCCGAACAGTATGAAGGGGCTCGCCATCGGTACTTCTCTCTATCGCAACTACGACCTGGCCTTCACGCGAATTCTGAAGAAATCTTCGGGTGACCGCCGCATAGCGGTGGAAATGGATTTCCGGCAGGAGAATAACTCCATCCGCCTTACGGTAAGAGACGAAGACGGCAATACGGCCGAAGCGGTCAAGGATGTTTTGCTTGAGCCTTCCCGGGATCCGGCTCAAACCGGAAAACAGACAGAGACACACCTGATGAGTACCGGCAACACTCCCTACCGGGTGGTCAGTCTGACGATTGAACCTCAGGGACCGTCTTTTCTTCCGGCCGGGACGCTAAACGGCATCCGGCGGGATGTTTTGGAGAAGCTCACCATAATTCGGCGTGAAGCATGCCCCCGCCGGAGCATACCGTTTATACCCAACGACGTTCCCTATCCGGAAAAAAAGCTCGACTTCCACGCCAATGTCGTAAACGCCCTGGCCCGGCGATTCTATGAACGTCATGGTGCGGTAGTCACGGAGCCCGCTTTGGAAACCCTTTCCGTTACGACCGGAAAAACCGTCATGACCACCCGCTACTGTATCCGTTATCAACTGGATTTATGTCCCCATGGGCGAAATTCGGGTCGCTCCATTCGGGAGCCTCTCCGGATCAGAGATGGTCATCATACCTATCGTCTCGAATTTGACTGCCGGCAGTGCCGAATGTTTTTGATCCTGGAGGGAAAAAACAGTCTGAAAAAACGCAAATTGACGAGAAAGGAAAGAGAGGTGAGATCATGAATATCGACAGAAGGGATTTTATTAAGTACGGTGTCATTGGCATGGGCGCAACTGCCATCCTTGGTCCCGGGGCTGCCGTGGCGTCTTCGCAAGCGGCGCGAAAAGTTGATTGGGGGCGTGGGAGCTCCATGAAGCCATCCGGGAAAGAGGCCCGGATCGCCGATCATCCGCTTTCGTGGTGGGTCAACAAGTTTCAACTTCCCCTGCACATCTACTCCGGCTCCGTCATCGGGGAGAATGTAAAGGCCTTCCGGCAGGTTTTTCAGAATCTCTATCCTCAGGGTCACATACGGTTTGCCGCCAAAGCCTGCGCTCATCCGGCGGTGTTCAAGATCATCAGCCGGGAAGGGGCGGGAATCGATGTGGCCTCCTACTATGAGGCCCAGTGCGCTCTTGCTTCCGGCGTTCCTCCGGAAAAGCTTGATCTCAACGGAAACTGCAAGGAAGATTTTCTCATCGCCAAAGCAATTGAGACGGATATGCTGATTGTGGCGGACAGCATCGAAGAATTTCAGATTATTTCCCGGATTGCAGGCCGGATGGGCAGGCGACCCCGGGTAGTCATGCGGCTCAGCGGATTTGAACTCGGCCACGTCACTGCCGAAGCTATTTTTACCGCGGGTAAATGGACGAAATTCGGGGCGGACGTAGATGATATTCCCGCTTTTCTGAAAACTCTGGACAGCTATTCCTCTGTCCGCCTGCTGGGATTTCACACCCATATCGGCTCTCAAATTGCCGATCTGGAGCCTTACCTTGCCGTTTTGGGCAAAATGATCGAACTCGGGCATCTCCTGAAAAAGACAGGCAGAAATTGCGAGATCATCAACATTGGTGGAGGCTATCCCATCTCTTACGTGAATAAAGAGGAATGGGAGCGTTTTCTGGAAAGAATCCGGGAAGGCTATCTTGCTGCCCGGAGTGGCGACCCAAGCCGCATCTTCATCTGGCACAACCGGACAAGGGGATTTGAGACAGAGCCGGACGGCAGGCTCGCCACGTCACACTGGAATGACGAAAAATTCTACAGTCCTTATCCCAAAGAAAAAATGGTGGAAGCCGTTCTCCGGGGTAAGGTGAAGGTTTACGGAGAAGAGGTGAATACCGTGGCGGCCCTCCGGGCTTTGGGAGAACCGGCACTGGTGATCGAGCCGGGCCGGAGCCTGGTGGGTGATTCGGCGATAACACTGGCCAGAGTGTCTCAGGTGAGAAAGATCGGAGGAAGCCATAATTTGATGACCCTGGAAATGGGTGTGACCAGTTTGGGAACCGCCCTGGTCTACATGCCGGTTCATCGATGGGAAATCATCAATGATTATGACCGGAAGGATCCGGAGCCATTTGAGACCTTTGTAGGAGGCAATCTATGTTTCTCGGGCGATATGCTTGCGAAATACAAGATTGCGCTTCAGAGAAAACCGGTTCGGGGTGATATTGTGCTGATTCGTGATACGGGTTCTTACGGGCCCCAGTTCTTCGCATCAAATGCCAATGCCTTTCCACGTCCGGCGCGGGTTCTTGTCGATGCCACCGGCAAATTGACGGTAATGAGAAAAAGAGACACCTATGAAGATATTTTCTCCGTATAAGTGGGGGAAAGACAAACCTTATATGCCTGCAATAATCGTCTTGACACATAAATACCGTCTTCATATACTCTGGCAGTTGGTGCCAGATTGAATTTGTCGAATATGGAGAAGAAAGTAATGAGTGAAGATCATGTATTGTATGCTGTTGAAAAAAATTGTGCTTTGATTACATTGAACCGTCCGAAGGCAAAAAATGCCTTCAGCCCTGAAATGATTCGCCTGTGGCGAGAATATCTGGAAGAGTCCGGAAAAGATGACCGCGTCAAGGTTGTTATTGTGACCGGCAAGGGGGATACCTTTTGTTCGGGTGGCGACCTCCGGGAAATGGCCGCGGGAAAGCTCCGTTCCTGGGATATGAAGAATTTCCTGTGGAAGGGTGTGCAGCGCATTGCCCTCACGCTGGAAGATATGGATAAGCCGGTTATCGCGGCGATCAACGGCGCCGCCATGGGAGCGGGACTCGATATGGCGCTCATGTGCGATATGAGAATTTGCTCGGATAGAGCGAAACTCGCCGAATCCTATATTCTGATCGGAGCGGTGCCCGGTGACGGCGGGGCTTATTTTCTGCCGCGTCTGGTGGGTGTTTCGAAAGCTCTGGAGCTTTTCCTCACCGGTGCTTCCCTGACTCCGGAGGAGGCTTTTAATCTCGGGATGGTAAACCGGGTTGTGCCTCACGACCGTCTCTTGGAGGAAACCTTTGCTTTTGCGGAAAAGATAGCGTCGCATCCGCCGCTGGCCATCCGGATGATGAAGAGGGCCGTATATCAGGCTCAAACGAGCACGCTGCGGGCGCATCTCGACTACATCTCTTCCCAGCTCGCCCTGCTTACGGAAACGGAAGATCACATCGAAGCGGCGAAGGCCTTTTTAGAGAAGAGAAAACCGGTTTTTAAAGGGAAATAAAACAGATGCATCTGGAAACGCGGGTGTAGTAACAATAAAGTGGAGGTGACGGAATGTTTTCGAAAAAATATTTTCAGCAGGTGACTTTATTTATCGCGAGTCTCTTTTTGTTGACTTCTTTTTCCGCCTGCGGAGGCGGTCAGGCCGTAAAATCCGACGAATCCGGCAAGGCGGGTCCGGCTAAAGAAGAATCCAGAGAAGTTCCTCTGTCCAAAAAGTACGACAAAATAGTTTTTCAAAAATTTGAATATGATCCGAAGATCGAAGCGGACTACCCGGGTGCGGTTGCCGAGTGTGAAAACAGCGCACTGGCTGCCGTCAAATCAAAAAAAATCTTTAACTCCGTAGCAAAAGGAACCGCCGGAGCAAAAAAGGCCGGAGTTCTTTTAGTCAGGGCAAAAGTTACCAATCTCAGGATTGTCAGCAGCACCGCCCGCATGTGGGGTGGTGCATTTGCCGGAAGCTCGGATATGAGCCTGGAGATGAAACTCATAGATGCTTCGACAGGGCAGGTGGTTCGGGAAAAACAATTGTCGACGGCCAATAATCCCTGGGGTGCCGCCTGGACGGCCGGCAGCAGCGATAAAACTCTTCCCGCCGATTTGGGCAAGATGGTTGCCGAATACATTGCGGCGATCCAGCCCAGGAAGTGAAACACATAAATGTTTCGCTTGCCGGCTTCATAAAAAGGATAGATAAAATGATCAATACCGAACAAATGGATAAAAAAGCCGTATACGATGTAATGCTGGATTTACTTTATACCGTTAATGCAAGCTGGTTTAAACTGGAAACTCAGTTAAAGGGCATCTATGCATCTTTAGGCAAAAGTTCTGAATTAAATCAGATATTATTTCAGCTTTATGAAGATTTCGGCCGCTATGAAGCAAAAAGACTAAAAAAAACCATGAATATAAAGGCAGGAGACATTGACTCTCTGATAAAAATGTTAAAACATTCCCACTGGTGCGCATTTGAAAATGTACAGACTGAAAAGCTTGCGGAAAAAACATTCAGAATGAGGACAGTTGACTGCACCACGCAGCAGGCGGCTAAAAAAAGAGGGGAAAAGTGCTACGACTGTACCACTGATGCCAATCGGCTGTTGCGACACGCGTTCTTTGCCGGGATAAATAGTTCCGCCCGGGTAAGAAGAATTTTTGCCCCTCCGGAAGAGTCGCCGCTGGCTGCTGAGAAAAACGTATCCTGTGAATGGGAAATATCAATCGATTGATTTTTCACGGTGGGAACGGGGGCAAAAAACAGCTCAATAACCGGAGCTTTTTAAGATTGCTTTGCTTGCAATGAACGGGTATTATTTAAAAGTAGTGTGTAATAAAGCGTATAACAGTGCTGGGAAATAAATGGCGGCGGACATTGTTGCTCTGTTATGAACAGGAGGTAACTGCAAACTGGTCTGGAAAAAGCTTTCAGTTATCCGTTAACAATCAAAGAAAAATAGGAGCAAAAACTATGTCGAAAAGTGTGGGAGAAAAAGCTTATGAAAAAGGATTTGCCAACGAAAGGGATTTCGGCGGCTGTGCCCAGTGCGCCATTGCCGCACTGTATGATGTTTTTCCGGAATTGAAAAATGAAGACGTTTTTCGCGCGGCAACGGGCCTCGGCGCCGGAGTCGGTTTATCTACGCGAGGCAACTGCGGAGCGCTCACGGGAGCGGTGCTGATGGTAAGCCAGCTCTATGGCCGTGATTTGACAAATATTGCCGATCCGGAAAAGAAAAGATTTGTCGCCTACCGGCTGGGTAAAAAACTTGTCGGTAAATTTCTTGCCGAATATGGGACGGTTACCTGCGGAGAAATTCAGACGAAAATCATGGGGCGTTCGTTTGATCTCTACACGGAATGGAATGAGTTTCTGGCCGCCGGCGGCCATTCCACAGCCTGCACTTCGGTTGTAGGCAACGCCGCCAAATGGGCGGCGGAACTGATTACCGAGGTAAGGCAAAAAGGCGTTGAAGAAGTTTTAAAGACATGAAAACATAAAACAGGAAAGATGATACTGTGGGAAAAGAAAAAGGCGGGCGGATGTTGTTACATCCCCCGCCTTTTTTTATTTCGTTTCGAGGCGGCTCAAAACAAGTTCCGCAATATCTTTAACTGCCAGTTTATCTTCCAGGTCTTCAGCTTTGACAGCGTCTTCAAGCATTTTGGCGCACTGGGGACAGGCGATAGAGATGATTCCGGCACCGGTCTCTTTGGCCTGAGCAACACGGATGCGGGCAGGGCTTTCTTTTCCGCCGCCCAGAATATCGCTGAAGAAGTTGCCGCCTCCCCCGCCGCAGCAAAGGGCATTGCCCCGGTTTGCGACCATTTCGGCAAATTTCACGCCCGGCAGTGCCGCCAGTATTTTCCGCGGTTCATCGTAGAGGTTATTGTGCCGGCCGAGATAACAGGGGTCGTGATAAGTTACTTCCAGAGGATCTGTTTTCAGGCGGTCGGCCAGCGCAGCGGTTTTTTCCGCCAGTATCTGTGTATAGTGATACACCTCCAGATCGGCTCCCAGAGTTTTGTACTCGAGGGTAAAGGCATTGTAAGCATGGGGATCGAGAGTAATTATTTTTTTGATATTCCGTGTCTTAAAATATTCAATGTTTCTTTGCGCCAGACCTTCAAAAAGCCATGTTTCTCCGAGTGCTCTCACTTCATTGCCGTCGCAAATTTCTTCTGCACCAAGAATGCCGAAGGAAATATTCAGTGTTTTCAGAAGAAGGGCGACCGACCGGGCAATTTTCCGGGCCCGTTCGTCATAGGACCCGACGCAGCCGATATAGAGCAGATATTCCTGACCGTCATAGGCGGGAACGGACAAACCGTTTGCCCAATCGCCGCGTTTTGCGGAGGGTTCTTTATAGGGATTTCCATAGGTTTGTATAGACTTGAGATAATCCCGGACTGCCGGAGGCAGTGTGCCTTCTTCAACCAGGGATTCCCTGGCGGCGGTGAAAATATTGACCAGGTCTTCCTTAAAAGGAAAAATGCAGTGGGTGACGCAGTTTGCGCACAACGTGCAGGAGTAAAGAATCTGCTGATAACGCTCCGAAATTTGCACGTCACCTTTGATCCGGGCGCGAATAAGCCACATTCTTCCTCCCGGCGAGAATGATTCGAGCCGGTATTTCTTATGGGGCGGGCAGTTGAATTCTTCATAATCGTCGGTCAGTTTACAAAATCCGCAACGGAAGCAGCGATGGATAATGTCTTCGTATTTCATCGGGGCACCTCCCAGTTTCCGGGATTCATGATTCCCCGGGGATCCATGGCTTTTTTGATTTTTTCAATGAGCATTGCCGTAGCAGGATCCATCTTTTTCATAATCAGTTTCTGGGCCTCGCTGCTTCCTTTCCAAATCATGCCTTCGGTTTCGAGGATGAACCTGTTCGATTCGTCTATGGCCTGTCTGGCCGCTGCAATATCCTTATCATCGGCCCGGTTAAAGGAATAATTGAAGCCGAACATAATGCTGTGACAGGTCAATACCTGGTGAACGTAAGAGGCAACCATGCCGTGATTGTGGGCGATTTCAATTCCCTTGCGCCAGCAGGCGGGAACCTTGTCGAAAGACAAAATGGCTGCGGAATATTGAAATCCGCCGCCCTTGCGGAAATCGGCGGCTACTGCCGCCTGGGGAGGGACGTCGAGAAACCGCTTGTAGAGCGCCGGATGAAGGTTTTCAACCACCTTTATCGTCTTTCCATTGCCGATTTTTTTGGCGACATCGCTATAAATCCGTATCTTCATGGCAAGTTCTTCCTCGAAATGAGCGGACAAAATGACTACATAAAAAATATGGTTCATCCAGTCCGGCTTTTCCTGTGTGATCAGAAAGAAATCTTCCAGAAGATCAAGCTGGGTCAACTCAAAGATCACTTCGGGGATTGCGTCGATATCGTCGGAAGAAAAAACGATAACTTCACGGTATTGTGGTCTGGGGTATAGTTTCAGCGAAAGCTTGGTTACCACGCCGGTAGTGCCGAACCAGCCGATGAAGAGACCGGGCAGATCGGGGATAGGTCCGCGGGTGTACCAGGAATCGGTGACTGCCGACGAACCGAGGCGGCATACTTCCCCCGTGGGAAGCACGACTTCCATTCCGTTTACCATGTCGGAGGTGAGTCCGTAGCGCGGAGTGATGTGACCGTGCCCCTGAATGAGAGCGTTACCGACGACCGTGACCGCAGGCGGTGCTTCCGGTGTGGAGTGCTGCAGGCGCGGATGGTGTTTTTTCAGATAGGCGCGCAAGGAGGCCTGCGAAACTCCCGCCTCGATAAGGGCATAGCGGGAAAGCTCGTTTACTTCGATGATTTTATCCATCCTCTTCATGTCCAGGACTATTCCGCCTTTTTGGGGGACAACGAGTGCCGAAAGCGTAAAGCCGCCACCCAGGGGAGTGACGGGAATTGCTTCTTCGTTGGCGAACAGCAAAATGCGCTGAACTTCTTCGACGGTGCCCGGCATTACCACATAATCAACCGGACGGGGAGGTTCGGCTCCGGAATCGCGCGAATAGATGTAAGTATCTTCTTTTTCCCGGGAGACGTAATCACGTCCTGTGATTGCGCAAAGCGACTCATATATATTCACAAAAGCTCCTTTATCAGTCTTGGCATGGCAAAATTTATTGATGATTTCTGTATGACGCTTCCACCGGGCGGCAGGCGGCATAATAAGCCGCCTGCCGCCCGGCTTGATTAATCACCGGCCATACTGGTTTTCCAGATTTCCCAGACTTTTCCAACGAGATCAGGTCCGGGTTTGAGCGTTGGTTTCCCCGGACGCCATCCTGAAGGAGTGGCCTCGGTTCCCTTGCTGTTGCGAACGTATTGAAATGCCTGAATCTGGCGAATTGTTTCGTTGACATTGCGTCCCACCGGCGGTGTCAGAACTTCAAAGCCCTGAATGATTCCGTCGGGATCGATGAGGAATCTGCCGCGTGCTTCGACGCCGGCGTCTTCGAGGTAAACGCCGTAAACGCTGCCTACTTTTCCTCCGCCGTCGGAAAGCATCGGAAAGGGAACGCCGCCCTTGACCATTTTGGAAAGCTCATGGTCGTTCCACATTTTATGCACGAAAACACTGTCCACGCTCATGGAGAGAACCTCCACACCCAGTTTCTTGAATTCGGGATATTTCTCGGCGACCGTCGAGATTTCAGTCGCTCAGACGAAAGTGAAATCTCCCGGATAGAAGCACAAAACAACCCATTTACCCAAATACTCAGAAAGCTTTACCGAAATGAATTTCCCTTTTTGATACGCCGGAGCCGTAAAGTCCGGTGCTTTCTTGCCGACTGTGACCATAGTTTTAACCTCCCTGATCAGTGGTTCCGGTGATTTACCTTTTTGCTCAGCAATTTTTTCTCCGACCGGTCCGCCGGTGGGCCTGGCGCATCCGGCCTTGATTTCTTCAGCCATAAACCTTTACCTCCTTTCCCGAATATGAAGTTCAGTAAATAAGTTTACTCCTTTCATCCGTGTCCGACGCGTTGAAAATTATTTTATGCGACGGGTTTTGTGCCCGCTGCCGCTTCCCGTAACTCTTGCCATATAATCTCCAAATTTAAAAAAAATCCGGAGACTATATCCTCAATCTTATCGAAAAGACAGACACAGCAAATACAGACGCCGGCTTTGCCGTCATAGCGTTGTAAAACTTCCTGCGCAGCGGGCCAGCGTGCCACTACATCCGGAATAACCGTATCGGCGTCGATAATGGAATTTTTTGAGGCGTGATCCGTCATTTATTTCTCCCGCGGATATGGCCAGGCCATGATACCGCCTTCCATAACCTTTACATTTTTCCAGCCGTTGCCTTCCAGGGCGAGCGCCGCCTCGTAACCGCGCAGGGAGATTTTGCAGTAACAGATGATTTCTTTATTCTTGTCGGCGGGCAGTTCCGGAAGGCGCTTGCGCAGAGCGCCCAGCGGAATCAGTGTCTCTCCGATGCCCAGGCGCATTTCCTCAAACTCTTCCGGACCTCTTACATCGATCAGGAAAGGTTTTTCACCGGATTGCACTTTTTGCCACACTTCCCTGGAGGTAATGCCCTTGAGACGGCCTTTAATTTTGTTCTGCATAATATGCGCCGTGGCAATAAAGTGATCGATGGCGAGCGAAAAAGGCGGTGCGTAGGGCAGATCGGAATTTGTGATATCTTCGACGGTGAGTTTTCCCTGAATAGCCATCGCCCACTGGGCGATTTGTTTGGCTACGGTACCCGGACCGATGCACTGAGCTCCCAGTACACGGCCGGTTTTCCGGTCGGCAACCATTTTTGTAATGAGCAGTTTCCCTTGCATAAAGCCGGGTTTATCGGGACTGGCGTTGATGACTGAAACAATATCCGCAAAACCGAATTTTTTTGCCGTTGCTTCGGAAAGCCCCGTGGCTCCCGCCGCATAATCAAAAACTTTGCAGATGCCTGTTTGAATTGTTCCGGGAAATTTTACGCAGTTTTCCGAAGCGGCGTTTTCCCCGGCAACCCTTCCTTCGAGGTTCGCGAGATCGCCGTAAGGTGCGAGCACTTTTTTACCGGTGATCCGGTTTACCGTTTCCACGCAGTCGCCTGCCGCATAAATATCCGGATCCGATGTCTGCATATATTCGTTGACGTCAATGCCGCCCAGCTCACCGATTTTCAGCCCCGCCTGCCGGGCCAGCGCGACGTTGGGAATAACTCCGATGGCTACGACGGCGAGCTCGCAGGGCAGTTCCGTGCCGTTTTGCAGTTTGACCGCCGAAAGTTTTCCTTCTTCACCCAGGAAGGCGGCGATGCCGTTTTCGGTAATTACATTGGCTCCCTTGCTCCGCACGTGATTTTCGATAAGTTTGGCGAGTTCCCAGTCGAGAAAAGTCAGCAGTTGCGGCAACAGCTCGATCACGGTGATTTCGATGCCGGCGAGCTGCAGGGCTTCACAGGTTTCGATCCCGATGAGTCCTCCGCCCACTACAACCGCTTTTTTAATTTTGCCTTCGTCACGGACGCGGCGCAGAAAATCAGCATCTTTCATGGATTGCAGCGTGGTAATTCCGGAAAGGTTGGTGCCGGGAACGGGAGGCAGGCGGGACAGTGCACCGGTGGCGATGATGAGCTTGTCGTAATTCATCGTGCCTTGTTCACCGGAAAGAGTATTTTTAAAAGAAACCGTATGATTTTTCCGGTCGACGGCGGTGACTTCGGTATTTACCTTCGCCTCGATGTCCTTGGCATTGAGATAAAAAAGCGGGTTTCTGACTACTCCCGTTCCTGTGGCAAGCAGGGCATTGCGGTCGTTAAAACATCCGCCGACGTAGTAGGGATAACCACACGAAGCCATGGAAAGGTCGGCTTCTTTTTGTATAATGACAACATCCGCATCGTTGTCGATGCGGCGGGCTTTGGCTGCTGCTTTAGGGCCGGCGGCCGACCCGCCGATAATTATGATTTTTCTTTTTAAAGACATATTACATTCTCCTTCCGGCGATTATTATTCAGTATAATTAGAAATGCTCTGCCTTCTGAACTGCCTACATCCTCATGCCTCTCTTCTTGATTCCTAAATTTTTTCTTTCCACCTCATAGGCGATTTCAACCCATTCACACAAAAGCTCCCGTGTGTCCATCGGGTTGATAATATCCTCTATGCCAAAAGCCTCTGCTGTTCGAAATGGCGAAGAAACAGCTCTGTAGGTTTCCTGCAATTCGTTAAGATATTTCTTCGGATCCTGTGCCGATTCGATTTCAGCCCGGTGGGCGGCATAAACACCGCCCTCAACCGGTATGTTTCCCCATACCGCGGACGGCCAGGCATAACGCCAGCAGAATCCCATTGCCGTCTTCTGTGCGGCACCGGCAACTCCGAAACACTTCCGCAGATATACGACAGCCAAAGGCACCGTGGCTTGTGCAATGGCAAAACTCGCCCTAACCCCTTTGCGGATATTGCCATGAATTTCACTTTCCACCCCAATCGTAAACCCCGGCTGGTCGCAGAGATTGATGATCGGTAAATGAAAAGTATCGCACATATCGATGAAACGGATGAACTTCTCAGAAACGTCGTAATTAAATGAGCCTGCCAGGAATCGCGGGTCATTAGCCAGTAAGCCCACCGGATGGCCATTCATTCGTGCCAAGCCGGTAATTTGGGAGCGCCCCTGGTATTTGCCGATCTCGAAAAAAGACCCCTGATCGACTACGCCATCGATGATTCTGCGCATATCATAAGGCTTTCTCCCATCCTGCGGGATAATGGAGACCAGATCTTCGTCTTTGCGTTTGGGATCATCTTGCCCATCCCTTTGGATCGCGGGCATGTTCCATACATTCGGGGGCAGGAAAGATAGAAATCTCTTTATTTGCTCCAGTGCATCGTTTTCGCTTTCGGCTATATTGTCCACCACTCCTGACACATACCCGTGAACTTTGTATCCCCCAAGTTCTTCCTTGGAAAAGTTTCCCCCGCCGGCCGCCTTCACCAGAGGAGGACCGCCTACAAAGACCTGGGTTTGTTCCTTGATCATAATACAGAAGTGACTCTGGACCAGATACATGGCGGCCAGGCCGGCAATTGCCCCGAAACCGACCGACACGACAGGAACTTCCGACATCATATCCACCTGATCCTGCGCCGCTTCATCATTCCATGTGGGTAGCTCCGTATACCCGATATTCAGAATCTCCTTGATCGAGCCTCCGGCGCCTTCCAGCAATCTGACAACCGGAAGCTGGAGCCGCCGCGCCATCTTGGCAAAATAAGCGTTCTTGGCCTTATACAACCTCCCCACCGATGCGCCCTTTATGGTAAAATCATCCCCACTCACAGCAACTCTTTGCCCATTGACTTTGGCGATACCAATGACAAGAGGACAAGGGGTAATATTCTCATGGCCTTCCTCATTTCCCTCTCTATTTTGATCCACTCCCGCCAGAATTCCTCTTTCAAGAAAAGAGCCTTCATCCGCAATACAATTGATCCTCTCCCGTACGGTCATCTTCCCGGCGGCGTGATGCTTGGCCACGTTACTCTTGCCGCCCAGTTCGAATGCTGCCCTTTTTCTTCGTTCCAGTTCCTCGATTGCACTATTCCACATGGATTCCGTATATCTCCTCTTCTATCCGGTCTGTTTTTGCAAAGTATTGTTACCTTCACACAAAAAACTTTTTAGGATTTTAGTCGTATAATTCGGGTTAAAATTATTCCTGATCTTTTCGGATCAGCCCTTATTGCAAACAGCCGTCAGACAAAGGTTAGTTTCGTTCCCGCCATGTTCAGTAAAAACTGTTCCGGCATCTCTCTTTCCACGGCCAGTACGGCCTTGCGTCCCGTGCAATGCGCGGGAATGACGTAGTCCGGATGAAATTTACGAAGCTCCGCAACAGTCCGGCCGATGATGGGTTCGAACAGCGGCCCGGAAAGATGAAAACCGCCCATGATGACATGAATCTTTTCCATACCGGTGACTTCGACGGCGTATTGCACCGTATTGATTATTCCGGCATGGGCGCACCCGGAGAGAATTACGAGCCCCTTGTCCTTCAGGTTCATGACTACTGATGTGTCGTCTTCAATGGCATCCCATGTTTCTTGTCCGTCTTTCTGCCAGTAGGCAACCGGAATACCTTTTTCGAAATCAGTCCGGCGCGGTATCTCGCCGAGAAAGAGGATGGTGTCATCCAGCAGAAGATAAGGCTTAGCCGTCTCGATTACGGACAGCCCCGCCTCCCGGACCACCCCGCGCGTCAGTTGCGGCAGGTTGACCCTGTAATCTTCACCGTATTTAATGTAGCGCGGGAATTTGAAGACGGACGGGTGGACAACGAAGGGAATATTTCTTTTGCCGATAAGAGCAGTGAGCTTTTGCATGCCTCCCGTATGATCCATGTGCCCGTGAGAAAGGGTTGCGGCTTCCACCTGTGTCATATCGGCACCAAGTACCCTGGCGTTTTGCGCAGCGCCGTCTTCGGAAAAACCGAAATCAAAAAGCAATGTGTGCGTTTTGCTCTGGAGAGAGGTCTTGACCAGTGCGGAAAATCCGTGTTCCGCCAGCACCGAAACGCGAAATTCCCCTTCTTTGAGCGGTCTGGCCCGCGAGATTACCGGCGAATCGTCCATAGCGGTTATTTCTATATAGTTATCCTGCAGGGTTAATATCTCTACCTTATCAACGGCTTTTAACGTCGTGGAAGTCATAAAGGTTGCATCTCCTTGATCTTTTATGAGCGAATGTTCGAATCCACAATAAGAAGGACAGTGCTGTTTGATGGATTATATAGATTTTCCCTGTTTCGTCAACCGGCAGATAAAACCATAAACTTTGTCCGCATATTATTATGGCCGCTCATTTGTCAATCAATGGTCGCAGACATTATCACCGGTCTGCAGAGTGCCGGCAAAATATTTTTTAATCAGCAATTCGGGTATTTCCGCAGGTGCTCCCACGACCACTTGAATATTTTGTTCGGTAAAAAGCTCACGGGCGCGCTGGCCCATGCCACCGGCGATAATCATCGTAACGCCGCGTTCGGCAAGCCACGGAGGCAAAAGCCCCGGCTGATGGGGCGGAGCGGCAACGTCTTCACGGGTGCGAATTTCTTTAGTTTGGGGGTCGACATCGACGAGCGCAAAGCTCGAACAATGTCCGAAATGCATGGTCAGCTTTCCTTCCGCTAAGGGAATGGCAATTTTTATCATATATTTCTCCTTATGAATTTAGTTTATTTTTACTGTCCGGTACTGTTATTTGTTCAAGGATGTCCTGCATAATTTTTGCCGAGGGGCTTGTCGCATACTGATGGATAAATGCGCGGCCGGAGTCTCCCGCTTTCGCTATGGCCGGGTCCATGGGAATGGCTCCCAGAAAGGGTACTTTCATATCTGCGGCGATTTTGCGTCCTCCGCCGGAGGGTAAAATCTGAGTTATTTCTCCGCAGTGGGGACAGACAAAGCCGCTCATGTTTTCCACGACACCCAGCACCGGTACGGAAACCTGACGGCAAAAACTGATGGATTTGCGCACATCCACTGCCGCCACTTTCTGCGGAGTGGTGACGATGACCGCACCGTCGAGCGGCTGGATCAACTGGCATAAGGAAAGAGGTTCATCCCCGGTTCCGGGGGGCGCGTCTACAATCAGATAGTCGAGATCACCCCATTCCACATCCGTCAGAAATTGTTTGATTACGCCCATTTTCATGGGGCCGCGCCAGATTACGGCATCATCCGGGTTTTGTAAAAGAAATCCCAAAGACATGACTTTCATGTTTCCCATTTCCACGGGGAGCATCCCTTCGGTGCCGCTCCGGAGGGTTTCATTTTCCAGACCCAGCATGGTGGGGATGCTGGGACCATGAATGTCCACATCAAGTAATCCGACACGCTGATCGGCGAGCATAAGCGCCGTAGCCAGGTTGACGGCGACAGTGCTTTTGCCGACGCCGCCTTTGCCGGAAAGGACTATTATCTTATGTCGGATTCGGCAGAGTTTTGTCTGCAGCCGGCGCCGGTCGGCAAACTCCTCAGGAGTTTCGCCTTTTCTCTGTTTTGACGCCGAACAGGAAGAATCAGCACATGTTTCACATGTTTTTTGCGTATCCGTACCACCCGGTTTTTTCTGCTGCGTCAGGTAATCATTACAGGCCGCGTTCAGGGTGTTGGCTGCGAGAAGCGCACAGTGCTCGTGATCTTCGGGCAGACCTTCGAGTGCTGCGAGGACATCCTTTTGCGTGATGTTTTTTGCTTCTTCCAGAGTTTTCCCTTCAGCCAGGCAGGTGGTCATGCTGCCGCAGGCCAATGATGGATCACAACCGTCGGTAATAAATGATATTTTCTCTATCCTGCCGGCATGGGCCTGCAGCCAGAACTCCATAGTATCGCCGCATGGTCCGGTGATTCTGGCGTGCCCGTTAAATTTTTCGAGGGGTCCCAGGTTATGCGGATCTTTTGCGTGACGGCGAGCGGTCAGATAAAATTTATTAAAATCAACTTCTTCCATTTACGTTACTTTCCTCCTGTAAATTAATATTTTTCCAAATTTGCTTGATGTCGCAAGCGCATTCTGATTCAATTTCCACAACCGCTTTTTGCAGGATCTGGGCCTGTGTGACGCTTCGGTCATAGCGGATACGTCCGGCAATGCGCGCTCCGGCGAGTATTGCGTTCTCTTCAATGCTTTTTGCCATGTCCGGATTGATGTCCCATTTATTGATGCAGACAGCGGTTGGAATTTGAAAGTGGCGTGTCAGCGACAGAACCCTTTCCAGATCGTGCCTTCCTGAAACAGTGGGTTCAGTTACAACCAGCACCAGTGATGCTCCGGTAACCGAAGCAATTACCGGACATCCTATTCCGGGAGGGCCGTCCACGAGAATGGTGGAGATATTTTTTTCTTCGGCGATCCGGCGCGCTTCCCGCCGCACGGTGGAAACCAGCTTGCCGGAATTTTCAGCGGCGGCGCCTAAACGTGCATGCACCATCGGGCCAAAACGCGTATCCGCGATAAACCATTCGCCGCAAAATCTTTCCGGAAATTCAATGGCGACCGCAGGGCAGAATCTTACGCATACTCCGCATCCTTCACAGGAAAGGGGATCGATGGAAAACAGGAAATCACCTTTACCGACAGGCTGTCTGCGAACTGCGCCAAAACGGCAATAATCATAACAAAGGCCGCATCCGCTGCAGTTATCCCGGATAATTAAAGCCTCATGTCCACTGTAAAATTTATGTCTTTCCCTGATATGGGGCGTGAGTACCAGGTGCAGATCGGCGGCATCCACATCACAGTCGCAGATTACCGGATGATCGGCCAGTGCGGCGAGTGATGCCGTCACACTGGTTTTACCCGTTCCTCCCTTACCGCTGATGATGACGATTTCTTTCATAATAAAACCTTTTCAAAAACAGATACTGTTTTTTGGCTGGTGTTGTCTAACATTAAAATGCGCCGGTCAACAAACAAATTCCGTTTAGTCCTTATGTTTCTTCTGTTAAAAATTAAAATTATTTCAACACCGCGATAACACTTTTTGCACCCTTTACGGTGTTCCCCACTTTCACCCTGATCTCTGAATCTTCCGGCAGGAAAATATCAACCCGCGAGCCGAAACAGATCAGCCCGTAAAACTGTCCTTTTTTAACCGTATCTCCCGGTTGAATGTAACAAAGAATCCTTCGGGCAATAATGCCGGCAATTTGCTTGACGAGTATTTTCGTGGTTCCGCTCATGATTAGTAACGCCGTTTGTTCATTTTCCAGCGAGGCTTTGGGAAGTGCCGCGATATGAAACTTACCCGGATTATATTTTACCAGTTCCACCGTTCCGGCGATCGGTGTACGGTTGACGTGTACGTTGAAAATTGAAAGAAAAATACTGATCCGCCAGACGGATTGATCAAGATAATCTGTTTCATTGATTTTGGCGATATCCACAATTCTGCCGTCGGCCGGTGATACTACGAGCTTGTTGCCCGGAGCGGCAACGCGCCGGGGATTGCGGAAAAAGAACAGAACAAACAAGATAAAAATTAAAGTTGTCCCTCCCGCAATGATCCATTGCTGTGAAAAAAACACGGCTGTTAAAACGGCCAGAGGAATAATCAACTTTAATCCCTCAAAGGCTACAGGCATTCTTGTTTTATCTATCATAAATCAAAACTTTTATTATAACCGGCCTTTCTCTGATATTTTATAGAAAATGTCATGATTGATATATGAAGTCATGATCCGTTTTTCGTCGATAAGCGTCTTTAGCTTTTTTACCGTCTCCTGCGAATGCAGGCCCAACCCCGAGCAGATTCCGGCCAGCGTGCAGGGGCGCCGTGCCAGCAGATTGATAATATCCGCACCGGCTGCGCTTTGGAATGAATATTCTCGTGTAGATTCGGATTTGTCGTCGCTGATAACGTCGACTTTTCCCGGAAACAGCAAGGCCAGGTTATCCATTTGCCGTCTGGATACAGCGCAGGCGAATTCTTCTGCCGTCGGCCTGCAGACTGTATTGAGCTCTACCCGATCCGGATCTATTTGTCGGGCGCAGGCGGCTATTTTTTTCGCTTCCACAGTAATGCCGGTTACGCCGGAAAGCAGAAACACTTCCAGCCGGACCTCGCCTGAAAAGGATCGGGTGAATTCGGTAATGCCGTTGACCATTTCTGCAAAGCTGATATCAGGATGCGGCCGGTTGATATAATGAAACAGCTGTTCATCTCCGGCATCGAGTGACGGAATAACCAGATCCGCGCAGCTTAGCTCCTGCCGGACTTCCGGCATAAAAAGCAACGAGCCGTTCGTCAGGCAAGCTACCGGAATGTTTGTGATTTGCTTAATTCCGGCGATAAGTTCACCGATTCCGGCATGCAGTGTCGGTTCACCGGAGCCGGCGATACTGATATAGTCGGGAGAACTACCCGCCTCCAGTGCTTCTTTCAGTTCATCCAGGATATTTCCAACAGGTACGTAGTGTGCACGCTTAACCGTTTTTTCGGTTGTACGTCCCAGTTGGCAGTAGATGCAATCGTAGGTGCAGGTTTTAAAAGGCACCAGATCAAGACCGAGAGACCTTCCCAGACGCCGCGATGGAACCGGGCCGTAAAGATATTTGTAACGCTTTGTACTCATGTCAGCTTCCGCAATGCGGCTCACTGCAACGGCTTGTTGCGCCGCAGCAGGTTCTGCCGGTTTCTTCGAGAGAACAGCTTTTTCCGGCATTACGGTTTGTTGCGCCCGGCGATTTCAGAATAAAACCGCTGCCGCCGCTTACGATTCTGCGGACATTTCCACCACAGGCCGGGCATTTTTCCAGCGCCTCGTCCTTGATGCTTTGTTGTTGTTCAAAACGATGATTGCATTGATCGCATTCATATTCATAGGTCGGCATATTTAAAATCTCCCTGTTTTTTCAAATTTCTTGATTTTTAAAATAAGACTTTGAAACAAAGTCCGATATTCCGGCAACGCCTCCACCATCAGAATACCCCGTGAGTAGGCCTCGGCGATCCTGCGGTCGTCGGGTATCTCCAGCAGGATGGGAATATTTTCCCCGGCGCAAAATCTGTGGACACGGTCATCCCCGCTGCCCATCCGGTTCACTATGACACCGCAGGGCACTTGCAGTTCTCTTACCATATCAACGGCGAGCATGAGATCATGAAGACCGAAAGGCGTCGGTTCCGTGACGAGTAAAACAATATCGGAATCCCGGATGGCGGCCATAACCGGACAGGATGTTCCGGGAGGCGCGTCTAAAATAGCCGAGACGGTTTTCGGCAACCGGTTTTTAACTGCACGGATCAGCGGCGGCGCCATAGCCACACCTACTAATAACTTTCCGGAAATAAGAGTTATGTTATTCTGCTTCGATGTCTCTATAACGCCGATGGGACGGTTCGTTTCCGTAATTGCCTCAGTGGGACAAACAAGAGTGCAACCGCCGCAACCGTGGCACATTTCCGGAAAGACAAGGGGAGTTGTCCCGAATGTGACTATGGCCGAATATTCGCAAATGCGTCCGCATTCACCGCAGGAATTGCAGCGGGCTTCATCTACGCGCGGCACGGGAATCGATATGCTTTCTTCCGAGTGTCCGTCCGTATTTAAAAAGAGATGGGCGTTCGGTTCTTCCACGTCACAATCAGCAAGGATTATGTCGGAGTCATATAGTCGCGCCATGTTTACACTGACGGTTGTTTTACCTGTTCCTCCCTTGCCGGAAGCTACGGAAATTCTCATAAGACGGTTCCTTTATTATCGATGGTTATGGTGTTTTCGAGAGGCAGACTTGTCTTTTTAATAAAAAGCAGAGGGAAAACAATGTCGCTGGTACAGCAGGGAATCCATACCGCCAGAAATAGAAATAAGGATATTATAAGAATCTGTACGATATTGATTTGTGTCCCCAATGCCGTGACGATATGAAAGAGTGAAGCCCATGTGCTCAAAAGAACATGCCCCGCATGAGGAATTTTTGTATGAGGCAGGAAATAACCCAATATTATACCGATTATAGCCAATGGATTCACCAGCCACCATTTTTCAATAAAGCCCAGGTGTAAACCACGATTGGGTAAATCAAGCAGCCACTCTCCCATAAAAGGGATAACCGAGTCGCTGATAGTGGCAATTCCTACTGATCCGATATATCCGATTACTATCGTGCGAAAAGGATCATTACTTGAATAAAGCCTGTACATGGCTGTAGTGACTAATGCGCTCAAAAGCACATGCAGAGGGTGCGTAACCCAGAATAATGTAAATGAAACATCCCTGGATATATGAGAGTACATGAAAACCGTCAGAATGATAACTCCCGTTACGGTGCCAAAAGCCGTAAAGGGGACATGCTTTCTAAGCTCGGTCGTAATTACAGTCACGTTCATTAATTGCAGGAGATATCCTTTCTGGTAAAATGATTGGCCGCTACATAGGTTCCAAGATCGAATCCCGAATTGCTGCTGATAACCGGGCACTTGGTCCGGAAAAGGAAAAAAATATTTCCGGATTTTTCGGTTAAACTTTCGAAATTGCCCTGCCCTTTGGCAATGACTACGTCCGCCTCGCCAAAACGGCGGCGGAATTCGCTGCTGCAATCGTCCAGAATTGTTCCCGGCGCATCCGACCCGTTATCTATGATTTCCGCGACAGCACCAATATCTGCCGCCTGCGCGTCGGAGCGAGTCGCATCATTAATGACCGGATTGCCGCGTACGGCCAGAGTAATTTTTGCGTCGGAAAGCCTCTCTATGAGCAGACGGTCGAAAAATATTTCTCCGGCGTTGTCAGTCAGGTATAAAATTGTCTTTGCCTGTTTGATTGCTTTTTTGAAAGCTTCCATATCGCCGAAGATAGGCTGCTGCGGCGCGCTTTGCAATTCCGCGTAAATTTCTCCGAACCCAATGCTGTTTTTAGCGCCCAGGTCGATGATGTTGCCTGTTATGGCATAACGAACCGCCATAGTCAGGGGATCCGGCGAGGCTTCAATCCGCCGCCGGATGGAAGGGGTCAACGATGCGGCGAGCGCGTTGTGCATATTCTTGGCGGCACGATAGGGATCATCAGTCGGCAGGATTCCGCGCAGCCGTCGATGAATTATTTGTGCAATGGCGGGCGGTGATTGATCCAGATCAACTTCGCCGATCCATTGCAAAAAATTGTTTATTAAGCGCATTCTGTCATTTTCCGATTTGGCCGCCATTTTAAGCGTGTCTGTAGCCTGACGGATAAAACAGGGGATACAATCCAGGGATGTTTTCATAATCTGCAATACCCTCGCTTTCCCCGCTTTTGGGCGGTTTGTTCGTCTATTTGATCCTGCCAGCCGCTGTTTTTTACATTACAAGAATCAAACTTGGCCGTATAAGGTTTGATATCCAGAAGCGGTGTGCCGTCCAGGACATCTATGCCGTCCACATGCAGAATGTTTCTTTCCACTTTTTTCAACTCAACTACACTCAAACCTACGGGGTTCGGACGAAATGGTGCGCGAGTCGAAAAAATTCCGCGATCAATATCCTGCAAGAAAGGTTTAACGATTAGTTTGCACTGTGGTGATTGATGAAAGTGATAAATAAGGTAGATGTGTGAAAATCCCTCCAGGTCTTTTAATCCTTCCGTAAAATCCGGAAACACTTCGGCATATCCCTTACAGCCTTCGGCATAGACGGGCTGGATCGGAGTCTTTTCAGCTACGGTATGTTCGCTGTGAATGATGCCTATTGGCCGATAGATGATTTCCGACGGTTTCATGCCCAGTGTCCCTCAACATCGGCCGATACAGCTTCGGACAGTTTGCCTGTTCGGTAAAGGTCCAGCGCTTCCGCTACGGTTCCCGCGGATGTGTTGTAAATTTTAATGCCTGCCGCCACAAGCACCCGAAAGGCTTTGGGGCCGCAATGTCCGGTGACGAGAGCTTTTACGCCCAATCGGGCGATGTTTTGTGCGGATTGAATACCCGCGCCCTGGGCTGCATTCAGGTTTTGATTGTTATCCTCGACATCAAAAGTGTTGGTTTCCAGATCGTAGATTAAAAATTGCGGAGCCCGGCCGAAACGGCTGTCCAGCGGTGCATTCAGGTCTTTACCGGAAGTTGTAAATGCTATTTTCATATGTTCCTTTCTTTTTTTTTCATTGCCTTCGTTTTCAGCGAGTGTCATTGATTTAAATTGGTGGTGGCGGCGCGAAGCGGTGAAAATTGCGTCGCCACCATCCGGACATGAACGGAATCCATGCCTATGTTTAATTCCCGGCTGATTATCTCAGTCCTTTGTTGTTAATTCATCGAGACGCTTTTTAATTGCGTCTATTTCCGCCTGCAGGTATTCAGCCTGCTTCTGCAAAGCGATTTTTTCCGTTTCCGGCGTCGCCGGTTGTGCATTGTAGCCGCCGAACCATGCTTTCCCCGGCACGCCGGTGGCGTAGAAACGATTACGCCTTCCGAATCCGTCGCCCCGCCGGAACCCCCTGCCATAAAATTGTCCCGGTGCATTATTTTGATATCCGGGTACATTAAAACCTGCGCAGAATCCTGCCGCTCTTCCGGTCATAGGCCCCATTCCCATGGGACCAGTTCCATTTCCTCGTGGCATAACAAATACCTCCTTTAATAACAAATATAGTTCTTTTACTCCCTGATCAACATCGTTGCGCATTGGGGACATTTTATTGTCGTACAGGGAACTCCTTGTTTGTGAGTTTGCCGATGACCGCACTGGGGGCATATACAGTTGCCGCCGATACCGCCGGTTTTATTTCCACCCATACGCCCCCGTCCCCCGCCTCGGCCCATGCCCATTCCTCTGCCGCCCTGATTTGCCGAATTCATATTTTTCCCTCCTTCGTTACACGCTTTCAGAAAACAAAAACCGCCGCCGCCAGTACCGTTGTATATCCTTTCGTTTTCAAAACACATGATTGCGTCGTATTACGGGTGCCGACGATTTTTCCGCTGATCTTAAATAGCTCTTTCTTTTCATCCCAGCTTTCATCAACATTGAAATCGATACCCAGAGTGGAAGCGAGCATTGCCGCCGCCAGATCTTCCGCATAATCGCCGGTTTGCCGTTCGGTGCAGCCGAAAGCATGGTGTTCACTGATGTAGCCGTAAGTTTTTTTATCCACCGGTATGGCGCAGCCGACAGCCGCCGAAATCAGCCGCCGTGGTTCATTACTGCAGCAGCGGCTCATAACGCAGAAGGTAATTGCCCCCGGCTTCAACTTTTTGAGGCCTTCGGATCGCGATATTACCCGGCAACCCGGAGGCAGAATGCTCGATACCTGCACCAGATTACATTTTTCAATACCGGCATCGCGCAGTGCCAGTTCAAATGAGTGCAGTTGTTCCGTGTGGGTACCGCAGCCTTTGGTGAAGAACAGCTCTTTAGGGATGGACTGATTCAATTTATTTCTCCTTTCCAAATGTTCCTGATAAAGCAAAATCGAGCTTATGAAAGATTGTTTTTTACGGCCTGCCGCAGCGTCTTCTGTGGTTGGACTGACGGTTGCCGGCAAATCCATGTTTGCGGCAACCGGGCAGAGCAAAAACCGCATGATTAATCAGTCCTTTTTGATAGGCGCTGATGACATCATCCACCGGTCCGCGGACAAAGGGATAAATCTCGATGCCTGCTGATTTGATTGCCGACTGAAACTGCCGGGAAATGGCGCCGCAAATCAATATATTGACTTTCTGATCCATAAGTTGCAGCACGCGGCCTAATATGTCGGGCGTATTGAACTTAATCAATGTCCTTTTTTGTTTTTTTGCCTCGTCTATTTCCACAATCAGTAAGTTATCCGCGGCATCGAAAACGGTAGACATGTAGTCCTTCCACACAGACAGCGCTACTTTCATAAGATCTTCTTTCTTTAATTATTTTGTGAACAAATACTATCTGGATAAGCACTTCTGCAAATTGAATGCCAAACCTGGAAGATACGATGATACGTTAATAATAACGGCGTGTTGTGATAATAGCAGTAAATTACAAAAATTATTATTGGTGCAATAATGCGACAATAATTGCCGTTTAGTTGCAATAATGCGACCTTTGCTTATAACGGCGGTTCAATGCCCAGAGACTTGATTTTGCGGTAAAGAGTGCTTTTATGAATGCCCAGTTGCCGGGCTGTTTGCGGCCGGTTCCAGTTGTTTTGTTTGAGAATATCAAGCAGGTAGCTGGATTGAACATCCCGTAAGGAATTGGAATGGCTGTCGGTGCGGACGGTGTTTCCCGGAAGCAACGCTTCGGGCAGATGTTTCTTTTCAATGAAATCCGTTTTGCAGAGAATAAAGGCGCGTTCAATAATGTTCGCCAGCTCCCGAATGTTGCCCGGATAAGAATGTGTCATCAGAATGGACATGGCTTCGCTGCTTATGCCGGAGATAGATTTTTTCTGAATGGCGTTGAAACGGGTGATGAAATGTTCAATCAGCAGGGGAATATCTTCCATGCGCTCGCGCAACGGAGGAAGATTGATTTTGAAAACGTTAATCCGGTAGAAAAGATCTTCCCGGAAACGGCCCTGCCGAACGAGGTCTTCCAGATTTTTATTGGTGGCTGCAATAATCCGCACATTATGCTCGACACTTTCCGTTGATCCCAGCGGCTCATAGGTTTTTTCCTGCAGGACACGCAAAAGTTTGACCTGCATGGAGGAGGGAATATCTCCGATCTCATCTAAAAAAATAGTACCGTTTTCGGCCATTTTAAAGCGGCCCGGTTTATCTTTTTTTGCGTCGGTAAAGGCACCGGCCTTATAACCGAAGAGTTCCGATTCCAGAAGCGTATCCGGCAGGGCACCGCAGTTTACGGCGACAAAAGGCTGTTTTTTTCTGGGGCTCAAGTTGTGAATTGCCCGTGCGACCATTTCTTTTCCCGTTCCGCTTTCCCCTTCAATGAGGATTGTGCTGGCGCTTGCCGCGATGTCGGGAAGAATATCAAATAAGCGGATCATTTTGTGATTTTTGGAAATGATGTCCGCAAAAGAGTATTTTGCCTTGATGGCTTTGCGCAGATCCTCCTCGATGCTGATGTCGCGAAAGGTTTCCACAGCTCCCAGGAGAACACCTTTGTTGTTTTGCAGCAAAGCAGTGGAAATGCTGATAGTTCGTCTTCGTCCATCGGCATTGATTATATAAACCTTTTTATCGACAATCGGCTCGCCGGTTTTCATGGTTTCCCGAAGACAGCAGCTTTTTTCGCAGATATCCGCCTTCAGGACGTCTTTGCACAGCTGGCCTACGGCTTCCTCCCGGGCAACGCCGGTTATTTTTTCCGCGGCGCGGTTGAATGAGGTGATCCGCCAGTCGGCATCCACAGTAAAAACACCGTCGGCAATGGAATCCAAAATTATTTCCTGCTGTTCTCCGGCGGAAAAAGGGAGAAGTTTTTTTTGTTGACGAGATTTCATGGCCCGGCCTTGTTTAAACATGATTATCGACTGCCTGCTAAATTACCCTAGTTTTTTTCTACAGGCAAGAGAAACAAACAGCAAGGTAATAAAAGATTCCATAATTATTATTGCTGCCGCGAATATTTTATTATGATTCTTCGTATTAATTGAGGGAATAAATTTATGCAGGCCGGAAATAATATTTCATAATTTCGATCTTTTATGTGTCATCATTATTGTGCTGCTTATTTCTGCGGTATATTTCTTTAACTATTTCAAGCTGTGTCATGCCCGTGGTGTCGATCTTCAACCTTGCCACTTCATCATCCAGAAAATAGGCACTTTCCGATATAAGGGGATAGGCTGATTCGAAGGAATCAAAATAGTTGAGATCGTTTTTAGTCTCTGCACATGCCTCCTGCAATTCAGATTTGACTGCAGAATATCCTTTTTGGGCTTCCGTTAACACGCTCATTGCGTTTTTAAAGAAATAATCGTGGAAAAAACTTCGGCGGGACATGTCAGCCATAGTTTATAACCTCGCTAATGTTGCTCACTATAACAACTGCACAGACAGCAATCGTTGTCATGAAAATGATGATCATTAATCGACCACCATAAAGAATTGTTCCACTGAGCAGGAATAACCGTTGAATCATTCCACAGACCGATAAAGTTTTTTGATTGTGATCGGAGAGTTGTTTCGGTAGCGTGCAAATCATCACTTTTTCTAAAAGACACCAGCAGTAAAAGTTTCATAAACTGCGCATTTTTTATTGCTCTGACATTGCCGGAGTCGTCGATCGGATATTCATTTAGCGGACAGGCTGCTGCACTGATAAAAGCAGGTTGCTGGTGAGTCATAAAAATGTAAGCTGAAATTATTTTATCGAAGATATGTCGGCTCAAATTCCATCCTTCTACGTCGCGATTCCGGGAAATCTCTCTAGTTTTCACCCCGGCGTTATCTGAAAGAGCGAGGCTGTCTGTTTTATAGTTCTTACAACTGTCGGCTGCCCGGCAGGAGAAATCAATAACATTACTGCTCTGATCCAGTGAAATCGTCACATGACCTACAGCGTAAAAAACATCGGGCATGTTACGCTTGCCTTCAAAGGTAGGTGTCCCCGTAGCGTCAAAGTCAGATCCCTTGCGGAATATTTGTTCGGCCCGGGAAAAATAATTATAATTTTTTTCATCAGGAGTAGGAAAATATCTGAGAACAAATTGCACCATTCTAACTGCATCACACTGCATGAAATTCATCGAATCCTTATTTACGGGATGGACACTCTCGCCGGTTGTTTCTATACAGTAAGCGCCTTTTATATCATTAAACCAAAGATACCAGCCGGGAAAACCTTCCGCGGAAAAAGTTTGGGAAATCTGAGAGTACCCAAGGTACTCACGGGCATGGTTATTTTGAAAAACATGCTGAAATATTTCATTGAATAAAATTTCAACTGAGTTTATGGGATCAATACGTTCCGTAGCCAGCATAAAGAGATTCCCTTATTGCAGAAAGTCTTATTTTCTACAGCCTCCGGACAGAAGAGGCTGTAGAAAAATTTTGGCGATAAATCCTATTTCTTAAGTTTGTATCCCGGCCAGCCGTCCATAAAATAATCCTGAATCATAATGAGGTTGATAATCATGATTAGAAAAGCGGAGGCGTTTTCCGAAGGATGAGATACGCCTGCGACTACACCCAGAAGCGTTGGCCCCCAACTGTAATATGCCCAGGCGAAAAGCAGTCCCACAACAACAGCAACGATTGTTTTAATAATTCCGCGCAGAAGGCCCGATAATTTTGCATAGGCCTGCCCGAAAAAAGAATTTTGAATAATGGCGATCACGAGGATAAAATTGGCCATCGTTAAAGTATGGCTGTAGCGCCAGCCGTAATTCATTTCATTCTGGCCACCTATATAGGCCTGATCCCATAAATAATTGAAAATAAAGAGTTGCACCTGAAAAATAATGTAGCCGAAAATCAGACTTAGGATGGCAAAAAAGATAATCCGCCCGGGCTGTTTTTTTACTACATTGAACGGCCAGCCGTCCCACAGGTGAGTGGCGTAAAAAACACCGATAACGGAGCAAAAGAGAATGCCCAGACCTAATTCTGCGCTATTGGTGTGCGCAAATTTCTCCCACCACGGT
>MVRV01000172.1 GCA_002068015.1 Smithella sp. PtaU1.Bin162
ATGCCGAAGTGGTGGAATTTGGTAGACACGCTATCTTGAGGGGGTAGTGGGCCACGCCCGTCCGGGTTCAAGTCCCGGCTTCGGCACCATTAATTAAAGGCAATGAGGCTGTTGAAAAAGGTTCCCGGCATGTGCCGGGCGGGCATCTGCAGAGTAAATCCGGCGGATGCCGGATACGCTTCGGCTCTCACTGCTCACGTACCTCTAAAGTACGCTCCGCTGCTCGATCCTCGCGATGCCTTGCAGCTGAACCTTTTTGAGCAGCCTGTAAAAAGGGGGTGGCAATATCCCCGCAATCCTTAAGTATTGTGGTTGATATTTTTGGGGCTGACTTGATTATGGCGCCTTTAAAAAAAACTATGCGGCCCCGTGCTGAAGTTCATCCAGTGGTAAAAAACAATGAACTTTTTCGAAATTTACTGGAAAAAGTGAAGTCAAAAAGCCCTAAGCCCGCGGCAAAAAAAGAACAACCGGAAATATTCTGCATTTTAACGGATGATATTCCCGCCAAAGAATTGTCCAAACTGTTACAGTCGAAAAAAGGCATTACGTTTAATCCTCAGGATGATCTTCTCAAGCGACTGTTGAAACTGGAAAAACAATATCATTACTTAAAAACATTAAGCCTTACCGATGAACTGACCGGCCTCTACAATAAGCGTTTTTTTAACCGGCAGCTGAAAATTGAAATTACCCGCACCAAAAGAACCGGCCAGCCTTTCTGTCTCATGTTTATCGATTTGGATAATTTTAAATCCATCAATGATACACTGGGGCACTCCAAGGGCGATGAGTTTTTAGTCAGGCTTTGCCGCCTGATCTGCCGGAAAATAAGACCAACGGACTTTGCCTGCCGTTACGGCGGTGATGAATTCACCATTATTATGCCGACCACTTATCTGCTCGACGGTGTTTCCATTGCCAAACGGTGGCATGATTTAATCAGGCAGATTGCCTCACAAATGGGGCTCAATGTCTCGTCGTCGATCGGGATTGATGAATTTGATATTTCCTGCACGCTGAGTGCGGAGGAATTTTTAGACAAGGTGGACAAGGCATTATATTATGCCAAAAAGACCGGCAAAAATAAAGTTTCCTGTCCGGTCGGGCGTCTGCCGGTAATTAAAGCGGAAGCAAAGTTTGTTACGGCGGTCGAAAAAAATGCTCTTTATAAAGCATCTGCACAACCGGCAAAGAAGAGAAAACAAGTTAGCGCAAAGGGGTGAAAATTGAATAGCAAATCCAAACCGTTAATCGTTTCCATTACCAGTGGTAAAGGAGGAGTAGGCAAAACATTTATCACTACGAATCTTGCTACCATTCTTGCCCGTCAAGGGAAGAAAGTCCTTGTCGCCGATTGCGATCTGGGACTCGCCAACATTGATGTTATGCTGGGCATTAACCCCGCTTTGAATCTGAAAGATGTTGTTTTCGGCAATAAGCATTTAAGAGATGTTATTGTGTCGACCAAAGGCGGCTTTGATTTAATTCCCGCGAGCTCCGGCGTCCGGGAGATGGCGCAGCTTCTGTTTGAAAAGATTCAGATTATTAAGGACATGCTGCTGGAAATGGAAGGATATGATTTGATTCTGCTCGACACCGGTGCGGGGATTGCGGAAGTTGTTTTGCAATTCAATTTGCTGGCCCATCAGAATGTTGTGGTAATCAACAGGGAGTTGACGAGTCTCACTGATGCTTATGCCATGGTCAAGGTCATGTACCAGGTTTTCGGCAGGCAGACTTTCAGTATTGTTGCCAATAATATCCCGGATGAAAAAGACGGCGCGGGTATTTTTAAAAATATCGATACCATCAGCAGACGTTTTTTAGGATTTCCTCTCAACTATCTGGGATCAGTCCTGCAGGATGATTCCGTCTCCAAATCGGTAATGAGGCAGGAAATTGCGGTTATGAGCGCTCCCCGTTCCCGGATGGCCGCTGATTTTTCTAAAATCGGCAGAGCTTTGCTGGATTTAAAGAAAGCTTAACCTGTGATGACATTCAGTAGTACGGAGGATATTGACTGCACCATTGGGGTGTCCCGGGATCGTGATAAAATCCGGAGCATCCTGGAGGACTGCCTTTCCGATGACGATTTCTTCTGCAGAAAAGGCCGGTTACTTCTCCGGCAACTGGGTATTCCGCAGGGTGATGATCTTATATTGCTTGCCCGGCACAAATCCAAAGTCAAATACGGCTACGTCCTTGCCTCGGATACCGTGTCTCACATCCTGGATCTGGCCGGGAAAAAAGAAAAGCAATCACTCCAGCGCCTTGTTGAATCCCCGTTTTTTCTGGTCAAGGCATCCTGGCTGTATGAGCATGCTCCTTCCTTCTTCTTTTTCGATAAAGGGAAAGCGGCGGACCTTGATGACTTTATCGTCCGGTTTGCGGATGAATACGAGGCCGGGCTTTTGGAAAACAGGGTATCCATCGATGGGTGGGAAAAAGTCCGGAATCCGCATCGTGTAATGGGGGTTACTTTCTGGGAGAACCAGATATTTGATCCTGTCGCCCTTGTGGATAAAATGAGATGCGAGAAAATCGAGGGGTTAGAACTCAGTGTCGATTTTCATCCATTTAATTACAAGAAGTTGCTTCCGGAGGAGTTTTCCCCGGAAAAGAGGGCGCTGATCAAGGAGGCCGTCTGTAAAGCCGGTCTTAAGCTCGATATTCACTCCCCCATCGTTGGACCTTATGCCCCGTTACCCAATCCTAAAAAAGGACAACAATTATTTTTTGATCCGTTGAAATGTCCGGCCGTGCAGAGTGAGACCATCCGGCTGGCCTGCGATATCGGAGCGCGGTCGGTGGTTTTCCACCTCATCGATCACAAAAGAATGAAGGACATGGCCGCGCTGGTCAAGAAGGCTGAAGGCACTCCCGTCAGGGTGACCTTTGAAAACTATTGTCAGATTGATGGTGTCCAAAACTCCGCAATGTTTGTCGCCTGTCTCGACGAAATCATCGGCTTCCTGCCCGAAGACGTGAAAAGGCGCAATTTCGGAGTTACACTGGATGTGGGCCATCTCAACGTAGAGGGAGAGGATCCGTTGGCAGGTGCTGAGAGAATCGGACTCTGGTGCCTTGCCCATGATGTCTTTTTGCGCCTTCATGCTACGGATAATTACGGGAAACTGCTATTCAGCCCCCCGGCTTACAGCGCCGATGTGCATGCCAACGTTTCCGGCCGGGGAATCAACAGCGCACTGATCATCACACTGTTGAGGAGTCTGGGACATGAGTTTGATGTCGTTGCCGAACAAATTCAACCCCTTTCCCCCAGAGACATAGCCCTGATCCACAAAGCTCAAACGGCATCCGTTGATGAACCGTATGAAAGCATCGTTGCAAGGGGAAAAGACCGGCTGGCTAATTGGGGATTCGAGCCCCTGATTCCTTCCTCCATCAGCAGCAAGAATGTTTACAGATTCCTGGCCGGGCTGGCCGGCATTTCCGGCCTCAAGGAATACCTGGTGCTCAGAAGAATCCAGGATCAGAAATACCTGTCTGTGGACGAGGCCAGGAAGATATCGCAGGATTTTATGAAAATGCCCCTTAAGTTTAGGAATAACCTGACGGAATATATCGACGAAATGATCCTGCCCGTTCAGAGTGAGCATGGAGTCTTGCAAAAAAGTGAGATCGATCTGATTTGCCAGAATATCAGCGGCGCGCTGTTTGGAACCATCAATAACGAGCATCTGGATCGTATTTTTTCCGAAGTCAGAAGCTATCGCAAAGGGGAAACGATTTGTGAACAGAATGCCGTCGGGCGGGAGATGTATTATATCAGGTCCGGAGAGGTGGCGGTTTTTCTCGGCGAAAATCAACTGGCCGCGTTGAAGCCCGGAGAGATATTCGGAGAAATCAGCCTGTTTTACAATGTGGCGAGAACAGCCACGATCAGGGCTGCTGCAGACATTACAGAGGTTGGTGTATTAACGCGCAGCGGTTTTGAAACCATTCTTCAAGACAGCCATCCGTACAGCCATGATTTGATCTATAGATTGTACAGTATTCTTCCCGACAGGCTGAGGAACCTGAATGAGAAATACAGAATGGCAATCAATGCCCTTTCTCTCCTTACGGAGGGACGGGAAAGAAAGATGAGAATCGGAGAAGGTGTGGATGCCATCTTAAAACCGAAAGAGAATTTCTTTCCGACAATTACCGGCGAGGAAGCCCGGCTGCTGTTTACGGAAACGAAATTCTTTGATGCGGGTCGGACCGTTATTACTGAGGGTGATTTTGCTGAGGGGGCTTACCTTATTCTGGAGGGAAAAGCCAAAGCCGTTATCTCGTCGGATGGCGGAGAGAAAATTGTCCTTGGTGAATTTGACCGCGGAGAGATTTTTGGTGAGATGGCTTTGATCGACAATAAGCCGAGATCCGCCAGCGTTGTGACTGTTACACCATGCGAACTGGCCTTCATGGAAAAGGGAGCGTTTGGCAGGATCATAGAGCCCCTATCCAGCTTATCCTTCCGTCTGATGGCTTTTATTTGTTTGTCCATTTTCCGGCGTATTATCGCTCTGGACAAGGAATATGCGGACTTGAAGAAAATGTTGGGCAAAAAAAACCCGGGAAATAAAGAACAGACCCGCTAAAGCAAAATACTGCCGGGGATGCTTTACGCGTTTTGCGCTACGATTTTTGATTTTAAAACGGGGAAACAGGCATTAATTTCCGGTGAGAATTGCCGTGAGTTCATCGCCGTAGAGCCTGGTTTTTTCCGCCGGCAGAATCTCCCGCCAGTTATGATTGTTTTGGACAAGATCAGACAGCATTTTATCCGATAAAAGCATAAAGATGGCCCGGTTTTCATGGCGCGCACGCTGGAAACGCCAGACGTAAAGTTTTTTCAGTATATCTTTTTGCTGTTGATTCAAGCAGGAATAGCCGGGAATTTTAGTATGTCCCCGCTTATCAATCGTCTTTTCCTGCCAGTTGGAAGCGGCAATTTTCGCAAAGGCACTCCAGGCGGTTTTTTCCAATCCTTTCTTACGTAATTCGTTTAACTGTTCCATATAAAGCGCCGGCAGGTAAGTCACATCCTGAACGCCGTATTGCAGTTGTTCATCGGCGAGAGGCCGGTTGTCCCAGCGCGATCGCTGCATTTTTTTATTTTTTTTCAGATCCACACCTAAAAAATGATTGATCATTTTTTCCAGAGACAGTTGTTGTAAGCCCAGAAGATATGCCGCCCGGTGAGTGTCGAAAATATTTTCAAAAACAAAGGCATAATCTCTTTTTAAAAGACGGATGTCGTTATCCGCCGCATGAAGAATTTTTATGATTTTGCGATCTGCAAAATATTTACCCAAAAATGATAAATCAATGTGATTCAGAGGGTCAAAAATGTAAGTGGCAACTTTTGCCTTAATCTGCACAAGACACAGTTTTTCCCGGAAATAGCGGAAAGAATCGTATTCCGTATCTATACTCAGAAAGTCTGAGTTTTCGAAATCGTCGATGGCACGCTGTAATTTTTTTTGCGTGTCAATCATAAACCATGTTTTGTTCATACGTTATTATCTAGCCGAAACAGAAATTTAATGCCACAGAAATAATGCTGGAAAAGAAAAATAGGATTTGTTTCTGCAAAAACAGCCTGCCTGGTTGCAGGCAGGCTGAGGGTTTATCAATTTCAACTTTTGTTGCTGCTGTCTTGCAGTTACTGGTTATTAAAATTCCAGAGAGAGACCTCCTTTGACGGAAATACCCGGCATGGGGTAATAAGTGTTGGAGCTCCAGGGACGGCCGTCATAGCCGGCTACTGCATATTCCAGGTCGGTCAGGTTCTCCACTCCGAGAAAAGCGGTCGTTTTAATTTTCCCCCAGGTTGGACGGTACAGAAGATAAACATTAAAGACCGTATGCGGATCAAGCTTCTCTCCGGTGTTGGCGTTGTCTCCGGAAAGGAAGCAATTGCCGACGTAGCGCATTTCCGGCCGGAGCGTAAGCTGCCACGGCAGATTGATTTCTACGCCGAAATTCGCCATCCGGTTGGGGACAAGGGGCATCTCTTTTTTGTTGTTGGCGCCATCTTCAAAGGTAGCAGAGTGGTAGGTGGCATTGCCGTAAAAGCGGACCCATTTTTCCCAGGAATAAGAAAAGGAAAATTCTGCACCTTCATGACGAGTCTTACCGGTATTCTGGTTATATCCCGTAGGAAAGCTGCCGACATACTGGATTTCATCCTCCATGTCGATGCGAAATACGGTAAAACCTATTTTTAGATTTTGCAACGGATTAAATTGGGTGCCGATTTCCATGCTGGCGCCCCTCTCTTTTTCGAGACTGGTTAAAAAACCGCCGCCTCCGCCGTTGAAAGAAGCCACTTCGTCCAGAAACGGGATACGGTAAATAGTTGAATATTTTGTAAATAGTTTTGATTGTTGGCCGATCAGCCAGTTTATTCCCGCTTCATAGGCTTCGGCGTCGTACTTCTTGTCCTTGTCGGTAAAGCTATTGGCGGGCGTTGCCGAATCAGTATGGGAGCCTCCCATATTTGTTCTTTCCGTACGATAACCGGCATCCAGAATCAGGACGGGCAGGAGGCTGAATTCGTTGCGCACATAACAGCCCAGACTGTTTCTTCGAAGATCGGTCCAACTGCTTTTGGCAATTCTCTCCCGGCTGCTGAAAAAATCTTTTTTGTAAGGTTCGGTATAATAATCCAGCCCCACCGTCAGTTTGTTGTCATGACCCCGGATTGGCTTATCCAGTATATATTTGGGACTAACGGTATAGGTTTTGATATCGGTAGTTGTCCACTGCCACCAGGAATCCATGTTGGCGGCTATGGTTTTATCACCATATATAAAATCAAGATCAAAACGTCCGTAAGAACCAAGGATGGATTCCAGACGAAGGTGAAAACTGGCGTCTCTATCCATACCGTCATCGTTATCATGGCCGGGTTGATATTGGCGGCGGTATTGAATCATCTGGTCTTTGGTCAGTGCGCCCGGTAAAAGATAGCTGTTTTGATTGGCGGAGGCATCAACCGAAATCCGGAAATAATCGCTGGCATCGTAACCAAGCTTGATACCGCCTCCCTGGGAAGACGATTTGCTGCGTTCACGGTAACCCCAGCTGAAAAGATTGCCGCCGTTTAATGCATATGATAATTTGCCTGTAGAGCCGCTGATGCCGACCCGTTCATCGCTGAGCCCGTAGCTGCCCGCAATGACGGAAGTATTGACTTTCGGTTCACCCTTGCCTTTTTTGGTAAGGACATTAATAATGCCGGCAATTGCCATGTCGCCGTATAAGACACTTCCGGCACCCCGGACAACTTCGATTTTTTCAATCTGGCTTACGGGAATTTGCAGCCAGTTTACGGAAGACATGTCCGGACGATTCAGCCTTCTGCCGTCCAGCAGAACCAGTGTCTTTCCGTAAGGATTATCTCCGCCGAAACCGCGCAGATCAATAAGCGATTGAGGAGAATTTCCGCTGTAGTCCCGGAAATTGATACTTTCGAGTTTGTTGAGTACTTCCACGAGAGTTGTAGCTCCTGATTGCTCGATTTCTTTGGCTGTAATTACGGTGATGTTGGCCGGGGTTTTGCGTACTTCCTGATTATCACGCGTGGCGGTTACAACAATTTCACTCATCGTCCGGATCGGATCAGGTTCGTTTTTATTCTGGGCTTGTACCGGTGAAAAAAAAGCAACGACTGAAAACAACAAAACGAAAACAAAAACTTTTTTCATGGTTCTTCTCCTTTCCCCCTCGGGATTAAAGTAAGTTGAACCACCGTAAAGTCTCCTGGCTTGCGGCATCCTACTTTCCACGCCTTCCCGATATGATGAATTCAGTGGCTTTTTGTGGATTTCGTTCCGCTTACAGTTGCGGGGCAGCGCCGGCATCGCACCGGCTTCCTTTTTTGGCGATTCTTTCTTTTTCAGGCAAGCAATGTCATTCGGGGCGATCCGCTTTGCGGATTTTGATCGACCAGAACATCGACATCGTATACCTCTTTTATGTTTTTTGCGGTGATAACCTCCGCGGGACTTCCTATAGCATAATTTTTTCCACAGTAAAGTAAAATTATCCGGTCGGCATTTTGAGCGGCGAGATTGATGTCATGAGTGACAAAGATAACCGTTAGTTTTTGCTCTTTATTTAATTGGCGCAGCAGGGCAAGAAATTGCACCTGATGCGCGAGATCCAGAAAGGCGGTGCTTTCGTCAAGAAGCAGAATTTTCGGTTCCTGGGCAAGGGCGCGGGCAATCAGAACGCGCTGGCGTTCTCCGGCGCTCAATTCGTCATATCTGCGGTTGGCCAGAGACAGGATGTCGGTTTTTTCCATGGCCTTCCGTACGGTCGAATAATCTTTTTTGTCTTCGAAGGAATAAGTCCGTAAATGGGGAAACCTGCCCATGAGCACTATTTCTTCAGTGTAGAAAGGGAAAACAGAGAGATTTTCCTGAGGAACGACGGCAACCGCCCGGGCCAGCTCCCGGCGCGACCAATTGCTGGTATCTCTGCCGTCAATCGTCAGAGAGCCTTCCGCCGGGAAAAGAAGTCCGTTAATTATTTTCAATAAAGTGGTCTTACCGGAACCATTCGGGCCGATTATCGCCGTCATTTCTCCTTCCTCGACGGCAAAAGAAAAATCATCCAAAATAAGTCTTCCGGTATAACTGAAATTTATGTTCGTTCCGCAAACCAGAGACATGATTAAGCCGCCTTTCTTTTCAAAAGAAAGATAAAATAGGGTGCGCCGCAAAGAGCGGTGATCACTCCCACCGGCAATTCCGAAGGAGCAAGGAGGACTCTCGCTATTGTGTCGGCGGCAACTAAAAAAGAAGCGCCGAAAAGAACGGAGGTGGGAATAAGCAAACGATGGTCGGAACCGAAAATGAGCCGCATCATATGCGGTACCATAATTCCGACAAAACCGATTATGCCGGCAAGTGAGACGGCCACCGCCGTGACGAGCGATGTTATGATTAGTACCCATTGCCTGGTAAATTCCACATTGACGCCTAATTGCCGGGCGGTTTCTTCACCCTGAACAATTAAATTCAATTTAAGCGCCTGCCGGTAGAGAAAAATAAACCCGGCAATAAGAAAGAAAGCAGCCGCACCGATTTCTCTTGCTGAAGCCCTGGAAAGATCTCCCATCAGCCAGAATGTGATGCTGTGCAACTCCATGGAATTGACTGTGGAAAGAAAAAATAGAATGGCGGCCGAAAAAAATGCATTGACCACGACGCCGGAAAGCAGGAGGGAATTATCGAGCAGTGGTCCTCTGGTACCACCGGAGACGGCAAAGACCAGAAAAACGGTGGCAAGTGCTCCCAGGAAAGCGAGCAGGGGGACACCCAGATAAAATGATCCCGCTCCGATCAGAATGCCGATAATTGCGCCCAGGGCTGATCCTCCGGAAATACCCAGGATATACGGATCGGCCAGCGGATTGCGCAGTAGTGCCTGGAATATTACGCCGCCCAGGGAAAGTGATGCTCCGACGATGCCGGCAAAAAGAATGCGCGGCAGTCGCACCGAGAAAATAATCGAATATTCCCGGGAGGAAAGAGAATGCTCTCCTGTTACGGCATCAAGCAGAGCCTGGAATACGCGTTCCGGTCCGATATGGACGCTGCCTGTGGCCAGAGCAATGATGCCGAGTGCTAAAAATACAACCAGCATCAAAGCGCTGATCAGCAGTACCCGGGATAATGTTGTGCGGCGGTAGATAGAGATGACCCTCCTTTTTTTTTATTAATATCAATTTAGGAGGAAAATGCCAACAGGTAATAATAAAGTGTCCGGGAAAATATTTTTTACAGGAGTTTTCGGTAACTTGTTAGTGCTTAATCGGGGTGCCCCGCCCGGTTTTTTTTATTCCGCAGGCAAACAAAATTGCCAGAACGCTAAGCACGGACAGCAGAATGAAAACATAATTATAACTGGAAGTCACATCAAATATTTTGCCGGAGATTAATGGCCCGAAGGCCGCAGATCCCATGAAGATGAATGACGAAAATCCGAAGATGGTACCATGATGTTTCAGCCCGAAAAGATAGGCGATATACGGCGATTGGCTGGCGGCAAATCCGCCGTAGGCAAAGGCGAAAAATACCGCAAAAACATAAAAAACCCACAGGGCATTGGAGAACTGGATAAAAATAAGAGAGATTAACATCAGAGAAACAATGATAATAACAACCGTTTTATTGCCTAAACGATCCAGCGCTGCGCCTACCACCAGCTTACTTATGATGCTGGCGACACCGATCACGGAGAGAATAACGGCGGCTGTTGCATCGGCGATGCCGACGTCCGTTGCATGAGGTACGATATGAACCATTACGGAGTGCACACAAATGTTCATTACCAGGAAAACTCCGCTGATCATCCAGAATTGTCTGGATCGGACCGCTTCAGGGAAGGTAAAGCTCGGGTTGTCTTCCTCATGCTGCTCCGACATACCCAGGGCGGACAATCCTATTTTGGCCGGATCGCGTTTCAGGGCCTGTGCGCTAAGGATAATCAGTATTAGTAAAGCCGTACCGATAATGACATATGATGTGCGCCAGCCGAAACCGGCGATAAAGAAGCTGGTCAGAGGAGGCACAAATATTATTCCGATGCCGATTCCGGCAGCGGCGATCCCGCACATCAGTCCCCGGCCGGAGACAAACCACTTGGCGATGGTGGAAAGCAGCGGAACCCACATGCCGGCAAGACCGATACTGGCGACTACTCCGAATAAAAGATAAATATGCCAGAGCATCTGTGCCTGAGACATTAATAAATAGCTGATACCGAGAAGTGTTCCGCAGAGAGTTACCACGAGACGCGGTCCGTATCTGTCGCTAAGCTTGCCGATGAAGATACATGCCGCCGCCTGGATAATCATATTTATGGAATAGGCGCCGGAAAGAACGGCCCTCGAAAACCCGAACTCAGCGAGCATCGGCTTGAAAAATATTCCGAAACTGTATTGCGATCCCCAGGCGATCATCAGAATCAGGAAACTGGCTGCCACGATGATATAACCGTAAAAAAATCCGGCCTTATTTGCTCCGGAAATTAAGGGGCTGCTGTCATTTTTCAAGTGGTTCATGATCGCCTTATCTTGCCGTTATTTTCCCTGCTGGAGAAGTTTCCGGGCATTGTTCATGCCACCCAGATCCGCAATATTCATATATCCCATCTTTTCCAGTATTTCCCGGGCGAGAGCCGATCTTCGGCCTGACCGGCAATATAGCTTGATGGGTGTTTTCTTGTCTGGAGCAATTTTACCGATTCTGTCGCCGAGTTGGGCAAGCGGAATGTTGATCGCCCCCGCGATATGAGATTCACCGTATTCCGCCTTCGTTCGGACATCGATCAGCAAATCAGCGCTCCACCCCGTTGCACTGAAAAATAAACCGGCCATAAGCAAGGCATACAATATTTTTACTGTTTTTTGATTCATCATATATCTCCCTTTTATCTTCCGGCCATGCTGCCGGTATCGCGTCAATAGCCGACCTTATCAGGTGTATTTCAAAGTTCAGCCGCTGAAAAGTTATAGTTTTCTCCACCGGTTTTAAACCGAACATGCGGCACAATAGTTTATGTACACGAAAGTTGCGCTTTCAAATGCCGGGATAAGGCGAGGAGAAGTTCGCGGATATCTTTCCTCTTTAGAATTGCTTCCGCCTGGGAAATAAAGAATCCGGCAGCCATTGCCCCGAGAAATTTGTTGGCCTGATCGCTGACAACCGGATCTACTCCAAAACGCAGAAGATTAATTTTGTTGAATAATGTGCTCTCCTCTTCATTTCCGGCCGTGATCAAAGTCCGTTCGATCAGATTATCAACGTCGTATTGCACCACACTGCGCAGCACCACGCGGTCTCCGCCGTCATAACGCCCCAGTAAAGTATCAAATTGTTGCAGTGTCCAGCCGTCAATGCTTCCCATGTAACCTGCCGCAATACCGGCTACCATCATGACAAAATGCTTCTGGTCCCAATCAACGCACTGCCTGATAAGGTTAAAAACGATCTGCTTTTCTTCTTCGGTAATCACAATGTTTCGGGCAAAGCCGTCGCGTTCGTCGGAAATGATCTGAGCCAGAAGCAATAAAAGCATTGCACCTCCCCTGATTGTTTCCGTTGGAATGAGTGCCTGTTGCGCGTGTTTGAGCAGTTCCGGGAAATGGGAACGAATTCTTTCGGTCAGCTTATCCTGTGTGTTTCCCCAGCGGTAAGACTGATAGAGGTAAAAACCGAAAAGTCCACTGGTGCGGATGGTCATTACACGGATCATCTGGTCTACATCATCGGTTGTTTTAACACTCAGGTTTTCAACCACGTTGCGGGACAGGCTGGACAATATTTCCTGAATGATTGAACGCCGCTGCTTCTGCGTAAGAATGGCCCAATTTAAAAGATACCCTGTTACAGCCTCAGCCTCAAGACATTCTACGGGATCGGCAACAATTTCATAGATTTTCACCCGGTTAAACACAAAGATATCAGTCACCAGTTTTGTAATGTATGTGCTGACCGTTTCATAACGCTCATCATTATACAGGCCCAATGTCCAGACATAAACAATCAGGCTCTTGATTACTTTTGTCAGGACTTTTAAAAGCATTTTGTAATCGTTTCGAAATACCTTGGGAGCATTGATCAAGTCATATAAAAGCGTTCTTAACAAGAGCCATTCGCTGATGTCCACAACCGCTGTCTTGCCTAGCCGGCCTGTGTGTAAAAAATTCGCCAGTTGGAGATGGTCGATGTTGTCATTACGTAATACTTCGATCAATTTGCTGTAATTAATGTTGCTTTTCATTAAAGAAGCGTTCATGCTCTGAACCGCTCCCCATAGCTTTTCAAAGTAAACGCCTGTTCTTTTCTCGTACCGGGACTCGTCTAAAACATTCAGTCTTTCCTCAAAAGTCTCTTTGGAGGAATAGTTCATGAGCATGATTAAATCATTCATGAGATCAGGATTTTTTTGATCGCTGATACACGCGAGCAGCTGGCAGCATTGCTCTTCCGCAGTTGGGCGTTTTAAACTGAAAAGCTCGCAAACACTTTGTTTTTCCGATGATTCGTCAAAGCTTAAATAACGATTCCATGTCTTCATCGCGGCCAGATAAGTATTTTCTTTTTGACTGTTTTTCCCCGAAGCTCGCAGTATGGCAAGCATCACCGCATACCCCAGGCTTAAATAAACCGCCGGCTTCCATTCGGCCTGGTGCATTAAAGGATTAATATTAATGACAATATCATTTCCTTCCAACACCACCATACCTGTTGTATAATGGTCGCCGAAGATGATTTTGTAGCGCTGCGTCCACAGATAGTCCACGTAACGAAACGCATAATTTTTTACAATTTTATGGATAAAATCCGTGACTTTTTTCAGAAATTCGGAACCGGCCTGATCTGCGGGAACTGTTGAGGTAACATCGATATACGGGTGTTGCTTGTCATTAGCTGCCAAAATTCTGTTAAACCAGACTCTGGTCGGGTGGATATGATAAATCTTGAGTTTATCGAAAATATCCAGAGAAGCCAATAAAAGTTCAGGCTGGTTTCCATACTTGTTGATGGCAAGGTTTCTTAATTCATTTTTCCCTCTTGTTGAGTATTGCATAGCCAGTGCTGCATAATGGAACACTGCATCGGCAAAAATATCCAGGATTTCAGGGTGGGCAAGAGGAAGTGCTTTTATTTGATAAAAATAAGGGACAAATAAATTCCAGTGTGCCTCAATAATAACAGCTCCCTGCTTCGGGGATATTGTTAAAAGCGCCGCCCTCCGGCCGCTGATTGTGAAGGATATATCGGAATCAGCTATATCCGGCCACAGAGGAGAGAGAAGGGTTTTTAACCGCCGGTCGTTTATCGCCTCGATTCCGGCGGCTATCGCTTCGCTTTTTTGAGGAAGGAACTGCTTCTTATCAGGTGTTAAAAGGGTAAACGCATCGTCCTTTCGGTTCTTGTGGAACAGGAAGTCGGGCAGATCAACACTGTCGGCGACGGCGGGGTAAATAATTACTTTGGCCGATTTCTCGGATGCATTCGGGGCAGATTCATTTTTCGCGGCCGTTTTTCCCATTGGACCTCCGGAAGAAACTACTCGGATCAAGTTTTCTCCGAGTGACAAATTCACGTTTTCTATCACGGATATATAGGTAAGTTCAGAGTGTATGTCAATTTTTTTCCCTAAAATATTGTATCTGCATATAATTATAAGCAATATTATTGCCGATCATAACTTTCTCGCACTGTGCATCCTGCCGTTAAAACATTATCTGAAGAAGAACAAATAAAAATGGTCGAAAGTTCATCATGCCTCCGGTTATCTTTTTCTGAAAATTGCAGATTATTATGGTACTATAGGAAAAATTGTACATAAAGCCCGGCCTGCTTGAAAAAGACAATGCTTTCAAAGTTTGAAGCTGAAAAATAACTCCATCCGGTATGAGCATGAAAATTCTGCAAAAAGCTTTTCGCGCGATCCAGACGACATTTGCCGAGACTTTTGGTCTTGGCCCGGCCGCCACGTTAAGCATGATGATATTTGTGGGGCTTGTGACGATTGCCGCCGTATTCTGGTTTTTTCAGTCTGCTCCTCCCGCTACCATTACCATTACCAGCGGTGATGAAGGAAGCCGTCTGCAAAGAACCGCGGAGAGATATGCCAAAATACTGGCCCGCAACGGAGTTAAACTGAAAATCCTGCCATCTCAAGGTTCCCTGGAAAATCTCGAAAGGCTCGAAAATCCCTCTTTTCCTGTTGATGTCGGCTTTGTGCAAACAGGTGTAGCCAAAGGGAAGAATATTGATAAGCTGGTATCGTTGGGAAGCATTTCTTATCAGCCGCTTTATATTTTTTACCGCAGCGATAAACCTTTTCCTTTACTTTCCCAATTTGCCGGTAAAAAACTGGCGATAGGAGAAGACGGTACGGGGACGCAGATTCTGACTCTGCAACTGCTTGCCATGAATGGTATCAAGCCTGATGGTCCGACGAAACTTCTGAAAATGGATGATGAAGATGCGGAAAAAGATCTTCTTGCCGGGAATATTGATGCCGTTTTCATGATGAGTGATTCGGCATCATCGAGGACCATGCGGGCATTACAGCGCAGGACGGATATCCGTATTTTTGATTTTTCTCAGGCGGATGCCTATACCCGTCGTCTCAGTTATTTAAATAAAATAGTGTTGCCCAGGGGATCGCTGGATTTTGGAAAAAATATTCCCGACGAGGACATCAATTTGATCAGTCCTACCGTGGAACTCATTGCCCGGGCTGATCTTCACCCGGCACTTTCCGATCTGCTTCTGGAAGCGGCCACGGAGGTGCACGGTCGCCCGGGGCTAACCCAGAAGAGGGGGGAATTCCCCGCACCTCTTGAACATGAGTATCGCATCAGTTCCGATGCCGGTCGTTACTATAAATCGGGAAAAAGTTTTCTCTATCGGTACTTGCCTTTTTGGCTCGCCAGCCTTGTTAACCGTATTTTGGTTGTTTTTGTACCGATGCTTCTTGTTTTAATTCCGGGAATCCGCAGCATCCCGGCAATCTATCGCTGGCGAATGCGGCTGCGGATTATGCGCTGGTACCGGGCTCTGATGATGTTGGAAAAAAATATGCTCGCGGATTTAGCCGAGGGGAAAAGGGATGCCCTGCTGCATCAACTGGAACAAATCGAGTATGCGGTTAATAAGATGAAAATTCCGGTTTCTTTTGCCGAACAATTTTATGTGCTGCGCATTCATATAGATTATGTCCGGGCAAAACTGAAAAACGTGGAAAGTTGATGCGTCCGGAGTATTGAATTAACGCGGATGAATAAAGACGGGAGGGTGGACAATGAAAAAAACGTTGGTTGTTTTCGGTGCTCTGATCGGGGCGGTTATCATCCTGCTTGTTGCCGCCGGAATAGTTGTTATGCTGATTGTGGATAAATCATTTATTGAATCCCGACTGTCCCCGGTTCTCCACCGTCAGGTGACTATCGAAGCAATTGACGTGAGCATTTTTTCCCTTGTCTCCGGTATGGAAATTAAAAAAATGACCATCTCAAATTTCAAAACACCGGAAGAACTTATCTCACGGCAGGGTAAACCAATTGCCTCAGAGGATGTTTTCGCCTCGATGGAAGCACTCAGGTTTAAAATCAGGTTTTTACCTTTGCTCAGGAAACAGCTGGAATTGAAAGAACTGGTTTTATACGCCCCGGTGGTTAATCTGGCCCGGAACAAAAAAGGTGCCCTGAATTGTTCGGATCTGCTTGGTGCTTCCAAAGAACAGACGGCCCAACCGTCTTCCTCAGAGGTAAAAAAGGATGAAAGCGGCAAGAATCCGGCTAAACCGGTCAGTGCCGATGATATACCGATTGCCGTTTCCGTGGGAGAAGTGGGCCTGAAAAACGCAACGGTCAATTACTATGATGGGAAATTCGAGCAGAAGTTCCAAATCTATAATCTGACGACATTGGCCTATGATATCAACATCGACCCCACCGATTTGAAAAATAAGGATGAAATCAAAGTAAAAATCGCCTTCGGGCTGAAAACAGTCGGCCCGGTGAAAACAGGCAGTGTGCAGAGTTTTGATATTACCGTCGATGCCGCAGGCAGGGTAATACCGTTTGACATCAAAACTCGACAGCTGGAACCGGAAATAATTCTTCATGCCGCCTTCCCGGAAGGCCGGATCAGCGGTCTGCAGATATTCAACGCCGTGGCTGCGGTGCCCCTCTTGGGCGATTATCTGGGTGAGCATCTTTCCTTTTTAAAGGGAAAAGTGGAGTGGAAAAATTCCCGGACTTCCTCAGCTGATTTACATTACAAAGCAGGCAGGGCGGATATTTCAAACGGCAGTCTTGATCTTCAGGAAGCCCGGCTTCTTTTTGCCGGGATGGTCCAGACGGATTCCCAGGCTCTTGATATGAACCTGAATATGATCATGAAAAAGGAAATCAACGATTCCGTAAAAGCAACGCTTGCGAAAAAAATTGATACGGGCATCAGAAGTCCCGAGGTGAAAAAATATGTCACCGCGGATCAACTGGCCGCTACAGCCCTGCAACCACTCATCAATAAAGAGGGGTTAATTGATTTGCAGCTTAAGGCTTCCGGCACGACTAAAAATGCCGAAGTAAAAATCGTCCGGCCCCAACTGGATTCCGTGGACGGCGTTATTAAAAAAGCCGCCGGCAGTGTGTTGATGGAAACAGGAAAAGGCGCTGCAAAAAAGCTCATCGGAGAAGAGAAGGGTAAAATATTGGAAAATGTTTTTGATTCATTGAAAAAAAATAAATGAGCCTGCGGAAACCGCGCCTTATTTTTTATTTCTTTTATCAATAATGATGTTGTTGAGCATTTTCCAGGCCCGGTCTACGTTTTTCTTTTCTTCATCGTCGGCGGCCGTATTTCCGCTTTCGCCGGTCGTATAAAGAATAACCGTATTTCCATCTTTGTCTTTTAATTCTTTTACTCCCATGGTGGCGGGAGAATTTTTTGCCGCTTCTTCCTGCTGAATCATCATTTGAATGGTTTGATCGCTTACTCCCGCTTTTTTCAGCTCGAGCACCTGCTGCGGTGTGAGCGCGAATGCGGAGATTGCAGGAGCAAGAATAAAACAAAGGCCTGCTGCAATAATTAATGTTTTTTTCATAATTAGTACCTTTTTCATTTTAAATACCTTTTGCAGAAAGAATATAAAATTCGGGAGAAAATTGCAAACGGGTAAATTGGTGCCGGAGTGCGGGAGAAAAATTAGTATTTGTGGCCCGAATTTAGAAAGTGTTTGATTAAATACAACCGTTTTATTATATTACCTGCACTATAAAGAAGTTTGTTCCATAAGCTGGAATTAAAAAAGCAGCCGTCAGTCCAATAATTTGTGCACAGTGTGGTAGGATGATTAAGGTTCCCCAATTAAAAGTCGGTACAAGATTAAATATAGTTTTTGAAAACGAAATAATGCAGAGCAACGCCCATTTTATGAAGGCGTTGGTGTATGACATTCAGGAAGGTAAAATCATTATTTCACAAACATCTCCGGCATTAAATCGCAATTTTCTTAATCGCCGGATAATGGTTTCTTTTTTGGCTCAAATGGACGGCCGTAATTTGCGTTTCGGTTTTCCGGCCACACTGATTGATCTTATTAACGATTATAAAATCGTTTCCGAAAAGAACGTTGAAGCACTCGTCCTGCAGAGGGATAAAGCGGCCGAACCTTTGGAATTCCGCATGTATTTTCGGGTTAAGCCGCACAGTCAGAGCAATATCAGCCTGATACTTAATGAAACGGAAGAAAAAGTCAGTTTAATTGATATTTCCCTGGGCGGCGCCAAATTTGTTTCTCCGAAAAATTGTTCATTTCGTGCCGCCGACAAAGTTAAATTCAAATTGCTGATCGGCGGCAGAGTATTTGATCTGGAGGCGAAAGTGCGCAATATCTGGGCACCGTACGATGTTCCGGAAAAGAAGAATATCCGGTATGTCAGTATTGAATTTGAATATGACGATAAACAGAGAGAAGCCGCACTGGGCAAAGCGATTCTTGAGATCGAAAGACAATTGTTGAGCGAAGGGAAAATTTAATGAGTGGTATTCGGCAACGCCGGTATTGTTTCGGCCGGCGAAAACATATTGATAAAACTCTGTAGAAATGCAGGTATGGAAATTACTGATTAGAAGGAGGAATACTTATGGGGAAATCAAAAGATGTAAAAAAAGACGCGAAGAAAAAACCGAGCAAAACGGCCAAGGAAAAGAAAGAAGCAAAGAAAATGAAAAAATCCCTGAAAACCGGCTGATAAAATTTCCGGAGCGGGGGATATAGCTTCCTGAAATGTTTTTGGGGAAGCTGCGAAAATTTGCAGCAATTAAGATGAGGCAGCGATTAACTCCATTAAGTCCTGTTGATTTATTCATAGTGACGAGGGCTGGTCATGCCGTGTGGAGACCTTTGCACAACAGCATAATACGAGCACTTTTGTCATTCCCGCGAAAGAGACTGCGTCGTAATGTCATTCTGAGTCTTTAGACGAAGAATCTCTTGATCCTAACAAATTGTTTTCATTAGATTCTTCACGGAGCCTGTCCTCGAGCATAGCGAAGGGTTCAGAATGACAAATGTGTAAGTATTAACATTGTGACACAGTCTCGAAAGCGGGAATCCAGTATTATCAATGGTTTCTTGGATACCAGGGCATTCGCCCCGTTTTAGGCCGCTTGCTCCAGCGCATGCTGAATGCGCCGGTATGACAAAAGAGAAGTTATGCAAAGCTACCGTGTTTTATTCCGGTAGAGAGGATTTTATTGTTTTTCAATAAATAAATGGTGAAAGATATTTTATGAAAATTATATTTCTGGGGGCGGCAAGGACGGTTACCGGTTCTTGCTACATTATTGAAACCGGCAAAACGAGATTTGCTGTTGATTGCGGCATGTATCAGGGCGCGGCTGAAATAGAAAAGCGCAATTGGGATGTCGGTGTTTACGATCCGGCGCATATTGATTTTTTCATCATTACCCATGCCCATATCGATCATACGGGGCTTCTGCCCCGGATGGTTAAAAACGGGTTCCATGGCCCCATCTATGCAACCGAACCTACGGGAGATTTATTAAAGATATTATTGCTCGACAGCGCTCACATTCAGGAAGTTGAGGCCGTTTGGAAAAATAAAAAGATGCAGCGCAACGGGAAGGCGGCCGATTTTTCGCCGCTGTATACTCTGAAAGACGCCGAAGCCGTCGGTCCGCTGGTTATGGCCAAAACTTATGATTATTCCTTCAGCCCGGCGCCGGGTGTAGATGTCAGGTTTCAGGATGCCGGCCATATTCTGGGAGCGGCTATTGTGGAAATATTTATCCGGGAAAACGGAACGTCCACCAAGCTGGTTTTTTCCGGCGACATCGGACGGCGGCATCAGCTCCTGGTGGAAGATCCCAGTATAATTCGTGAAGCGGACTTTCTCTTTATGGAATCAACGTACGGCAACCGCAACCACAGAGGGGAGAAAGACAGTCTGAATGAACTGGCCAAGGCGATAGATTACAGCTATTCCCGTGGTGAAAAAATCATTATTCCGGCTTTTGCCGTGGAGCGGACCCAGGAAATTCTTTATTCATTGTATCTTTTAAACAGCGAAGGCAAGCTGCCCAAAGACATGCCGGTGTTTTTGGATAGCCCGCTGGCTATCCGGGCTACGGAAATATTCCGCCGTTACCGCTCTTACCTGGACGGTGATACGCAGAACCTTTTAAAAAATGACGATCCTCTTCACCTGCCGCAACTTGAGTTTTCCTCGACAACGGAGCAATCCATGCGTATTAATGAGATGCGGGGTTCGGCAATTGTTATTTCCGCCAGCGGGATGGCTAATGCCGGCAGAATTCGTCATCATTTGCGGCATAATCTCTGGCGTCCGGGGGCAAGTATCGTTTTTGTCGGATTTCAGGCCGAAGGAACACCCGGCCGCAGGATGGTGGACGGTGCAAGAAAAATCCGCATTTTTAATGAAGATGTCGTCATCAAGGCAAAAATATTTACCATCAATGGTTTTTCCGCTCATGCCGGTCGCGATCAGCTTTTAGAATGGCTGGGACATTTTCAGAATAAAAAAATGCAGATATTCCTGGTGCATGGTGAATTTGCCGTGCAGCAGCAGCTGGCAGAGGCAATCAGAGCAAAATATGATTTTGCCGTGGATATTCCCGAGTACCTGGAAGAAATTCAATTAAAAACCGGTGCCGAGATAGAAGCTATAATAAAACATGAAGTGCCGGAGCCGCAGATTGATCTTGATACGACATTAGATGATTTGCGGGCAAAAATCGAGCGCATCAATAATATCAAACAAAAAATTCAAAAATTATCGTTTGCTCAGAAGACGGAAATTCAGGAGTTGCTGAAGGAAGCGGACCGGAGCATCGATGAAGTGGACTCGCGCTTATAAGAGAATTGCGCAAGATACCTATTCGCTGATTTTAATTTCCGGATGAAAAATAAGCGCCATTTTTTCAACGGCGTCGATTATGCGCGGTGATGCCCGGCTGATTAAATCAGTCTCGATAGGATATATCTTGTTTTTTTTCACGGCCGGTATTTCCGGAAATTTCTGCCAGAATTTTTTAACTGCGGTAAATTCACTGTCATTGGCCATGGGAGCGAAAAGAATGATGTCCGGTGCTCCGGAAAGAATTCCTTCGGCGCTGTAACGGGGATAACGTGCCATGTCGGAGGCGGCAATATTGATACCGCCGGCGAGGCTGATCATCTCATTGATGAACGTGTCTCGTCCTGCGGTTATTACCGGATCAAGGCCGATCTGAAAAAAAATCCGCGGTTTTGTTTTTTTTTGGGTTTGCTCTGTGATGTTGTCCAGTCGTTTTTGCAGCCTTCCGACAAGCGCCCGGGCATTCTTCTTTTCGGAGGTAATTTCACCGATATGGAGAATGCTTCCCATTATCCCTTTTACGTCTTGCGGATTTGTCACATACACGGCAAGGCCCAATCTCTCCAGTTGCTGGATAATATCCTTTCTGTTTCCGTCAACAGTGGCAAGAATCAAATCCGGCTGAAGCGAAACAATTTTTTCAATGGATGGATTGATGAAACCGCCGATTTGCGGCTTTTGCCGGGCCTCGCGAGGCCAGTTACAGAAACTTGTTACTCCCGCTATTTTAGCTTCGAGGTTCAAGGCATAAAGAATTTCCGTTATCCCGGGTGCAAGGGAGACGATATGCCGGGGAGTATTATTGATGGTCAGCCTGCGGCCGATTTCATCTTTAATTTCTCCGGCAAAAGATCCGCAACAAAAAGATGGAACGAACGATGTGAGGAGAAATATTATCAGTAATTTTTTAATCATGGCCTGAAAGTTCTAAATTGTTCATTCCGGTCGAGAAAAAATTATTCGACAAGTTTATAGCGGAAAGAAGCTACTATATGAAGGCGCGAAAGGCTATAACCGTCCGGCAATGGTTCATAAGGGGCGGCTGTTTTGACGATACCGAGAGTGCCTTCATCGAGGTATGTTGATCCGGAAGGAGTTATCAGGCTTATTGCGGCAAGCCTGCCGCCGGCATCAATGGAAATCTTTACAACAACCACTCCTTCTTCATTTTTTTCATAAGCTTTTTGCGGGTATTCCCATATCTGCAGGATTTTTCTTTTAATCTTGGCTAAATAGGAAGCATATTTGACATCATTGCTGCCCAGGTTGACGGTTTCTTCACGCCATCCGTCACTGTTGATGTTTTTTGTTTTTTTCGAATCTTTTTGTTTTGCCGGCGGCTGGGGTTCCTCCTGCTCTTTGATATCGACGGTAAATATTTCCGCGGTTTGGGTATTATCGCGCAGATCAATCATGCCGCTTGCCGAAATCAATGCAACATGCCCGACAACGGATATAATGACGGGCCAGAGGAGTAAATTTTTTGAGTCCATTTTTATTCCCGATTTGAATTTCAATATCTGCTATTATAGCAGCAGGAAATTCATTCCTGAAAAGTTAATCATATACGGCATTTGCTGCAAAAGCAACAACATGATTACCGGACGGTCAGTCTTAGTCTTCTTTTATAGAACCCGCTTTACTCCGGGAATGAGCCTTAAAATGATCGACATCAGGAATGATCCGAGTATGGAGAGAAACGATACGATAATAAATAGAGCAAATGCCCCCGTCTTGACGGGATCAAAAGCGTACTGGAAGGCAACTACTACCGGCACATGGATGACGTATGCCCCGAATGCGTTCTCCGAGAGAATTTGCACAATACGTCCGGTCCGGTTAAAAAGGGTTTTAAAAAGAGCAAGAAGACCTATACACATTCCTACACAAAGAAGAGCCTCCTTGTATTCCCTCAGAAAGAATGCCTGCTCGCGGCTGCCCGTGATATAGAATTGTACCACGATGACGACAAAGATACCCAAACCGGGTACAAGCCACAATATATTGCGGGGGGTGGTGATTGCATCCAGGAAAGACCATCTGTAGGCAAGAATACCGAAAACAAAAAGCGAAATATACTGCGGAAGATGCGCCGGTTCCATCTGGATGACTCCCAAAAAGGCGATCCAGCGGTCGGTGGGGAATCCGCCTGCTGTCCGCAGCAGGTGCGAAACGAAACCGAGGATTAAAATGTAGAAAATAATGATCGATAATTTTACCTGCCTCGGAGTCGCGATCGATGGAGCAGGCGCGCATTTTTGCAGCAATGTTCGTATAACGGCATAGAGAATTGCATAAACGAGCAGATGTTCCACAAACCATAAATGTCCGAAGTGAAAACCGCCCGGATATACCAATCTAAGGCCGCTTTCGAGCCAGGTTTGCAGGTAGAAAGCCGGAAGACTGATTTCCCTGACGGAATGTACATATTTTACGTAATCCAGAAGCGGGGTCATTATAAAATAGGCGAAGGTGAGGGGAATGCCGAAACGGATAAACTTGTCTTTGATAAACTTGTGGATTCCGTGACGGTCGAATGATTGCGGATAGAAATATCCCGAAATAAAGAAGAAAAGACCCATGAAAAAAGAGGCATTGAAGAAAAACAAAAGCCCCAGCGCTTTTACCCGCTCTCCCGGATACGAATAAACCCAGGCTCCGCCCGTGACTCCGTAGGCCTGACCGACATGATGCATGATAACAAGAATAATCAGGAGAACTTTGAGATTGTCGAGATAGTAAAACCTATTTAATGTGGGGACACTTCCCATATTATTATCCATCCTTTTAATGGCTGACTATTATGCGCTCAGGCATCTGCGCCATTGCAGGTTTGTATTTGCGAGAAGCTCCCTTTTCATTATATGGGACGTGCCATGATAATTCCCTGGAGGCGTTCAAAGTATTCAGATGGATAATCGCACGTTTTTCCCTTTTCTTTCTGGCAACAGAGATCGTCATCTTTTCCTTTGCAATTGGTACTCATGTCTCTGATGGTATATTTGCAACCGCCCGCGGAACTCCACCGATAATAAACCGGTCTTTTGTCATCAGAATTGACGCCATACCACATCTTACCTTTGCCTATTCCGCTTTCAGCAGTAACATCATCAAACTTCGTTCTCCTTGTATCCTTGGCGTGTCCGGAACCCGAAGAATCAATGACATAGATCCAATATTCATCATCTGATTTAACCGGGTAGCTCCAAGCCGTCATAACATGGCCGGTACTTGAATGTTTGCAATTGAGAATCATCTTCTGCTGCCATTTTTCATCATATTTAACAACAATGATGTCACCGGGTTGTATTTTTTCGATGGATTTGAAAACATGCCAGTATCCGTTGCTGTTTTCGTCTTTATCTGCAAGTATTTCATTGAAATAATCATAAAAACCCCAGGCGCGAGGATGCTTCTCGTCATGAAACTTTTTTGCATTATCGGCAAGATCCTTGTATTGCTTCGGCAATGCCTGTTTGAGAATAAACTCACCGACAAATCCTGAACAATCATATTTATAGATGCCGTTTTCTTCATCAAGTTGCTTTTGATTATAATGTACATATTTCGTTTGTCGAAGATTCCCCATTATATAGGCCAGACGATCGTAAAATGTTCTTGCGGCAGTTCCTTCGGCAGGCCTGTGATTGCGGCTGCTAGCAGCCTTCAAAAGGAGATCATTATCCATGTCTGAAACAGAGCTCTCTGCATCCGCTTCTTCATAAATTAGTTCATAATCCGATGCGTCGGTCATTGCCGTGCCAGATTTTTTATCAATGGTATGCCCACATCCGCTTAGATAAATAATCATAAGCATGACAATAAACAAGAAACTCCTAAAATGTAAATTCATATAACCTCATTTTTTTCTACATTTTTCGGTCCGAATGAAGCTTCAATACCTTCCAAATGGTCTTAAAGTCCATACGGGACGCCCTTAAGTATTTAAGTTATTGCTTTTATTCCTTTACTGTAAATTATTTTAAGGCAAACCGCTCTGAGATGCTTAATTACTGAAGGGCGTCCCCCGTCCGGCACCATAACGGCGGAGCTGAAGCGAGAGCACGAACCTGCCGGGATGCGAAGCGTCTTATGCAGGTGAAGACGACCGCTCAATTGCCCTGCTTGGTGAACACGGCCCGGTATATGAAGGCTTCGGCGCCGCCTTCCGTGTGAACCAATTCCATCTTGTTCGGACCCACAACACGCCCATCGAAGCGTCCGGTGTCGCCTCGTTCCACAATGCGCACAGTCTTGCCGTCATAGTCGATGACCCCAATGATGGGCTCTTTTTCGCTGGTGACCACCTTCCCGTGCTGTGTGATCAGGTCTTTGGGCCCCTTTTTGACTGTCCAAACGTGGTTTCCGCGGATGTAGGGACCATCCTGCTCGGTTATGGTCAGCATATTCGACGATTCAATGAACCCACGGGGGGAAAATACCTTATATTCTGCTGTCCATTTTCCAACCAGATTCGGGATAACTTGTCCCGCTTCCTCTGCTGCCGCTACCGCCGATACCAGAAACACTGCTACCACCATTGAGATCAGAACTCTCGCTCCGATTTTCATGCCTTTTTTCTCCTTTCTGTTTTTGATGACATTACGACGAGCTGAGCCGGAGCAGCGCCCCTGGCGCTGCGATCGGCTGTATTGCCGGGGTTAGCCCTCTTTCCATTTTGATAACGGTTTGTGAATCTTTGAATACTTCTTGGATTTCTTCTGTACATTAAATTGCTGCGATTTAGAATCTCTGCGATAAATATGCCTGAACAATCCTTCAAGTTCTTGGATTACATCTCTTGACATATTATCATGCACTTCAAAGATTGAAAAATAATCCCAAGCATCTTTCTTCTTTTTACTCCTCGCATGCGAGTTCAACCTTCCATGAATGCCCGCCTTATTGCCACCAGCCATGCCGACATACACCACGTCATACGATTTACCATTTTTCTTGAGAAGTACATAGATGCCACGGGTATTCTTTGGCACACTAGCCTTATCTTCTTTGGGTAGAAATTCATCAAATCGTTTAATCAGAAATAACTCGGCAACTGGCATAATTGCATCTCCATATTGAATTATTTAAAATGTAAGTTTCCATACGGGGACGCCCTTAAGTATTTAAGTTATTGCTTTTATTCCTTCACCGTAAACTATTTTAAGGCAAACCGCTCTGAGATACTTAATTACTTAAGGGCGTCCCCCGTCCCCTTCCACGGGGCCGCGATCGGCTCTAGCGACTGGTTAAGCAGTTTCTTTTCTAAAATATATTTCTAGTCCCACATTAGTTTGTAGATTTTCAATTATTTCTCCTGAAGGAACAATTATGATTTCATCTTCATAAGTTTCATCAAAGAGATGCGGTAAATTCTTCTTTAATGTTAAAAGTACTTCATGACCAATTTGACGTAGACAAGGTAGTTCAGGATATAACAAAGGATATTTATTACCATTTACAATTGCATAAACACCAAGACCATTTTTTCGAGAAAGCTCATTATATATTTCTTCCAGCCCTTCATCCACATGGGCACCACCATCTGTTTCGGCGACGTTTAAAACCAAATTTTGCCTTGAGAAGTATCTTTTTTCGTTGCCACCTAAAGCAACAACAACTGGTTTTGTCCACCACTGATTAAACTCTAAAGTATTATACTTTTTACCCTCTGATTCTTTAGGTAATGCCCCTTTCGGTATTATACTCGGAAGCCTCCCTGACATCATTTTAAAACCAGTTAAGCCTAAATGACTTGCCAGGTTTTCAGGATCGTAAGGTTGAGCTGTGTCAATCCAATTTATAGAATTGAGCTGTAATTGGCCAATAAGGGGTTTGCAAGTCTTTGTTCGATGAAATAATGTACGAATGATTGAAGCGATTCTCTTTGCTTCATGATATTTACCCATGTCGTAAGATTGACATGAGGATATTAAAAAGCTAATTTGTTGCCTCAATTGAAGCTCTAAATCTTTCTTTGATTGTTTCACTCTTGTCATAATTTATATGCTTAACGAAAAGCTAAGCCGGAGCCGCGCCCCTGACGCGGCGATCGGCTTGAGCGATTTTGTTATGTTTCTGTTATTCTCATCATTTTATCGAAGTGTTCTTTGTATCCACATTCTGAAAATACTAAACCTAGGGCCTCTCTGAAATCAGCATAATTGAATTCTTTATAATCAAATATATTTTGACCTAAGGAATGAGATTCCCTATTAATGTAACGACAAAATGCTTGATATTTTGATTTTTGTAGCTCAGGTTTTTGAAATACGTTATTTAAATCTTTTTTTTCAATGAAGTTAAAGAAATACTCAATTATATTTCGCATGCAGTTAGCAATTAGTGCAGGTGGTTGATTGTCGTCTTTTATTATAAGCCAATATGTATGATAGTCATTTTGTATTTCTTCATATTTCATCTTTGAAATTTTACTACCTTCACGATTTTTAATTATCCTGAACAACTTTTGGTTTGCTTTTCTCCTGTCAGGATTAGCGTCAGTTAGTTCATAGAAAAAATATAGACTATGAGTAAGAACGAAAATCTGATCATATTTATTGGAATTAATAAAATCACTTTTAATTAATTGGCCTATGTTAAAGACATATACATGGGATAAGCTTGAAATCGGGTCATCAATAACAACTATTTTCTTATTTGAATAGCTAGATACTGTTTTCTTACCTTTACAAAGTTCACGGAAATATAAAAAACTGATTATCATCTTCTCACCCTCACTGAGGGTTTGAAACGGATTGTTACATTGTTCAGTTCTTGTAATCTTGTATAATACATCAGAGAGTTTTTCTATTTTAAAGCCTTCTATCCCAAGTTCAATAAGACCATTATTAATGTTCAGTATTGCTTCTTCAATATTGACTGTTTTCTTCTGTTGTTCCTCAATTATTTTTTTCTGTCCAGCTATATTGGTTTCAATGGTATCAATTTCTTTCTGTAGATCTTTTATCTTAGAATCTATAGATGTCTTATCCGTTTGATATGCAGATAATGTCTGATCATACTCCCATCGGACGATATTCCAAAATTGAGCCTTTACCATAGCAAGTGAATGATCTTTGTTGTCAATTTTCTTGTTATGTTCTGTTATTGCTTCATTAATATTATTTATGAATTTGTTGAAAGTTTTAATCATATTAGCTGAGTCAGTAAGAGATACCATTTGACTGGGTGTGTTTATTTTTTCT
>MVRV01000173.1 GCA_002068015.1 Smithella sp. PtaU1.Bin162
CAGTTCTTTACCTATTATAAGGCTTTGTTTTGTCCCTTCGATTTTCAATTTACTGATACGCCCGGAGGGACCGCGCGCAAGCGGAATGAGATCAAGCAATGTTCCGAAATCGATGCCCAATTTACCGCGGATAATTTTCTCCAGTTCTTCCCGGGAGTAGTCAACCTGCCAGCGGTAAAAATCGGGCGTTTGCTGATCGAAAGAAGGCAGTATCTCTGCCAGCAGCTTCCTATCCCCGGTATTGCAGTAAGCCGAGGGGCTCTCGCTTAACCATTTTGCGGCAGCATCTTCCAAGCTTACGGGATGAGAATCATTTGCGGAATCGGCAATGCTTTGCAGATAGGGAAATGATTTGTCCTCCCAGGCCGTGGAGAAGACTTCCGTGCGCCCGCCGCAGGCTTTGTAGTAACGGGCATCGCAAATCCTGTTATTGTAAACCAGATATAGTCCCCGTGTGGCCTCAATCGCCGCATTGACGTTGGTATTGATCTGCCCGATTCCCTGATAGCGCTGGCAATGGTCGTCGGCGCAGACGTCAAATCCTTCATGATCGTTGGTATCATACCAGCGGATTATTTCATTGTTCCCGGACCTTTCAATATGGTCATCCGGGATGTTTACTTTTTTTCGGTCAAGCATGGCGGCAAGCCAGCTGCGGGCTGTGATCGCCTGAGCCTTGAGAAATTCGGGCGGCGCCTTTGCCGACATTTCCGAGGAAATGACACAGGCGAGATATTCTTCCACAGGAATCTCATTAATCAAATGGAAAGAGGAATCCGGATTGGCCCGGAGGATTATGCCGCCGCGGAATGTTTGCCGTCTGGTTTGCTGCCAGTGAAAATCGATGCCTATTTTTACATCCAGAGTGAAAGTTGCATTTTCCCCCGCGGTAAGAAGTATTTCCTTACTGCCGGCTGATTTCTTGCCGGAGTCGTCAGTCCATATGATTTCCCCGTTAAGGCTTTGCACGGTTATCGTTTTTCCCGCCTGCCGGCCGTCCGGAAAAAGGAAATACCCGGTTAAGGTTATTTTAGATTCATGACAGTTTTGCAGCAGGGCGACTTTAATTATCGGTTCAGAATTAATCATCGGCAATCCATGATTTTGGCCTGTTCAGCTGACTTTATTTCTATGGGTAAAATAAACAGAAGTCAAGAAAGTTATCTTTTGAAAATTCCTTCCGGTTGACCGGCGCTGCCTGCCGTTTTCCCGGTGCATTCCTGTATGCGGTAAATTGTCCTGACGATGAAAGATTGAAAAAAAATGTTTCCTCTGTCCGCAGCGGATGCTTCTATTGGAGAAAAAGCCATGAAAACTCAATATAATTCTTGAATATTACTAATTTATCGTATATGAAACAGCAATCAAAATACACGACGGATGGTTTATGGTGTATATTTGGTCAATTGGCGGAGGTAAGGGCGGTTCGGGTAAAAGTTTCTTAACTTGTGCTCTGGGACGTCTGCTTGCCGGAGCGGGTAAAAAAACCCTCCTCATTGATCTCGATCTTGGTGCCGCAAATCTTCACACTTTACTGGATGTCCCTTATCCGGCAAAGAGTCTTTCCGATTTTATTCGAAAAAAATTTACTGCTCTTGAAGATATTGTTCTCCCAACGCCGGTTCCCAATCTTTTTCTGGTGAGCGGCGCCAACGATACCCTGGACATTGCCAATCTTTCCTACGAACAAAAGACAAAAATTATGAGAGCTATCGCCAGACTGGATTACGGGTGTATTCTGCTTGATCTGGGTGCCGGAACTTCCTTCAACACCCTTGATTTTTTCCTGATCTCGCAAAGCGGAATTTTTATAGCTACGCCGGAACCTACTTCCATTGAAAATGTCTATCGCCTGATCCGGGCTGTTTACTTCCGCAGGATCCGTCAGTATTTTACCGTGTCGACCTTTAAGGCGCTGGAAGAAGAGGCCGTGCAGTTTTTCGGGAACGGTGCTTATAATAAACCGGAATGTATGATGCAGATGGTTAAACAAATGTATCCGGAAATAGGCATCAGACTGGACAATGATTTTGCCGGTTATAAATTCAAACTTATTCTCAACCAGCTGCATAAACAGGATAATGCCGCATTAGGCCCGCAGATTTGCAAGCTTATCGAAAAACACCTTGGACTTCAAATTGATTTTGCCGGTAACATTGCTTACGATGAACATGTCCATGATTCCATCTGCCAGCGGGTATCGTTTCTGGATCGGTATCCTTATACCCGCACCGCCAGTGATTTACGTGAACTCAGTAAACAAATCGTTCATTCCACTGGTGAGCAGCTGATGATTAATTATTCCTAGATTGTTTGTGGCAGCGGGATGTTGTTCCGGGAGAAAACGCCGGGAGTGAATATGGAAAAAAAATTTGCCAGGCTGAATTATTATGAAATGCTGGATCTGAAGCCGGAGGCCACTTTTTTTGAAGTCCGCCACGCCTATAATACCGCCCTGCAAGTGTATCAGACGGATTCTTTGATCAGTTATTCTTTTTTTACTCCGGAAGAAAGAAAAGAAATACTCGGCCTGCTGGAAAAAGCTTATCTTACTTTGATTAATGAAAAAAAGAGACAGGACTACGATGATGAACTTATCCGGTTGGGAGTGATCAGTGAAGTAGTAAAAAAACCGGCGGTGAAAACTCCGGTAAGCATTTTTGATATTAACCGGGAACCGGGTAAATCCGGTGCAGGCAAAAGCGCCGTCGCCGAATTGAAAACAAAAGTGAGCGAAAATAAACTTGTCGGTGAAGTGCTTTCTCAGCAGGAACTCGGCGGTGCCGATCTGCGGAAAATACGCAATGAACTCGCGATTTCACTGGAAAGCATTGCTCAACAAACGAAAATACGCATCGATTATTTAAACGGCCTGGAAGAAGATAATGCCGCTGCCCTGCCGGCTGCGGTTTTTCTCAAGGGCTTTCTCAAAGCTTATTTGAAGTGCCTCTGTATTGAACCCGTGGACGAAATCTGCACAAAATACATTAATCGCTTGGCTTTCGCCGGTAAGAAAGCATGATCCGGAAAAGTTTAACATTCCGCGCAGCGGATGATGTGGAAATCTTCGTCGATCAATGGTTTCCGGAAGATAAAATAAAAGCAGCCGTGAACATTATCCATGGAATGGCGGAAACCGCCGCCCGCTACGAACGCTTTGCCGGAGCGCTTACGGAAAACGGATATGCCGTTTATGCTGCGGATCAGCGTGGTCACGGCCGTACCGTGAGGGATCCGCAGCTGGTCGGAAAAACCGGAACCGCTGCCTTAAACAAGATGCTCACGGACATCCACCGTTTATCCGGAATCATCCGGGAAGAGAATCCGGAAGTTCCCCTTTTTTTATTCGGGCACAGTATGGGTTCGTTTTTGGCGCAGGGATATATTGCCCGCTGGGGCGGCGGATTGCAGGGTGCAATATTATCAGGAGCGGCAGGTCCGGCGGATTTTCTTACATTAATCGGTCAGTTGGTTGCCCGGCTGGAGATGTTGCGTAAAGGAGAGAAAGGGGAAAGCCGGCTGCTTTACAACTTAAGTTTCGGCAGTTTCAATAAACAGTTTC
>MVRV01000174.1 GCA_002068015.1 Smithella sp. PtaU1.Bin162
CCGGTAGGGAAAAAGACAAGCTGGACGCTCAGTTTTTGATAAAAAGGAAATCTTCGTCAAAGTCATCTGAATAAACTAACCGCAGCCATTACATTTCCAAAGAAAAAGGAGTTTTTCTCATGGCATTCTGGAAAAAAATCATTGTCGCAATCATCGCAATAGTTCTTTTTATCGGAATTGTCGGATTTTTAGTTTTGCCCGCAGTCGTGAAACCCATCGCCGAAGAAAAGCTCTCCGCACTCCTTCACCGGCCGGTAACTATCGGAAAAATCAGCATCAATCCTTATGCTCTGTCGGTTGCCGTCGAAGGCTTTAAAATCAGCGAACCTTCTCAATCGGTCAACCCTTTTGTCGCCTTCGATAAACTGTATGTCAATCTGCACGGAATTTATTCAATTCTGCAGAGGAAACTTATTCTGGAAGAAATCAACCTTATTAATCCATATGTGGGCGTTACACGCAAAAACGACGGCACCTACAATTTTTCCGATCTGCTCACCAAAAACGAGAAAAAACCGGCTGCGGAGAGCAAAACGGAACCTTTTTACTTCTCTTTCAACAACATCCGGGTGACGGGCGGAAATGTTGATTTTTCGGACGGTCCCTATAAAACAAAGCATACCGTCAGGGACATGAAACTCTCCATACCGGTAATATCCAATATCGACTACCTGGCTAAAAATTTTGTGCAGCCGAAATTTTCCGCCGTCATCAACGGCACATCTTTCGAACTTGAGGGCAAAACGACGCCTTTTCTCGACTCCCGGGAATCAATCCTGGAGATAAATATCCGCGATGTGGACATACCTTTTTACTTAAAATATGTCCCGGTGAAGATGAACTTCGATCTGAAATCGGCGCGTCTTGATACCCAACTGAAAGTCAATTTCACTCTAAAGAAGGGCAAAGAACCGGTCCTGGACATTTCCGGCAATGTCGCTTTGCGTAAAGTGATACTTGATGACAGGCAAAGCAATAAAATCCTGCGGCTGCCGGAGCTGAAGGTCGATATAGCTTCCGCCCAGCCTCTTAATTCCGATATTCATCTTTCCCGTGTTTCTCTTCAGGATATTGAACTTGCCGTGAAGCGCGGCAAGGATGGTGCAATCAACCTGCAAAAGCTTGTGGATTCGCCGCCTGCAGATAAAAAAGAACCGGCGGCAAAGGAACAGGCCGGAAAAGATGAGGCAAAACAAAAGAAACCTTTGAAGTTTGTCATCGACGAATTGCAGCTCGATGCCGCAAATATTACTTTCACCGATGAAGTTCCTGCGAAAAAAACAATCATTAGCATTGCACCTTTAAAGTTTAAAGCCTCTAATTTTTCTCTGGGGAAAGATGCCCTAACGAATATTGATCTTTCGCTCATGGTGGAAAAGAAGGGTGAAATCACCGTCGGAGGAAAGTTAGGCATAAATCCCCTTGCGGCCGACCTGAATCTGAATGTAAAAAATCTCGGCATCCGGACCTTTGAACCTTACTTCACCGACAAGGTAAAAGTAAATGTAAAACAGGGCTCGGTAGCTACTGCCGGGAATTTCTCTCTCGCGAGTGACGAAAAGGGGGCACCCCGGGTAAAATACGCGGGCAAACTTTATGTATCCAATCTTGCTCTCATTGATGAATCTACCGCTGACGATTTTCTTAAATGGAAGCAGCTTTATTTCGATTCACTTCAGGCCGGATACAATCCTTTCTTCCTCGATATAAAAGGCATCTCGCTTACCGATTTTTACGTTCAGATCATGGTTAATACCGACGGTACCCTGAATCTGCAAAACATCTTCGGCGGCGCAAAAAAAGATGATGATAAGGCAAAAGTGGTGGCTGCCGCTGAAAAAAATGAAAAAGAAGAAGTAAAGGAAAAGCAGGAAGTCAAGCAGGATGAGACGGCTAAAAATATTAGAATCGGCACCGTTACATTCCAAGGCGGAACAATTGATTTTGCCGACCGGTTCATTAAGCCCAATTATTCCGCCCGCATGCTGAACATGGCAGGCAGCGTCAAGGGACTTTCCACCACAGAGAGCTCCCGTGCCGACGTCAGCCTGAAGGGGAACCTGGGCTACGGTTCACCCATCGATATAAAGGGCAAAATTAATCCGCTTGTCAAAGATCTCTTCGCCGATATCAAGGTTGATTTCCGGGATATTGAATTGAGCCCGGCCACACCTTACTCGAGTAAATTTCTCGGCCATCCGATCGAGAAAGGCAAACTCACCTTCACAGTCGAATATTTGATTGATAAAAGGAAGCTTGACGCTAAAAACAATATTCTGATCGATCAATTGACGCTGGGCGACAAGGTGGACAGCCCCGATGCCGTAAAAGCTCCGGTGGGGCTGGCGATCTCGCTTCTCACCGACCGACACGGTCAGATCAATCTGGATATACCGGTTTCCGGCAGCTTCGATGACCCGAAATTCCGGATTTGGCCCATCATCTGGCAGGTTATTAAAAATCTCCTCACCAAGGCACTGACCTCGCCGTTTGCCCTTTTGGCATCGCTCACCGGAGGAGGAGAGGAATTGAGCTTTGCCGAATTCGATTACGGCAGCCCCGCCGTCTCCGACATAAACATGAAAAAAGTCGGATCGATTGTCAAGGCACTCAAAGAACGGCCGCAACTAAAAATGGACATCGAAGGATATGTTGACCTGGAAAACGATAAGGAAGGTCTAAGGAAAGTCGAATTCGACCGGAAAATAAAAGCCCAGAAGATCAGGGAAACACTCGCCAAAGGTGAAGCAGCCCAGCAGGTTTCCCTAGCCCCGGAAGAGTATGAAAAATATCTGACGCTTGCCTACAGAGCGGAAAAATTCCCCAAACCGCGCACGGCTCAGGCCGCAGAGAAAAAACTGCCGAAGGAGGAAATGGAAAAACTGATACTCACCAACATTGCCGTCACCGACAGCGACCTGCGGCAGCTTGCCTCCCGGCGCGCCGAGAATATCAAGGAGTTGGTTTTGAAATCGGGTGATGTAGCGGCGAGCCGGATATTCCTGATTGAGCCTAAATCGCTCGCCCCGGAGAAAAAAGACAAGGTGAAAGACAGCCGGGTTGATTTTAAACTGAAATAGCCGATTCCGTTTTCCGACCAGGTGTTGCCCTCCCGGCATAGTCCAAATTGGCAACGGCCTTCTCAACAGATTAACGGAACTTTTTCTCCTTTCTGCTGATATTAATGAATATGGTGCTGTGCCTCCGGAATCTGCACAAAATATTTTCCGCTTGACAGCCGGTCGTTTTAATGGTTCATACCGGTTATAAAATCAGGTATATATCAGTTATCCAAGTAATCGGCAGTTTTACCTACATTTATATCACCTAATTAAAACACGTATGGAAAGGATCATTAATGAACAAGGAAGATTATATTCTGTTTAGCGGCGGCGCTCAGGGAGCGGAAGCGGAATTTGGAGTAAATGCGGAAAAATACGGAATTGAGGAAGTCAACTTCACCTTTGAGGGACACATCATTGTTCGCACGCGCGGCCTGCGCGTTCTTAACCATGAGGAATTGAAAAACGGAGATGTTTCCCTCGAATACATCTCCCGGCTGATGAATCGCCGTTATACGGATAATGCGACCTTCCGCAAAATTTTACAGACCATCTGGTATCAGATTAACAACGGTCAGGAAGTTTTTGTCATCGGTGAAATACTGGAAGATAAAACGGTAAAGGGCGGCACAGGCTGGGGCGCCGAATTCAGCAAGCTTTGCAACAAACCACTGCATGTATTCGATCAGAAACGCAACGCCTGGTTTACCTGGAATAAAAAGGAATGGAGTGAACGGAAAAAAGGCGATGTGCCTGTTATCAGCCAAAATCATTTCACCGGTACCGGAACACGCTTCCTGGAAGAAAACGGCCAAAATGCAATTAAGGCATTATTCAAAAGATCTTTCCGGTAGAAAATTCATAGCAATAAAATAGAAAACAACCATAGAGACGTTGCCTGCAACGTCTCTACTTACTATAAATCCGGCCTGTGCCGGGGCAGGCATTACCAACAAAATCAGCAGCAGAAAAAAATGGTATCGGAAATTATCTCTTGTATTTTCCCATTATCTGCGCTTCCGCGAGCACATGACCTTTCATGGCTTTCAGCAATTCTTCTTTTGTAGCACCGGGTTTTAAATTAAGCAGCGTGTCGAGTGCATATAATTTAAAATAATAGCGGTGCGTTCCCGAAGGCGGGCAGGGGCCGCCGTAACCTAAACGTTGCCAGGAATTTTTACCGTTTTTACCAAGCCCGGGAATTTCTTTCTGCCCGGAAACATTTTCCGGCAGGCCGCCGGCCGTTGCCGGAATGTTGAAAATTACCCAGTGCACCCAGGTTCCGACCGATGCATCGGGATCATCACAAATAAGAGCATAACTTTTCGTATCGGCGGGAGCTCCGCTCCATTGCAAAGGCGGGGATATATCCTGGCCGTCACAGGAATATTTCGCGGATATCATGTCTTCGTTCTTAAATGCTGAACTTTTTATTTCCATGGCGTCTCCTCCTTTTATCTCTAATTTTCTACTGCCGGTTCTTTATGCCACACAAGCATTTTAACGCAGCCGGATATTTTTTCAATTATAATCCAACAATATATTGACAACAACCTGTAAATAGGTGTTAATTCTCTATCGTTTCCCTAATATCCTTTTGGCTTGCCGGAAAGTATTTTGGATAAATCCAAGGCTCGTTTCAGGCGATTACAAAACTCGCCTTCGGCTCAAATAATTGTAATCGCTTTTCTTTCACTTCACCAAGATTTATTTACCAAAACATTTTCAACGGCCGCTTAAACGGATATTATCAGGGAAACAAATATTTTATTAGTAAATAAGTCCACAGCCGTAAAAAATATGATTATCAGCGCCAGCCGCCGCACCGACATTCCCGCTTTTTTTGCCGAATGGTTTATAAACCGTATTCGGGATGGCCATGTACTGATCCGCAATCCGTTAAATTCCAAACAAATAAGAAAAGTTCCTCTTACACCGGATGTTGTTGATTGCATCGTCTTCTGGACGAAAAATCCTGTAAAATTATTGCCGTATCTTCCGGAGTTAGCCGGTTATAATCTTTATTTCCAGTTCACCCTCACACCATACGGCCGCAAACTCGAGCCCGGTTTACCGGAAAAAGCGCAATTAATGGATACATTCCAAAACTTGTCCCGGAAAACCGGCAGTCAGAAAATGATCTGGCGTTACGATCCCATCATTCTCTCCAAACAAATGTCCGTCTCCTTTCATGAAGAGGCATTCGCCGCCATGGCCGAATCACTTAAGGGATATACCAGGCACTGCGTGATCAGCTTTCTGGATTTCTATAAAAAAATTGAAAAGAATCTGGAAGGCCGGGGAATTTTGCCGTTCACTTACGAGACAATGTTCGAAATTGCCGGATGTTTTGCCCGGATCGCCGAAAATAATGATCTTACACTTACCACCTGCGCTGAAGAAATTGATTTATCGTCTCTCGGTATCGCTCACGGCAAATGCATTGATAACGATCTTATCAACCGGATAGCCGGACGCAAAATAACCCTGGAAAAAGACAAAACCCAGAGGCCTCTTTGCGGCTGCGTGGAGAGCATCGACATCGGCGCATACAATACATGTTTGCACGGTTGCCTTTATTGCTATGCCAATTCCAATGCCGCCACAACAAAGAAAAATTGTCAGCAGCACGATCCCGCCTCCGGGATGCTCATAGGCAAGCCGGGAAAAAACGATAAAGTTACAACAAGAAAAAAACCTTCTTTTTTTGATCCTCAACACAAGCTGTTCTGACGCAGCCCCTCTTTGATCGATTTTATGTAACCGGCAACAATTTTGATTAAAGCGGCTTTGTTGCGATTTTCATGAATCAATTTCACCAAAGCGCTGCCGATAACGACACCATCGGCAAAGCAGCCGATCCGGCCGGCCTGCTTTGCACCGGATATGCCGAAACCAACGGCCACCGGAAGATCGGTTACCGCGCGTATCTTTCCCACTTCGCTTCTAATCGAGGCAATGTCAGGCGCTGCCGTGCCGGTGATACCGGTGATGGAAATGTAATAGATAAACCCTGCGGCATGAGCGGCAATACGGCACAATCGCGCCTGATCAGTTGTCGGTGCAATCAGGGAAATAAAATCGATACCCGCACGATCGGTATATTGTCTCAGTTCCTCTGCTTCCTCCGGAGGCAAGTCGACAACAAGAATACCGTCTACTCCGGCGCGGCGCGCTGCGTAAGAAAACTTTTCCGTACCATAAGCAAAGATAGGATTGAAATAACCGAAAAGCACTATGGGAATCTGTGAAGATTTGCGTACTTCCCGCACGAGTTGCAAAACACCCGCGAGCGTCGTGCCGGTTTTCAAGGCACGTTGTGCCGCCGCCTGAATAACCGGCCCGTCGGCTGTGGGATCGGAAAAGGGAACACCGATTTCCAGGATATCCACACCCGCTGACTCCAGTGCCGGAATCAATTTTTTAGTTACAGCCAGCGACGGATCACCTGCCGTCAGATAAACAATCAGCGCCTTTTCTTTCTTTGCACACAACTCTTGAAACTTTTCCGATATGCGACTCATAAATATCCTCCGCACATTTAGTATTTTTCCATCAAAACAAAATGTTCCTCTCAAAAGCTGCGAAAGGTTATTCCGGACCTGCTGTACCAATGTCATTCTGGAGGAGAGAAACGACGAAGAATCTGATTTTGATTGTATCTGTTTTTAATAGATTCTTCACGGAGCCTGTCCTTGAGTGCAGCGAAGGTTTCAGAATGACAAAGGAAACATCTTACAACAGGTTCGCTTCTATAATCGTCTGGGCGTCTTTATCACCCCGCCCCGAGAGACAAACCACGATAATTTTATTTTTCGCCATCCGGGGTGCAATCTTCATGGCATAGGCCAGAGCATGTGCACTTTCGAGCGCAGGGATTATTCCTTCCTTACGGGATAAAAAAGAGAATGCCGCAATCGCTTCTTCATCCGTTACCGTCTTGTATTCAACCTTTCCGGTCGCATGAAAATAGGCATGCTCGGGGCCGACTCCGGGGTAGTCGAGACCTGCGGCAATCGAGTAGGCATCGCGTACCTGGCCTTCATCATCCTGCAGCAGATATGTTTTGTTGCCGTGTAAAACACCGACTTTGCCGGCACCGATGCTCGCTGAATGCTTGCCTGTAGCAAGACCGAGTCCTGCCGCCTCCACTCCGTAGAGCGTGATATTTTTTTCATTCCGGAAGGGATAAAACATCCCCATGGCGTTGCTGCCTCCGCCGACGCACGCAATCAATGCATCCGGATTGCGGCCTGCAGCTTTTTGAATCTGCCTTTTTGTCTCCCTGCCGATTACCGACTGGAAATCCCGCACCATTTGCGGATAGGGATGCGGTCCGGCGGTTGTCCCGATGATATAAAAAGTATCGCGGACGGAGGAAACCCAGTAGCGCATCGCCTCATTCATGGCATCTTTGAGCGTGGCGGTACCGCTTGCCACCGGAACAACTTCCGCGCCTAAAATCTTCATCCGGAAGACGTTCGCCGCCTGACGGCGTATATCCTCTTCCCCCATGAATATCCGGCAGACCATCCCGAAAAGCGCAGCAACCGTGGCTGTGGCCACACCGTGCTGGCCGGCACCGGTCTCCGCAATCACTTTTTTCTTGCCCATCCGGCGCGCGAGCAGTGCCTGCCCCAATGTGTTGTTGATCTTGTGCGAACCGGTGTGATTCAAATCTTCCCGCTTCAGATAAATTTTGGCTCCACCGAGCGCCTTCGTCATTCCGGCAGCGAAATAAAGCGGCGTTTCGCGCCCGGCATAGTCTTTGCGGTAATAGGCAAATTCCTTCCGGAATGCTTTATCATTTTTCACCGCCCTATAGGCTTCGCTGAGTTTTATTAGTGCCGGCATCAGTGTTTCAGCGGCATAACGTCCGCCGAAAATGCCAAAGTGTCCGTTTTTATCAGGCATTGTTTTCATTAAGATTACCTCTTTATAAAAATTGGCCGGAAATTACCCGCTTTAAGATCAAGCGAATGCACAATTCCGAATATCCTGGCTATTTTATTGTGATCCTTTTTCCCCGGTTCCATCTCCACACCGCTGTTTATATCCAGCGCGTCGGGTGCGACCCTGGCAAGAGCCTCAGCAACATTATCCTCATTTAAACCGCCGGATAAAATGAGCGGTTTTTTATTTTTTATCTGTAACGCCAGGTCCCAGTTTGCTTTTTTACCGGTACCGCCGTAAAGACCGCGAGTGCGTCGGTCCACCAAAATGGCGGCAACATTGTATTGCAGGGCCTTGGTCAGATCGACTCTGTTTTGCAAATTCATCGCCTTGATGGTTCTCTCCGGAGGAAAATCATGGCAATATCCGACCGTTTCGTCGCCGTGCAATTGCACAAAATCAAGATCACAATACCGGATAATTCTTTTTACTTCGCCCGCGTTTTCATTCACAAAGACACCGACCCGCACAACATGCCGCGGCAATATTTTCGTAATTTTACGGGCATCTTCAGGTGTGATATAGCGGGTTGAATGCGGATAGAAAATAAAACCCAGCGCGGCGGCACCACTTCGGGCAGCAGCGAGGGCATCTTCTTTATTGGTTATACCGCAAATTTTAACGGGTATCATTTCTTACTGCCCCCTGAACTCTTTTAGTCGCTGACCGATGTTTTGCGCCGTAACCAGTGCCTCGCCGATCAAAAAAGCCCGTATACCTGCTTCCGTCAGCATTTCAATATCAGATCTGCCGGTAATCGCGCTTTCGGCAACGATTGTTTTACCTGGGGGAATGAAACGCGCCAGATCCCGGCAAGTATTTATGTCGGTGACAAATGTTTCAAGATCCCTGTTATTAATACCGATAATATCGGCTCCGGCGGCAAGAGCCGTCTCCAGTTCTTCTCTTGTCCGCACTTCCACAAGAGCCGTAAGTGAGAGTTCCCGTACCATTGAAAGATATTCGCGAAGCTCCGTCCCGAGAATCCGGACAATCAGGAGCACCGCATCGGCGCCGATCGCCCGGCTCTCATAAACCTGATAAGGATCGATAATAAAATCCTTACGCAAAAGCGGCAACCCGACTTTATCCCGGACTTGCGCCAGATAATCCTTATGCCCCAAAAAATATTTTTCATCAGTCAGGACGGAGATCGCCGAGGCGCCGTTTTCCTCATAAATTTTTGCTATTCGCACCGGATCAAAATTATCCACAAGCCTGCCCCGGGAAGGCGAAGAACATTTAACTTCTGCAATGATGGCACGGGATTCGACGCTCACGGCCTTTCGGAAATCACGGCAGGGTTCCAGCTTTTTTACCGCATCTCGCAAACCGGCCAGCGGCATTTTCTTCTTCGACTGTGCCACCTCTTCTTTTTTTGTTGCAACAATCCTATTTAAAATCATAATACTTTCCGTATCCTAATTTTCTCTTTTTCTTACAACCTCATCTCTCCCTGGAGACTGTGTCGCAATAGATGAAATTGCCATTTTATGTCCTCCGCTGGCGGAGGTGTCACGAAGTGACGGAGGTGGACTAAGTGGCGCGTCAACCTGTAACTCATGAATATTATGACATCATTGCGAATAAACTGCGAGCATTACCAGTCAATTATGACACAGTCTCGAAAGCCGGTATCCAGACGTCGTCCCCGCGGAGGCGGGGAACCAGTTCCATTAATACTGGATTCCGGTTCGCGCTGCGCCTGCCCGGAATGACAAAACAGTAATTTCAACACAGACTCCCGGGGGCGGGGGAATTATTAGCTGTTGCTCAGTTCAATCAATAATTGCAATTTCTTTACGGCGGCACCGCTGTCAAGGCAATTTGCCGCAACCTGAATTCCTTCCTTAATATCGCTTGCCTTTTCGCCCGCAACAATGGCAAGCGCCGCGTTGAGAATAACCACATCCCGGCAGGCACCGCTTTTGCCGGTAAGAACATCTTTGGCAATCCGGGCATTTACACTGGAATCCCCGCCGTGAATGTCGGCCAAAGGATAAGTTCTGCCGAAATAATCGACAGGATTAATATTATATGTTTTGATAATGCCGTCTTTCAGTTCGGCAACGCGGGTTTCGCCGGATACGGTCGCTTCATCAAGGCCATCCATGCCGTAAACGACGAACGCTTTTTTTGTTCCCATATTTTTCAACACTCCGGCAAACATTTCCGTAAGCTGCGGATCATAAACACCCAGAAGCTGCGCCGTAGCACCGGCAGGATTTGTAAGCGGCCCCAGCATGTTGAAGATCGTACGAATACCTATTTCCCGGCGCGGGCCTACGGCGTATTTCATCGCTCCATGCAACTTCGGTGCAAACAAAAAACCGAGGCCGATCTGCTGGATGCATTCTTCCACTATCTCCTGGCCGGCGCTGATATTGACGCCTAAAGCTTCCAGCACATCGGCACTGCCGCAGGCGCTGGAAACGGCCCGGTTGCCGTGCTTGGCCACGACAATTCCCGCCGCCGCCACCACAAAGGCCGCGGTAGTCGAGATATTGAAAGTATTCAGCCTGTCGCCGCCGGTACCGCAGGTATCGACAATGGTTGCGGCGCAGGCATTGATGCGGGTCGCTTTCTGCCGCATAATGCGGGCGGCACCGGTAACTTCTTCCACCGTTTCTCCTTTCATCCGCAGTGCAGTTATGAACGATCCGATTTGTGCCGGCGTGGCAGCCCCTTCCATTATTTCCTCCATTGCCGCCATCATTTCCGCTTCCGGCAAATCCATCTTTTGTACAACTTTTTCAATGGCCTCCTTAATCATGATTAATGCTCCTTCCGACCGGTATATTTTAAAAAATTTTTAATTATTCTCTTGCCCTGCGGAGTAAGCACCGATTCCGGATGGAACTGAATTCCTTCCACCGGATACTGTCTGTGCCGCAAACCCATGATCTCTTTTTCCGCAGTTTCTGCGCTTATTTCCAGACAACCGGGCAGGCTTTCTCTTTCGACAATCAACGAATGATAACGACCGGCGGAAAAAGGATTGGGCAGTCCGGCAAATATTGTTTTGCCGTCGTTTATAATCATTGATGTTTTCCCGTGCATGATGCGCCCGGCACGGCTGATTGCGCCGCCAAAAGCGTAGCCGATGGATTGATGCCCCAGACAAATGCCCATTATCGGAATTGTCCTATAAAAGCTGCGGACGACCTCAACCGTTATTCCGGCCTCACGCGGTGAACGGGGTCCGGGTGAAAGAAAGATCGCCTGCGGTTTTAACCGTTCAATCTCCGGAAGCGTTATTTTGTCGTTGCGGAACACCCGGACGCTCTCGCCCATCTGCCCCAGATACTGAACAATATTAAATGTAAACGAATCGTAATTATCGATCAGCAAAATCATAATATTTCCCCTAAAATACTTTCCGGCTCTTTTATGCACACCTCTATTCCAGAACTGTGCCGTTATTTGCCGTTTTTAATGATAAATCCACCCGCTGCCATCCCTACCGCCTGCAGCATAGCTTTGGCCTTATTCAACGACTCCTTATGTTCATATGCGGGAACGGAATCGTAAACAATACCCGCACCGGCCTGAATATAAATTTTGCCGTCTTTGAAGAGCATTGTCCGGATGGTTATGCAAAAATCCATATTGCCGCTGAAGCTGAAATAGCCTACAGCACCGCCGTAGGTACCGCGCCGGACCGGTTCCAACTCGTCGATAATTTCCATGGCGCGGATTTTCGGAGCACCGGTGAGCGTTCCGGCCGGGAACGCAGCCGTAAGCACGTCGAAAGCGTCCTTGCCGGAAGCCAGTTGCGCGCGGACATTGGAAACGAGGTGCATAACATGCGAGTATTTTTCCACAACCATGTACTCGTTGACCTGTACGGAACCTACCCGGGCGACACGGCCCAGATCATTGCGGCCCAGATCAACAAGCATCACATGCTCGGCACGTTCCTTTTCGTCGGATAAGAGCTCGTCGGCAAGATGCCTGTCTTCCTGTTCCGTTTTTCCTCTCCTTCTTGTCCCGGCGATAGGCCGGAGCTCCATTGTTTGTTCCTCCAGGCGCACCATGACTTCCGGTGATGAACCGATGAGGACAAGATCATTTAATTTCAGAAAAAACAGATAAGGCGACGGATTGATAAAACGCAATGCCCGGTAGAGATCAACTGGATTTCCCGAATAGGCAGCCTCAAAACGCTGGGAAAGAACTACCTGAATAATGTCTCCGGTAGCTATATATTCTTTTGCTTTTTCCACGAGAGTTTCATACTGCGCTTCCGTCATGTTGGACCGGAAGGGAACCTCGCCTCCCGCCGTTTCCGAATCTTTTTCCGGATGAACAGCCGGCAGAGAGAGGGTTTCAATCATGTCGGCGATTTTACTGCAGGCTGCTGCATAAACTTCTTCCAGCGAATCGCCGTCTTCGGTAAAGGCGCAGGCAACGACTTTAATTGTGTGCCGGACATTATCAAAAATCAGCAGAGAATCGCTGATGACAAAAATTGATTCATCCACACCCAAATCATCCTTCTGACCTTCAGGCAGTTTTTCAAAATAGCGCACCATATCATACCCCAGATACCCCACCGCTCCTCCATAAAAACGCGGCAGGCCGGGAACGGATACCGGTTTATAACGGCCCAGCAATTCCCGCAGGTATTGCAGGGGATTACCGTTATGCAGCTTTTTTGTCACGTTACTACGTTCGGTAATAATCACTTCCGCACCGCGTATCTGAAAAATAACTCCGGCACCGGTCCCCAGAAATGAGTAGCGGCCCCATTTTTCACCACCTTCCACGCTTTCCAACAAGTAAACATGATTCTTCTTCTGCAGCTTCATTAAAACGGAAACCGGTGTTTCCACATCAGCTAATATTTCCCGGTAAACTGGTATCAGATTTCCTTTTTGCGTCAGTTTTTCAAATTCGGTAAAACCTGGTTCGTACATTTTATTCCTCCTTAATTATCGGCAACCATTGTATCTTATCAATTCCGCCACGCTTGCGAAGTTGGAGTATATTTGCCATAAAAAAAAGCCGTGAATTTTATTTCACGGCTTGGGAATTCTTTAAAATAAAAAAGCCGTGAAGACCTGAAGAGGTTCTCCACGGCTTTAATCTTTTTACTTAAAAAAATTCAGCGGCGGACACACCTCCCCATGAGGTTCCACCACCACCAACCATTAAGCGACAATGTAATAATATTTTTATCCATAAAAGCTTCCCGTTAAAGTTGTCTGTCGTATAGCAATATTTAAAAATGCTGTCAATAATTTTTCACGATTAACCAAAACACCGAATTTCAATAAAAGATCATCCGCCTCAGCGCATTATCGGGAGCAAAAACAATTATCTGTTTTTATTTACAGTTTGCGATTTTCTCATATCTATATCACCCGGATACATCATTGCTTCCTGACCACGTTCGCGCGTGCGCACGCGAATTACATCTTCAACCGGAGTGACAAAAATTATCCCGTCTCCCGGTTCACCGGTATAGGCCGACTTGAGAATGGCTTCAATTGCGATATCCAGATTACGGTCATTCAGAACAATATTGATCTGAATTTTAGGCAGCATATTGACCTGGTAAGTACCGGCGCGTCCAACCAACTGAACTCCTCCCTGCCGTCCATGACCCCGGACCTCAAACATGTTTAACCCGACAATCCCGATTTCATTCAGGGCGTTTTGCACATCATTGACCTTGTCTTCGCGAATAATGGCCTCTATTTTTTTAAGCATAATCCTATCTCCCGACTAATGACGCTCATTGTTATAAATTCATCCCGCTAATAGCTCCTCTCACCATGTGAGCTGATATCCAGGCCGACTTCCTCTTCCATCGGGCTCACCCGCAGTCCGATACTCATATTTAACAGCCTGGCCAGGACATAAGTCATTCCGAAAGAAAAGACAATGGTGACGGCTACTGCCAGAAGCTGAATGCCGATTTGGCCCGGATTACCGAAAAAAAGACCATTGGCGCCCCCGCTGTTGAC
>MVRV01000175.1 GCA_002068015.1 Smithella sp. PtaU1.Bin162
TTTCCGCACAAATTCCTGGTCGACGTTTTTGGATAAAATGGAAAAAAAGGTCAGCCCGCAGAAGTTTAAGTAGGCCGAAGACTGAGGGCCGAAGGCTTAAAGCGGAGGGAGAGGAAATAATGCGTGATCACAAAAAGCTGAAGGTATTTGATATGGCTGATGATTATTTTGTAAATTATCGAACAGCCATAAAATCGTCATACCGGCGAAGAGACTTTGTCATAATTGACTGGTAATGATCGCCGTTTATTCGCAATGTCATTCTGAGGCTTCAGCCGAAGAATCTCTTTGTTATTATTAGATTCTTCACTTCGTTCAGAATGACAATCGGAGCCTGTCCTCGAGCATAGCGAAGGGTTCAGAATGACAAACATGTACATTTAACCATTACGACACAGTCTCCAGCGGAGGACATTAAACGGAAAGTTCATCTATTACGTCACAGTCTGGCAAGGGAATCCGGATAAAAGCAATATTGGAGAAAACTTATTCCTAGAATTTTTGGAAATACGGCCGGCCTGTCCGCCGCTCAAATTCAACAGATGGAACGATTGTACCGGAAAAGCATTGCCCCGGAGTGTGCTATTACTCCGGAGTTATCACGCCAGTTGAGTTTTCTGTCCCGGGACATAAACCGGCAGATCGGGTTACTTCTCAACCGCCGGGGTGAAATAAGCACTGTAATAGTAGGTGACCACAAAAGCATTTTGCTTCCCTCTCTCGAAGGATTCCGCTCCTCATCCACACGGTTCAAGGGGCTCCGTCTTCTTCATACCCATCTTAATGACGAAGGGCTCTCGGATGAAGATCTGACCGACCTGTCTCATCTGCGGCTTGATCTTATCGGAGCACTGGAAGTAACTGAAGACGGTTCTCCCGGGCTGCTCCATCTGGCACATCTTCTTCCGGAAAATCCTGCAGGCAACTACTGGGCATTAATGAAACCGGTAATGCCGGCCCGACTGGAACTGGATTTTCTTTCCTTTATTTCAAACCTGGAAAATGAATTTGCCAAAAAACAAAAGACACGCAAAATTGAAGCAGCGGAAAAAGCCATTCTTTTGCGTGTGGAAAAAAATCCGGCCGCCGACGCCGCCGCATCGCTTAACGAGCTTGCCGAACTCGCCCGGACCTGCGGCGTGGAAGTTTTCGATACAGTTATTCAATACCGTCCGCAACCTGATCCTAAATTTATGGTCGGCCGGGGCAAATTATCGGATATCGGGTTACGCGCCACACAGATCGGCGCCAATTTACTTCTCTTCGATCATGAGCTGTCTCCGGCCCAGGTGCGCTCAATCAACGATTTTGTCGGGCTCAAAGTGCTCGACCGCACGCAAATAATTCTCGATATTTTTGCCCGCCGGGCGCACAGCCGGGAAGGAAAAATTCAAGTCGAACTGGCTCAATTAAAATACTTGTTGCCGAGACTTTCTCACAGCGATGCTTCACTCTCGCGCCTTGCCGGCGGCATTGGCGGCACAGGCCCCGGAGAAACGAAACTCGAAATAGATCGCAGGCGAATTCGCGAACGTATTCACCGGCTGGAAAAAGACATCAAAGCCATTACGAAATCAAGGCAGCAGCGACGAGGCAGAAGAGATAAAACCGGCCTGCCTGTTATTTCCATTGTCGGCTACACCAATGCCGGCAAATCAACTCTTCTCAACACACTAACGAAAAGCTCCGTTCTGGTTGAAAATCAACTTTTTGCCACCCTCGATACCAAGAGCGCCCGCCTGCGCTTTCCCCGTGATACCGAAGCAATCATCACCGATACGGTGGGTTTTATCCGTAATCTGCCCGCGGAATTATTTACCGCCTTTCGGGCAACACTCGATGAACTCGGTGAAGCCGACATTCTGCTGCACGTAATTGATATCAGCAACAACGACTTTGAAGGTCAGATTGCGGCGGTGGATAAAATACTCTCGGAACTGGAACTTACCAACAAGCCGAAAATCATGGTGTTTAACAAAATTGACCGACTGGCCGACAAGACTATTTTGCCGGATCTTTGCCGGCGGTTCAACGCTGCTGCAATTTGCGCTCCGGATAAATCAACGCTTTCCGAATTGCTGAAAAAAATAGAAGAACTGCTCACGAAACCGGAAATACCTGCTTATCATTCCGAGTAGTAAAACTGTATCGTAGTTTTTAACTGTTCTTGAAATAAGTAGAGACGTTGCATGCAACGTCTCTACAGATAAAGGAACTTGCACCCCAAGAGGCGCCTCAATTTATCCCGCCTGGGATCCGTCTCGGGGATAATTCGACTATCCAATTTCAGCTTATGACCTCGCGTGACCTTTAGGTTATCAGATTATGCATTTCGTTATTGAAATTGGAGTCTCATTAACGTACCTCTTTGCACAAACCGGTTTTTTATGCTAAGCGGGAATACAAATTTCATAACAAGTAAAAACGGAGGTCGTCATGGATCTGGGATTAAAAAATAAAGTGGCTTTTGTCGCCGGAGGATCTCAGGGATTGGGAAAAGCCGTGGCCCTGGAAATGGCCCGGGAAGGCGCCCAGGTAGCTATTTGTGCTCTGGGAGACAAGAGCTTACCTGAGGCAAAAACCGAAATAGACGGAAAACTGGGCACGGACGTGCTTGCCGTTGCCGCCGATCTGACCGACGCCCTTCAGGCCAAAAACGCCATCCGCAAAACCATCGACCGCTTCGGCGGTGTGGATGTTCTGATCAATAACGCCGGAGGCCCTCCCGGCATGTCTTTTTCCGAAATCGATGATCAGCTCTGGGAATACGGTTTCCGGCTTAATCTGCTTTCGACGATTATTTTAACTCGGGAAGTGCTCCCCCTCATGAAACAAAAACGGTGGGGACGCATTATCAACATGACTTCCATATCCGTCAAACAGCCCATTGACGGACTCATTCTTTCCAATACCATCCGTTCCGGAGTCATCGGACTGGCGAAAACTCTATCCACGGAGCTGGCTCCGTTTAATATTACCGTCAACAATGTTTGCCCCGGCTACACGCTGACTGACCGGGTACGAAATCTTGCCGAGTCCACAGCAAAGAAAGAGGGCTCCACTGCTCAGGCGGTAATTAAAAAATGGACGGATACGATTCCTATGGGCAGACTGGGAACTCCGGAAGAATTTGCCGCTCTCGTAACTTTTCTTGCTTCCGAGCGAAGTTCCTATATAACCGGAGCCGCAATCCAGATCGACGGCGGCTGGTATCGCGGTATAATGTAAAAGACTGAAGGCCGAAAATGCGGCAGCAGAACATAGATTCCGCCTTGTGCGAATATGGTTTTTCCCCTGTCAATTAAAATTAGGTATTGACAATCGGACTGATTTATTTTATTTCACGGTGAAATTTGTTTGAGGATATTGAAAATGACCGGCAGATACAATGGAAATGCATCGATTTTGTTTGAACTCCTGTTGTGCCTCCTCCTTTTGGTGGTATCACTTTCCATCGCCCGTCGTTTTTAGGAAAAAACCAATAAAGAACAAAATCCTAAAGGCCATGGGTAAAAACCATGGCCTTTTTATTTCAGGAAACTTTTATGCATGAAATTATCTGGCACGGCAGAGGCGGACAAGGTGTGGTCGTTGCCGCACAAATTCTGGCGGAAGCCGCATATCTGCAAGGTTATAAGGGGGTAACTTCCGCTCCCACTTTCGGTCCGGAGAGGCGCGGCGCACCACTTACAGCATCAACAAGAATCTCCGACACGCCGCTTAGAACTTTTTCGCAGATTGAGCACGCCGATATTGCCGTTGTCCTTGATCCATCTTTAGTAAAGGTTGTCGACATTCAAAGTTCGGTAAAAGACGGAGGACTAATTATTATCAATACGGATTTGCCGCCGGATGCTTTTCAACTGCGCGACGGATTAAAAATCGCCGTTGTCGATGCCGTAAAAATTGCGTTGAAATTTCACTTGCTGAAAGAAGGAGCACCTATTGTCAACACACCCCTGCTCGGCGCATTTGCCCGGGCTGCCGGCCTGGTTTCTCTGGAATACATTGAAAAAGGGCTGAAAAAAAAGCTGCCGGCAAAAGTAGTCGCGGCAAACAGCATGGCCGTAAACGCGGCTTATGAGCAAACGATAATTAAAGATAAATAGACTGAAGACTGAGGGTTGAGTCCCACTGCTGTGGGACGAAATCCGGCATATGCCGGACAGATGGTTGGAGACCAAAGGATTAATTATATGGAAAGAAAAGATAAAAATATTTCCGCCATGAGCACACCGGCAATAGGCGAAGCGGGGCTTACCGGTGACTGGCGCGATATGAAACCGGTGATCGATCACAGCAAATGCATCCCTTCCGTAAAAAAGAAGCCGGCCTGTTATTTATGCTGGCTGTATTGCCCCGAAGGAGTAATTAAAGTTTCTATTCCCGTGGAAATTGACATGGATTATTGTAAAGGTTGCGGAATCTGCGCTGAAGAATGTCCGGCCAAGGCGATCACGATGGTAAACGAGGAGGGATGACAATGTCCGAAGTACAGATAATGACTGGCAACAGAGCCGCAGCACTCGCCGCAAAGTTATGCCAGGTTCAGGTAGTCGCCGCTTATCCGATCACCCCGCAAACATCCATCACGGAAATGTTGTCTCAATATATTGAGAGCGGAGCACTCAAAGCCGAATACGTAAGAGTCGAAAGCGAGCATTCCGCATTAACCGTTTGTATTTCCGCCTCCTCCGTAGGAGCAAGGGCTTTCACTTCCACCAGCTCCCACGGTTTGCTGTACATGCATGAACAGTTGCACTGGGCGGCTGGATCGCGGCTCCCCATCGTCATGTGTTGCGTAAACCGCGGCGTCGGCGCTCCCTGGTCGATATTTAACGACCAGCAGGACTCCATCTCCCAGCGTGATACCGGCTGGCTGCAAATTTACTGCCGCGACAATCAGGAGATAATTGACACCGTCATTCAGTCTTACCGCATCGCCGAAGAAATCTATGCTCCCATCATGGTTTGTTACGACGGTTTTGTTCTTTCTCATACCATGATGCCCGTTGACATACCGGATGCCGAACTGGTGCATTCTTTTCTGCCGCCGTATAAACCGCACACAATTCTTTCCGCCGCGAGTCCGCGCAATATCAACCCCGTTCTTTTCCCCGGCACACGGAGAAATTCAGAGGGAATCTTGTGCGACGGTTATATGGAAATGCGCTATAAATTACAGGACGCACTGGAGCGTTCACGGGATCTTATTGCCGCCGTCGGCATGCAATATTTTAAGCTGACTGGCCGCGATTACAGCGAACCGCTGTGGCGCTATAAAACCGACGATGCGGAAGTGCTTTTAACCGGCATGGGATCTATCGCCACGGAATCAACCGTTGCCGCAGATATGTTAAGGGAACAAGGAATTAAAGCTGGCGTTGTCGGTGTGCGGATTTATCGTCCCTTCCCCCG
>MVRV01000176.1 GCA_002068015.1 Smithella sp. PtaU1.Bin162
AAGCCTTCCATACGGCCGATGAGGCGCCCCTGCCGATGACGGACATTGGCCAGGAGTCTGGCCAGCCGCTCGGCATCCCAGGTCATCTTGGGCCATTCTTTTCTCTGGTAGATGTAGTTCATGATTTTCAACACCCCTGGAGGGCATTATGCCGCATAATCTCCGCAGAGGCAAGCATAATCTCCGCATATTTTGCGGATATTATGGACACTATTCTCCGCATCGATGGCATTGATAATGAAGGGATCATTCTCTATCTGCTTATTATTATTGTAACCGTCCGACCCGAAAAAAAGCCAAAATAACCCAACCTGACTAAAAACGCTTTTTCTAACCATTCAATATATAAGTGATTATTTTTTGATGGGAATCGCCTATTGCGGTTTTCAAACTTCAAATCCGGTGTGGGGTACTGAAACCGTCCCAGGTGAATTCGATTTCCATGCATGACCTCGGACCTCGGTTGTCAATAGTGGATACCGCCTCCTTCAACACCTTAGCTGCCTTAAATCAATGACACTCGCTGAAAACAAGCGAAGTGCAGTTTGAAGCATTAGTGGAATTGATCCCGAAAGTAAAACCCGGCGGATGCAGGGCGAAGCCCAGCAGGCGGAGCTATCCGTGATCCAGCGGGGCATTGCCCCTCGGGGCGAATAGATTGAGACAATCGGTAGTTTGCGGCGGGGTCGTTCTTTTTAGGCATAAACCGGCGCACTTAATACCGCCCGTATGCGAATGCTGATCGGCTTCTATGCCATTATAACTATCCCGTAAATTTTTTACGCAGAGGACTTGATTTATTTCCGGCAATATCGTTAATAAGAAAATCGGCACAAAGGATGCAATTTCTGTTGTTTTTTCCTTTAAACAGTTTGCTCAGAGTAATGCAAAAATTTCCGGTGGCAAATGATATATAATGTTCTGTTGTGTATTGCTTGAGCTTAGTGTTAATTAAGTTATACACATAATCTTTGTGGGCCAGATTTTCATTTTTTTTGGCCGCACGGAAAACCGGACTGACAGACTTATCGTCATTTCTTTTCATAACCGTATCTGTTATTTGTACACCTTCGGCATTGACAACATAGAGAGCATCCAGAAATTCGTATTGATTGAAGGCTTCCCGCAGCATGTTTTCCATGTCCTCCGGTGATTTTCCCCTGATCTTGGCGATAATATTCTTTAGAACTTTTTGATATTGCCGGTGCATCAGTTGCCGGGTTTTTAATGCGGCAATTTTTTTCTTTTTGACAATAGAAAGCAGAAATTCCAAACTTTGTTCTTCCCGGAATAAATCCTGACACCTTATGTTTCCCGGACGTGAGAAGAAATATCCCTGAACAAGATCGGCACCGCATTCTATGCAAAAGACACTCTCTTTTTGTGTTTCCGTGCCTTCGGCCAAGGCAAGAGTGCCGATGCTTCCGGATAAACGAACCAGCGCTTTGAATATCTCCTGTTTGAGGTAATTCTCCGTGATTCCACTAATGATAGACCGATCAATTTTGATTATATCGGGACAAAGCATGGATATACGGTCGAAATTGGAATGTCCGCTTCCTACATCATCGAGGGCAATATTCAAACCATATTCACGACAGGAATTTACAAAACTGATTAAGGCTGCTGTGTCCCTTGTCTTCGATTCCACAATCTCTACAACAATACTGGAAGCGGGAATTTCATATCTCCTGAGTTGCTGCAGCAGATATCCCGAACCAACTACTTCCGAAGTTAAAATTGACGTATCCATATTGAGAAAAAGCAAACCGTTCTTCTGAAGATAACTATGTCTGAATGCAGCCAGTGCCTTTTCCCGGCAAATACGGTCAAGTTCCAGGACCAAACCATGTTCCCTGGCGGCCTCAAAAAGAAAGATCGCAGGAATGAGGGCGCCCGCTTTGCTCTTACCCCTGATCAGTTCCTCAAAACCAATGACGGAATGGTTACGCACAGATAATACAGACTGAAATTCAACAAAAATTCTCTCTTCAGCAATAATCTCCCGTAATACATCAGACGAGAGTTCCAAACGCCGGCTAAGGCTCAGCATAAATTCCTCCATTCAGAGTTACCTGATCGATTCCATCTACAAAGACATCTTCTCCCAAATTATTTCCCGAAAAAATATTTACTCGATCTTGAGACAGAGATATCCAAAGCACTCACAATCCGTGATTTGAATCCACCACTTCATATCCAATGACCGGTGACGAAATACATGATTCCCACCAGGATAAAGAAAATAATGTTTATCCTTTCCATGATATTTCTTCTTACGAAAATTCTTGATCAAGTGAACGACCACGCCGCAAGCAGCGGGGTATCATAAAGTGTGCTGTTTGTTTTCAGCGGGTGTCATTGATTTAATGGCAAGAAGAATGCCAGGCAGTCCGGCAATATCTTAATTACTGTATTTACTGAGATATTGGGCAATAGAGAACGGGTGGACCATAAAGCAATTTTGTATTATTTATAATTGAACTAACACCAAAATGGTATTGATGACATCTTTGGGTTCTAAAACATTCAAAACGAAGGATTCATTATCTGCCTGCAGCGAGCCGGTCGCGACATCGGCAATCTACCGGCCGAACAATTCTTTTTCGATAGCGGCCATATTTCCCAAAGAAAGCAGCCGAAGCGCAAGGGCACGGGCTTGCGTGGTATCGGTTTCAATAATGGCTTTCTGGTTTTCCGCCAGATAAACAGTGTTCATGCTGACTTTCCGGATACCACAGCCGATGATGAATTTCAGATATTCCTTTTTGTTCGCCATATCGCCGCAGACGGATACTTCCTTGCCACAGGCAATACCGGCATCGGCCACGCGCTTGATCGCGCGCAGTACCGCCGGGTGGTGCGGAATATAATATTCTTCTACCGTCTCGTCGGTGCGGTCAACCGCCAGCATATACTGTACCAGGTCGTTGGTTCCGATTGAAAAGAAATCGACTATTTGCGCGAATTCCTCAATAACTTCTATCACCGCCGGAACCTCGACCATCATGCCGATTTGCGGATGGCCGTGAAAATCTTTGCCGGACTTTGCAAGATCGTCAATACA
>MVRV01000177.1 GCA_002068015.1 Smithella sp. PtaU1.Bin162
CAAAAAAACAAACGCCGATTCTGTTGAAGCAATCCTAAAAAAGAAGATCACCGATTACCAAACAAAGCTTCAGATTGAACAACAGAAAAGAGAAGCCGCAGCGCGAGCCGCAGCCGAAGAAGTCCGGAAAAAGATGGAGGCCGAAGTTGCCGAAGCTAACCGAAAGGCCGCAGAAGAAGCGGCACGGAAAGCAGAAGAAGAAACACGGAAACGGCTTGAAGCGGAGAAAATATCAAAAAAGAAATTGGAAGAAGAAATTGCCGCCGCCAAAGCCAAAGCTCTGGAAGAAGCTGAAAAAAATAAAATCATTGTACCTGAAATTAATACTCCGGTTGTCGCTCCCGCCGAAAAAGTTACCCGTACCGAATCGGGAACGTCCGCATATCAGGCTAAAACATGGAAATGCTACATTGAATATCCAGACAAAGTTCCCCGCGAATACTGCGAACCTTCAGGCCGGCTTCTTAATCAAGCGGTTAAGCAGGGAATCAGAACAATTCCAGGGTGCCGGATTGTCGAAGAAGGCGACACGAGGTTTAGAACATGACTTGGAAAGTAGATCAAACTGGACCCAAAAACCATCAATGGAAAGGTGGCCTGTATTTCATCAAGGGGCGGAAAATAATTCAGGCGCCGGAATGTTCGCGACGATTTTCAAACGGATACGCACAAGAACATATCGTGATTGCAGAAAATGCGTTTGGTAAACCCCTCCCAATACATGCGGTTATCCACCATGTAGATGGGAATAAGGCCAATAATAGCCCATCTAATTTAGTGATTTGTCAGGATGATAATTACCATCGTTTTATTCACAAGCGCATGCGTGCCTATGAAGCATGCGGCCATGCAGATTGGGTGAAATGTACGGTGTGCAAGCAATACGACTTACCAGATAATCTCTATATCCGGCCAGGGGACGGGATAGGATATCATCTGAAATGCAGAAATATAAGAACTAATAACAATAGGGCAAAAAGGAGATTAAATCATGGAGCATAATAACTTACCAGCAACACAGCAGGAGAATGACGCAATATCAGCGCTTTTGAGCAAAGAAGCTATTAAAAAACGATTTGAGCAGGTTCTTGGAAAGAAAGCGGCGGGGTTTATGTCGTCCGTCATATCTGCTGTAAACTCAAACGGAGAATTAAAGAAAGCTAACCCAATGACAGTCGTTGCGGCGGCAGCGGTCGCGGCATCACTTGATCTTCCTATTAATCCGTCTTTGGGGTTTGCTCATATCGTGCCTTATAAAAAAGATGGAATCCCTATTGCTCAGTTTCAAATGGGCTGGCGTGGATTCGTTCAGCTTGGAATGCGGTCCGGCCAGTACAAAACTATAAACACCTGCGCGGTATATGAAGGTGAATTAATTGAAAGCAACCGATTTACCGGGGAAATGTTTTTTGATGAAAATAAACGCACGTCGGATAAGATTGTCGGGTATGTTGCTTATTTCAAACTCATAAATGGGTTTGAGAAATATCTATACATGACAGTCGAACAGATCCACGCCCACGGGAAACAATATTCAAAATCCTATAGCAACGCAAAGGGTAAATGGCAGACAGACTTTGAGTCAATGGCACTCAAGACCCCTCTTAAGCTGCTTCTATCTCGTTGGGGCATTCTGTCACTTGAAATGCAAAGCGCTGTCCAGTATGACCAAGCCGCAATTAAAACAATGGATGGTGCTTATGAATATGTTGATAATCCCGAAAATAACGGCGACGTTATCGATGCCGAATCAACTACCACGGCACCAGAAGAAACTGACGCTGATTTATTGGCAAAATTTGACGCTTCTATTCCGAAAGACACAGACCCGGAAATCCTGAAACTCTTTATTGTCAAAAACGCCGCACACAATAAGACAACGGATGAATCTGTTAAGTTAGACGCAGCAAAGAATCTGCCCGGATTTTGGAAAGTATATGCTGCTTTTCAAAAGATCGAACTTAAAAAGAAAAAAGCTACCGATCAAAAAACGGACGAAAAGAAGCCCGAAACCGAAGAAATGGCAAAGGCCGAATGCCCGGAAAATCCCGGCACCACGTACACAAAGAAACATTGTGACGAGTGTAAAACGAAGAAAGAGGGAATGTGCAAGGTTTGGTAATATGAACTCTGGCGCTGACTTATTCAGAAAAGCAAGGGGAAAGGGTCAATATAAGGTGGTCTGCAAATGCCCTTTCGATGGATGCGGAAAACTTCATGTTGTCAGAATGGAATCTAAGCCTATCGTGACGCCGCGCATATTTTGTAAAGAGCATGAGCATTTCAGATACGGAGATAACGAAGGATACAACTATATTGGAGCGTGCAGATGACCTACAAAAAACATCAATGGCAACAACGAGTCAGAAATGAATTTCAGGAACCGGCAAAAGAGGTCATTATATCTTTCGCCAAAGATCGTTATTCAAAAAGGCTCACTGCGGCAGCAATAGGAATTAATATTCAAACACTGATTGCATACGCCCGGAAAAATAACATCAATTTTGCCAACCGGAAAGATTTGCGCGATGAGTGCAAGGCGCATACTTATGGTAATTGTAACAATCCCTGGGGCAGATATGGCAGGGAACGGAAAGCAGCGTAAATTATGATCCCGATCCACCACGGCATTATCACTGGAGACAAACTGATTCTGGACAATCCGATCCGGTATCTTGATTACTTTAAAAAGTTATCCGGCAAGCGGGTTGAACTCACCTTAAAAGAGGAAAAGAGCCAAAGGAGTTTAAACCAGAATAATTATTATTGGGGCGTGGTTCTTAAAGTTCTTTCCGAACATACCGGATACGATCCCGACGATATGCACGAAATTTGCCGGTATATGTTTCTAAAATCTTTTAAGACGGTTGGAAATTTTGATCGTGAGTATGTCAAAAGCACCACAGAGTTGAACACGGCAGAATTTGAGGAATACTTAGAAAAAATCAGAAGGTGGGCAGCGGTGGAATTGAATTGCTATACACCATTGCCGAATGAAATTGCAGCATAAAGAAAGAAAGGAGAAAGCATGGAACAGAAAGAAGGAATTTCCCTTGATACATTAAATCAGGGGGCGGCGGTAGAGCGGTTCAATATGGCATTACAGGAGGTCTTGGATAATATTCAAGACCCGAACACAGACCCTAAAAAGGCTCGACAGGTAACGCTGAAATGTACCATCAAGCCGGATTCAGACAGAGGCGTTGGAGTTGTTATTGTCGATGTTGCGTCAAAACTTGCCCCGATTGCGCCGTTTGATGTCCGGGTATTTTTGGGGCGCGGAAAAGACGGAAAGGGGTATGCTTCTGAATACCATCCAAATCAACCCGCATTGCCGGGAACAGAAGTTAAACCCGACAATGTTTACAAATTAAATAAGGAGGTTCAGCAGCAATGATAAAAGCAGGAATTGAAAAGATTTTATCGCTTGGCGGATACAAAGATCAGGTAATTAACGGGCGCACATATGCCAATGGCCCGTCCGGTATCTTGCCTATTTTGCCGCCGAAAGCCGAAACGCTCACAATCAATACGCTGACCGGTATTAAGGATTACGCTCCCGGAACCGGTGAAATGCTCCACGTAGTTGACCACAAGACGGTAAATGTTATCAGTGAAGATTACTCTGATAAATGGCTGACCAGAAATACCTATCTCACCGCCGTTCACGAATCGCCGGTTTTCAAATTTGGGCAATACGTAGATGTCGAAAATTTCATAATCGCTTTACAGGCAATGTTTGTGCAGGACGATACAACGGCGCTGATGCTCAAACTTGTCGGAAATATCAAAGACGACGGCGTGTCCAACTTCAATGACGATGGTGTCACGCAGGTAGTCACGGCAAAAACGGGTATTTCTCTTGTCAACAATGTACCTGTCCCGAATCCGGTAACACTACGACCGTACCGGACGTTCATGGAGATCGAACAACCGGCCAGCACTTTTGTTTTTCGCATCAAGGGAAATAAAGGCGAAGCTCCGTATTGCGCTCTGTTTGAGGCTGACGGTCGCATGTGGCGGCTTCATGCAATCAAGAAAATCAGGGAATGGTTGGAATTTGAGATTCCTGGAGTGAAAATTATCGCTTAATTTTTTACCAATCTCACAAGTGGAGGCTTGCGGGATTGAGTGAGAAATTAAGATGCTCTCTCGCGGTGTCCCTCCACCGCTGGCAGGGGGTGAAATTCTCCCTGCTGTCCGAGAGAGCATGAAATAAATTGAGAAAGGATAATTTTATGGGATCGTCTGTAAAGGTAATGCTTAGTTACGATTATTGTCATTTTGAAATCAGCAAAAGCACGGATCAGGAAACTTCAAATAATGAAATTAATGAAATGCGAAAAGACTGTATGCGCCTTGCCGACGAAGCAATTCGGCAATATAAAGTAGCAAAAAACATGGCAGCAAAAAGGACTGATGGTGAAAGTCAGATAATAAACTTTGAAGCTCAATGTAAAAAAATTCTTTTAAAACCGGAAGGCGAAAGGACGCTAAATGAAATAGCGATGATAAAGCGCTATCAAGATGAAAAATGGCGTGAAGAGTTTCAGTATAGGTACGATTACGAAGATAATGAGGAAAGTGATTACGGTCTGTAAGCAACGCCCTTAAATTGCGTGTGGAGGTAGAATGAACAAAATATCTTTAATAATACCCGGAAGCCCAATAGCGAAAAAAAGGCCGAGATTTTTCCGCCGTGGTAATTTTACTGGCGCCTACAATCCGCAAGAAACAGAGGAAGGCCGGTTTATGTGGGAAGTCAAAAGTCGATTGCCGGAAGATTTTAAAATAATACCGCAGGGAACACCGCTATTTCTCCAATGTATTTTTTGTTTTCCAATACCCAAGTCCGCATCAAAGAAGCAGCAAGAATTGATGAAAATAAATTCCCTGAAACACACCAAAAAACCGGATACTGATAATTGTTTGAAGTTTGTTAAAGACTGTCTAAATTCTCTTGTCTGGCACGATGATAGCCAAGTTTATAAAGTCGAGGCATGGAAAGAATATACAGATCACCCGCACACATTAATCAGGATTGAGGAGGCGGTATGAAAAATATGAGCTTTGCTCTTACCACTAAACAGATAATTGACGGAACAAAAACCGTTACCCGCCGATTGGGATGGTTAAACCTTAAACCAGGTGAATTGGTAAGGCCGGTTAAAAAGTGCATGGGGCTAAAAAAGGGTGAGTCAATCGAAGCATTGCGCGATCCCATCAGGATTGTGAGCGTCCGGAGGGAGCCGTTAATTAACATTCTTATTGATCTTGATTATGGGCTTAATGAGATTGAAAAAGAGGGTTTTTCAGATCATCCCGTCTATAGATGGCCTTCTGTATTCGTCGAATTTTTCTGTGCAACCCATAAAGGATGCACACCAGAAACAATAATAACGAGAATTGAATTTGAATATCCTGACTCACTGGTGAAGGAGGCCGCATGCAAAAGATGACTAATGAGGAATTGCTGAAATATTTTGATACTTGTGTTGCTTGTCCTATTTCAAAGGAAGATTGTAAGAAAGAGTGCGGCATTCAAGCCGAGCTTCTCCGCCGCCTGAACGAGCGGGATGAACTGGAGAAGGAAAATGAAGTTTTGCGTGAACAGAATTTTACAATGAATAAAACTATTTCCGAAGCGCGGAAGGAAGTGGAAAGCCTGAAATGCTGTGGAAATTGCTCACAAAAGTTTTTACATAAAGGGAATAATTGGTGTCGTGATTGGCAATCCGACAACCTTACAAGGGAGGAAAGGAAGAAATGAGCGTACCAACCCTTGAACAGCAGAAAGACTTTTGCAAGAGAGCAGGAATGCATTGGCACGAGTGGGAAACACGAAAAGGCAGTTTTAAAAATATATATGGAGAAATTCAACAGAATAAAAATGTAAGAAGTTACTGTACGGAATGTAAAAAAGTAAGAAAGAAAGGATTTTGTGATAATCCCGATCTCTCCGACCCGCGAGTGGTGCTGGGGATAATGATGAAGAGAGAAGATTGGCATGAATTCTGTGAACAGGTTGGAATTTATGATTATTCGATAGATATTCAATATGTCATCGAGCCATACGCCCTATTCTGGGCTGCGTATAACTGGCTGAAGAAAGGAGAGTGAGAATGACGGCAAGAGAATTAATCTTGGAATTAAAGAAATACCCTCCTCATCTTGAAGTTGGGATAAGCGCTCATGATAATTCTGAATGGGAAATAGCAGGATGGATACATACAGTTAATTTATTCGAGAGAAAGAATTTTAAAAACATTATTAATGATCAAATGTTTAACGATAAATCTTATACACCAGACAAATGCATTGTTTTAAGAACATAACTAACCTGTGCGTGGTGGCGGAAGTGTATAGACGACAGAACAATCCGGTGCTAGATGCAAAGGCGGTTTAACTGAATAGCTAAGATCATAGCGAGTTTCAGGAGCCTGAACAGGGGCTGCAAATGCCCCGACCGGAGCCAATAAATCATGGCAGGGTAGCAGTGACCTGACCTACCCTGCTTTGGAGGAAGAAGGGAGGTAAAAGATGAGCGACGAAACAGGACATGATATTAAAGGTAAATTTTATATGACATGGTATGACCGGATGTTTAAAGAAAATGCTTCTCTCCGCGCCCAGCTTGCCGAAGCTAAGCAGTGTAAAGACATTGCAATCCGTCAAGGGTTGGAAATCAAATCGCTGGAAGCTGAACTTTCTGAGAAGGACAAGGAGATTGCTGAACGGTTTGGGCAAGCTTGTGTAGTTGCAAAAGAGTTAAGAGAAAAAATTAGAAAAGATGGAGATGAATGGGAAAAACTAGCTCAAAGACTTTTAGAACGTGCCGAGAAAGCCGAAGCAGAAAACGCCGAACTACAGACAGCGTACAATGATTATGTAGATCGAAACAATAGGCTGATCGAAGGAAATTTGGAGTTAAAAAAGGAAAACGCCGAGCTTCGGGAACGGCTGCGAGATGTTTTAAATTATCAAAAAGAATATAACGAAGCAACGCACGGTTGTAAATTCCCCGGAAATGAATACTGGAGTGGAAAAGGAATGGAAATAGTTGAAGCAATCCAGAAGGCGGTGAAATATGAATGAGGAGAAAGCAGCAAAGAAGGCTACACCAGACACGACCATTGATGACCTGATCTCTACCGTCTGGATGGCTGGAAGGAACTGTGACAGAGAGATGTATGACGATGCGGGTGATGAGATTAATCGAAGGTTTGCCATCCTGCGTGAGAAGGTGAATGCGATTGAAGAAGTATGTTCTTGGAAAATAGACGATGATGGTTTTTGGATGACATCTTGCGGCAATGCCCATTGTTTTATCGAAGGTAATATTAGACAAAATAAATATAAATATTGCCCGTATTGTGGACAAGCAATCAAGGCGGTGAAGGGATGAACAAGGAACTCATACTTACATATATTTACGGCAGCGATTACCGCTTTAAAGGTTTGCCCTGTGATTCAAAAGGCAATTATTTATTCGATGGTAATTTAATGACTGCCGCCATGAACAAGATGGTGGAAAGGGGAGAGTGGGCAGAATTTTATGCTTATATATCATTTCCATATTTGCGTAAATTTGAAGATGAAAGCAAAAACATTCACTGGCTCTTCCAGCCCGCCCGCTTCTTTGACCTGATGTCCGAGGCGCTGGAGAAAGGGATTTTACAACTGACGGAGAAAACGTGATGGAAATAGGAATAAACCTTACTTTTGCTATATTTTTTATTTGTATCACAATTGCTTATTTATCAGGGAAATAAATATGACACTGACCGCTGAAGTGGAATTATGAACGAAAACCAACTAAACAGAATAGAAAGGAAAATGGATTTAATCATTGACGCTTTCGGTCTTTCCGAAAAGCGGCGGCTTGCTCCTTGCCAAATTGATGACATGGTTAAAAAATCCGTATTGAAATTCCAAGAAAAAAGGCGTATCAGAAATGAACATGGCGATAAGGAAAGTTAAAGATAAGGAAAATCTTTACGATATTGATATTGGAATGGGGACACATGGCGACCGATTCCGCAAACGTGTTTACGCCACTTCTGATTTAGAAGCCCTTGCCATTGAAACAAAATTCCGCCGTGAACTTGGCGCGGAAGAAAAATCATCCTTTACGGTATCAGCCATATCCGAAAAATACATCCCCTGGATGGATCTTCACCAATCACCCAAAACAGCCAAAGATAAAAAAAGAATGCTTTTTGCCTCTATTCTCCCCTACTTCGGCCAGTTCATGCCTGACAGGATCGAACCTCAAACCATAGAAACATATAAACAAACTCGATTTAAAGCACATGAAGATCGGCAAAATAAAATCATTGAAGCAGCCATAGCAGCGGGGAAAATACCACCCACGCCCAAAGCTCCTATTAAACGCCAGGTCAACATGGAATTACTATGTTTACAGGCTATGATCAAATGGGGACACGAACAGGGGTTATGTAATGAATTGCCGCAAAAATTCAAACTTTTACCGAACAAAAGAAAAATTCCCGATATTCCTTCACCTTCTGATATTTACAAGATAATTGATAATGCTTCAGATTTATTTCATAAATCATTATTTCTTTCTCTTTACCATGCCGGGTTGCGTTCTGCAGAAGCCAGATCGTTAAAATGGTCTAATGTCAATATTGACGCTGGATTTTTGAGCGTCAACGGAAAAGGTGATAAAAAGCGAATCGTGCCATTATCAGCCATGTTATCAGAATACCTATGGGGACAATATGGTTGTCCAATTTTCTTTTTAATACACCCTGAATTTGATGCAAAGAAAGAAAAAAGAAGTCGTGACGGATACATTTGGGATAATATTAACTCATTCAAAGTAGCTTGGAATGCTACCATACGTCGTGCCGGATTAAATGGAATCACCCCGCACCATCTACGTCATGCCTTTGCTTCTCACGGACTGGAGGGTGGAACCGACCTTAAAAGCGTTCAGGATATGCTCGGACACGCTTCAATCAATACGACACAGATTTACCTTCATACGACCTTTAAAAAACACCAGGAACAAATTAAGAGGGTTTTTGGATGAAAAAAGAAAATCTTGGACAATATGAAATAAGTGAAGCTTTCGTAAAAAAAGGAAGGCTTTATGTCCGTGTTCATTATGGAGATAAAAGAGTGGTTATTCCGCGAGCAGTCTATTTTTGGCTCAAATACAATCCTTGCTTTGTAGAAGTTCCTCAAGGTTACGTTATACATCATCTTGACGGAGATGAATTAAATGATGATCCATCAAATTTAGCATTAATGCATAAATTTCATCATACAGCTTATCATTGGAAACACAAAAGAATTTCCACCACCGTAATAATAGATAATAATTTAAGAACATTTTATATTCCCACACAAATACCAAAAGCGCAGCCAATGAATGGTGGAAAGCGTTTTAGATTGCAATTTTATGAACGAAACAACAATGGTAGCAGAAACAAGAAAATTAATGTTAGTGTCGATGATGAAGGAAATCCATTTTTTACCAAAGAAGATGCTGAAAAACATGGGTTGAAAATATGGGAAATATCGAAACAAATTATAGCAGATACATGAGCGTCAACAAGCGACAAAGAAGCAATTATTATACCAAAAAAGCCGCTTCGCTAAACATGCGAAACGGCTTATATTTTGGTGAGCCCTGTCGGGATCGAACCGACAACCTACTGATTAAGAGTTTTTATCTTGAGTAAATTTAGCTTTATTACTAAATACTTATAAACTTGATTTTGACCCTGTGTCAACGGCATTGTCTTATTTTATCCTCCAGTAAAACTGGCGGATGTGAATTAATACTTTATTATCCACGTTCCAGCAAGATAAGGATTCATTATCGCCTGAGTCGTCGATCCTCCAGTGCCCGTGTCGCCGTGATTATGTGCCAAACCACCTCCAGCAGATGTTGTGTTTGTGTTACCACCAGTATTTGTCATTACTGTGCTAGAGCTGGGGCTTCCATAGGAAGCACCTGAATATGCAGTAATTGCATGATTGTGCGATGGAATTTCGTTGATTGTTAAAGTATGATCTCCGGTTGTGTGTGCGTGGGAAATGTCGGCTGTTTCTGCCCCTGCCGCCTGCCCCAAAGACGTTGCAGCTGCCACACGGGATGCCGCAGAACCACCTAAGTTATCGAGGCCTATAAATCCTCTTCCCCGCATGTCAGGGAGATTAAATGTGGTCGATCCGTCACCAGTCCCGTAGGTAGTGCTGACAATAGCGAAGAGGGCGGCGTATGTAGTCCTTGATACGGCCTGACCGTAACAAAGCAGCCATCCGGTAGGTGCTGTTCCGGCCGCATAGGGCAGCATGACTCCTGCAGGAACCGGATAACCTCCGGACCCACCAACCGAGAATGTTCCGCTTACTGTCGCACTCGTCAAATCAAGCCTCTGGGCAGAACCCCACCATACTTGATCTTGCGGGTAGGTATTGACTGTAACGGTACCAGAACCAGTAAAAACCTGATACGCCCCGGCTTGAACAATTCCGTTCATGGTCAGCGTTTTTCCGGATGAGGCGGAAATTAGCGAACCTTTTGGAATATACAGAGTAGTTGTGACCGGGATAGTAAGGTCGGTCCCGAGCGTATAAGTAGTTGTTGTCCCCGTTCCTGTATTAGGCAGGATAATGGTTGCCTGCTTGCTCCCAATAGATGCCACAAGCGAGGCCATGCTCCTGGAGTTAGTTGTCGCTCCCTGATCGACAGCGGAGGCATCAGCGACATACCAACCTTCATGAATGTCAGCGGATTTACTTAAATAATCAAGAGCATTTTTCGTTACGCGTAACTCGACCAAAGAACCGGCAGCAAAAGCCCTGGCCGAAGTTCCCTCCTGTGCCCGT
>MVRV01000178.1 GCA_002068015.1 Smithella sp. PtaU1.Bin162
CTGGAAGCATCAATGGCTATGTCGCGCGGTATCGGTTATGCCGGCGAAGGTGATGTGCTGACTGCCGCATTTGCCGCATCGCTGGCGAACGTTTTCCCGGAAACAACCTTTTCCGAGATGTTCTGTCCGGACTGGAAAGGCAACAAAGTTTTTCTGTCGCACATGGGCGAACTGAATATAGACATTATTGACGGCAAACCTGAATTGCTGGAGAAAGCATTTCCGTTTTTCAAAGCTGACAGTCCTGCTCTGGCCCAGGGGTGTATGAAACCCGGTCCGGCCGCGCTGGTCAACCTGGCTCCCGGGCCGCAAGAGTCGTTCACCATGATTGCCTGTGCCGGCAATGTCAGGGCGCCGCGTAAAAACAAAATTTCCGGCATCAGCGGTTGGTTCGAACCGAAAATCCTGCTGGAAGATATGTTGTCAGAATACAGTTGTCTCGGCGGCACTCATCATTTGGTCTTGATCTATAATCCGGATTTAAAAATCCTGACCCGATATGCCGAAATCATGGGCTGGAATTGTACAATTATTTAACTTAAAATATAAAGCAGGAAATCGAAATTCCGAATTGCTGTCGGGTGGCGATGAGCGCAGGCCCGGAACAGGGACGATAAAAGCGACATTGATGAAGTGATATCGAAGGTACCGTCTTATGCTCGAATTGTGTCGCGGACATCGGTTAGGCTGTTTCAACGTAAGTCTCATCAATTTTTATCGAAAAACCTCGTTCAATACGGCACATGACACGGCATGCTATGATCAACATCAGATTTATGACCGTATTTGCAATGCCGAATACCACAGCCTCCTCTTCCATTTCAAGATACAGTGCGCACAATACCTGGCAAATTCCAAGTCCGACAAGCAACAGGAACTTACATCCTATCATTATCAACATCCCATGATGCAAAATGCCATTTCGGGGAATCCTCCCCGCTTGTGCCTCTGCGATGTCGGAATTCATCTTATTACGTGAAATCCACCAGTATAATCCGACTAATATTGTCAGCGGCAAAACTATAAGTCCGAACCAGCGGAAGGCAAACAGTTGCCCGCGAAGATGCATCTGGAACATCAGGAAAGGAATACTCAGTATCGAAATCAGCATGATGGCATCGTATATCAAGAATGATATTTTCAGATATTTCGATTGGGGACCGATGACAGGAACAATCGGCAGTTCTTCAACGCCTTGCGGACTCCATGGTGCAGGCGGGTGGAAATTCCGGACTCCTCCCATCTCATTCCACATTCTATATACAAGGACAAGAAAAACTGCACTTAACAACATGAAAACCAATTGCCACACAAAAAGGAAACGGTATGCATAGTCGCAACCACAAAACTTTTTACACATATCAATAAAAAGACCGGCCAATATTCCCATAAAAGTAGTAAAAAGAGATCTTATAAGTGCCTGCGCTGAAGAGAATTGTCCAAACCTGGACTGTGGGAATAGTCTCATTTCCGCAGGGTAGGCTGCAACACCGACAAGAGCCATCAGGAATGACGATATCACAATATTCCCGATATTAAGCCAGAAAAAATAATTCCCGGGCAATATTATAAACAGCCACATAAGATTCATAACGGAAGTAATAGTTCCGAATACGGCACCGTAAACCCATATCCGTAACGGATGCCACCTGTCGATGAATATAGACATGAAATATGTGGCAGCCATTATAGACAGGGCAGCAACTGCTATTTGTTTACCAATCTGATCCAGAGATAATTCCATGTTCTGATAAAGAAATACAAGGAAAGTATTTACGACATTGGCTGTCGCTACAAAAGTAGTCGATAAAAATTTCATCCAGTAAAACTTGTGAACAAATGATTCTTTTAAAAAAGTCCTTATCCCACCCCATCCTTTGTTGTCTTTATCTGTCTCCCCCTCAATAGGCGGATATTCCCCTTCCTTAACCCTGATACACATCATACCGACTCCGGCAAGGTAAACAAGCGCAGCGCCGATAAAAATAGCCTTCATATGAGATTCCGCATATTTGAAAATAAAAACGTTATACAGGGTGCCGGCAGACATTCCGACAATCCTGAAAGTTCCCAGGAAACGCCCCATGACTGACGGCGGAACAACGTCATTCAGAAGACAACAAAAAACCGATCCGACAAACATATTGAAAAACTGAAACATAATCATGAATGCAGCTATCAATACTATAGTAACAGCAGCCGGAGAATATCCCCGGAGATCGGGAAGAACGCTCCGGAGCCAAGCTGTTATATCATCACACAAACCGAGCATCACAAGACAAATGCATAAGAACGGCAATGTCCATAATATAAAAGGGATACGCCGTCCCCATTTACTTCTGTAACGGTCACTTTTAAAACTTATCCAAGGACACAGGAATACAGTAAGAACGCCTGGCAATGTAGACATTATCATTCCGATAAGCCAGTTTGAGGCGCCAAGACTCTTCAGTTTCAGAGGGAGTATGCTCGGCACAACAGATTCCATCAAAGTAAGACAAAAATCGCCCCAAAGCATCCATGTGAAAAGGGCAAAAAGTCCGACTTTCGTATAAGTCAAAGTCCCGCAATGATAAGTCTTGCTTTTCAGAGAACCGGATTGAAGTGAAGATTCTTCCATTTTACATAACCAATCAAAACGTTAAAAACAGTTTTTATACCAAATTGTAACAAAGATTTTGGTGCAGGATTTCATCCTGCTCGTTTCCCGGCACGAACAGCCGGGTCGCGCAAAGCGCGAAATTTTTCGCTC
>MVRV01000179.1 GCA_002068015.1 Smithella sp. PtaU1.Bin162
GTATAGGCGAATAAATCTGTAAAGAAAATAATGAAACTGCCTGGTCCTGGTCACTTTTTTAAATTTGAAATCCATGGTCCTCCTTTCTAATGTTTTGTAAATGTAATATTCCTAGACAAATTGACTCAAGCATTGATTTGGTCTTTATTGCTTATAGAGACCTCATATTCCGTATCAGGATTCACATTTTGCGAACCTTTTGTACAATATGTAATAGTCTCGCATTTATGGATTTTTGGGGACAAGCTTAAGATAATCGGAGCTTGAAAGCGTTCAGCCCGGAGTTCCGCGAAAGACAGATCACAGTGCGAACTCGGGCGAACCGGACGCCCTGGATACTTATGGTGGGATCCCTCCAAGGGGGGGCGGGCGGATATCTGCAGAGCGTTATGGATTGCTTTTCCGCGAAATAAGGTGGGAAGGGCGGGCCTGCCCCGCCCTTCCTTTTCAAATGATAAATTTACTTGGTCCAGGGTTTCTCTTTAGCGGCGTTTTCACCGGCAACCATGCCGAATGTTACAGCCCCGCCCACTCCGGTACCCATTGTCAGGACTTTTGAGCCTATATTGCCAAACATGATTTCTCCGGCTGCATAAAGGCCGGGAATTGTCTTGTTGTCCCAATTAAGGGCCCGACAGCGGTCATCGGTCTTCAGGCCGCCTTTTGTCCAATAAGACTTAGCGAAAATCTGGATGCCGTAAAACGGAGGCACCGCTATTTTGACGGGCTTGCCTTCCGTACCCGATAGGGTCGTCCTGCCGAAATCCGGATCGGCATTTTTATCAATGTTGCTGTTGTACTTGTTTACAGTCTCTTCGAACTGGTCCGGTTTTATATTCAATTTTGCGGCGAGCTCCCGCAGGCTGCCGGATTGGACCGGCCCGCCGCTCAGCGTCGCCTCGCGGGCCAGTTTCCTGGAAGTGAGAGGTGATTTTTTCATGCTGCTGTCCCAGATAATAAAGGCGGTGCGGTCTGGCTGTAGAATGGTTTCGCCCCCCATTTCGAAGCAGGCCCTGCTCTCCCGCATGAATCTTTTCCCATCCTTGTTGACCAGGATGCCGCCGTCCCAGACAACCTGGGGCAAAGTGACGTTTGCCGCGGAGGCGATTGCCAGGTTTTCATTAACGACGGAGCCGTACATGTTTTTGGTTGCTGCCCCCAAACGTAGAGCCACCAGCAAGCCGTCACCGACATTTCCCTTCCCGCCAAGGGTTTCAACTGCCCGGAACTCCGGGCCGCCGAATTCACCGCACAACGGCAGGTTTGCGGCAAAACCTCCGGAGGCCAGGATGACGGACTTTTTTGCCATGATGTTCATCTCTCCTTTTTTCGATTTTGCCCGGAGCCCGATTACCCGCCCCTTGTCGTTCACAAGCAAGTTTGTTGCAGCCGTATTCAGGTACAGCCCTACACCCTGTTTCCCCGCTTCTTTTTCCATGAGCTGCATTAATTGTGCGGCGTTTAGCCAATGCTCCCTGGCAACCGAATGGCTTTCCACATGCTGAAGAAGAACGAGCGGCACGCCAAGGTCCATGAGCCATTCATAGGCCTTCAAGGATTGAGTAGAGTACATTTTAGCAACTGCCGGGTCGGCTTCATTGTTGGTGAAAGACATAATGTCTTTATAGAGGAGGTCCGAGGAGTCCTGCACATTTTCCTTTTTCTGGCTTCTTGTCCCGGCGGCGGCGAACCCTCCCGCGGACACGGCGGTACTTGATGCCATAGAAGTGGACGCCTTCTCCACGCAGATTACTTTGGCGCCGCTCTTCCTGGCCCAGATGGCTGCTGAAAGCCCGGCTCCCCCTCCACCTGCCACAACCACATCGGCCTTTTCATCCCATTTCTTTGGTGCAGGTAGGGCCACGGCGCTCTCGATTCCTACTCCCAGCAGCGCAAGTGAGCCGGCGCTGGCGGCAGCACCTTTTATGAAAGTTCGCCTGGATAACTGGTTCTCTCTTTTATCGCTCATAGTCATGCTCTCTTTCTCTCTGATGCCAGAGGTCCTGATCAATTAAGGTCAAATTAAGTCCCTGCTCAATGGTTGAACCGTACATCTTATGGCTTAATCTGTCAATTTTCATATGTTGAAAAGGGATAAGAATCCGGAATATTAAATATCGAGATGTTATACTTGAAGGCTCTGCTAACATGTCAACTGCAAACAGCAAATTCATCGGTTCAAATAATAGAAAACCTCTCCGATCAAAGCGATTCAGAGAGGTTTTCTGCAACACGAGGTTGTTGGTAAATTCAGGTCACATTTCGAGCGCTTCCAAGGCGGCATTCTTCCCAGCGATTCGCCCGAAAACGAAGCAAGGTGTCGCCCCCATTCCCGATGATGCATTGGCGCCGTTGAAACCTCCCACGATTTCGCCCGCTGCATATAACCCGGGAATCACCTCGCCCTCTTTGTTGACTACCTTGAGACTGTCGCGCCCGTCGACTTTGACAGTCAATCCCCCATGCCCGTACATGGCAATCGGCGTCAGCTCCAGGACGTAGAACGGAGGCTTCTCTATCTTTTCCTGCAACTCTTTTCTCCCGAAGTCGGGATCCTTTTTCTCTGCGACGAACTTATTGTATCTGATGATTGTTGCTTCGAGGCCGGCGGGATCAATTCCCGCTTTTTCAGCAACGCCCCTTACTGTATCTGCTTTCTTGATGAATTCCCCTCTCTCGGCCTCTTTAAAGACGCGGTTGCGGTCCCAACCCCCGATGAACCCGTAGGGACTGTTGATGCATTTCTCAATGATGACGGAATCAACAACCAGATAAAAAGTCATATTGGGGAGTTTTCTCGCGCCGTCTTCGGTATCGGCCTTCGATCCCATTTCGTTGACAAATCTCCTGCCTTTTTTATCGACCTGTATCGCGCCCTGGAATCTTGCCTCGGATCCTGCCGTGATTCCCCGGCGGTTACTCTTCAGATCGAGGCCCCAGGCATAAGACCGCAAGTATTTCATGTGCGTAAGGCCCGCCCCGACATCGGTCCCCAGCATGATGCCGTCCCCCGTGGCCCAGGGAGCGGCTACGGTGATCCTGGTCTTGCGTTCCCGGCAATACTTTTCGATCATCTCAAAATTGTTGGCGAACCCTCCGGTAGTGAGCACAACCACCTTTGCGCGGATATTTACGTTGTCCCCTTTTTCGCCCTTGGCCTCAACTCCGATAACTCTCTTGCTTTTAGCGTCCTTGTAAATCTTTACTACCCTTGTCTTTGTGATTACCGGTATCTCTCGCTTCCTGATTTCCCTGGTGATCACGTCGCGGCTGATCGTCCTGGGTTGGGAATAATATGACCGGGCAACGCCCCTCCATTCGGGGTAGACCCAGGCCTTGTTGTCCCGGAAAGTAACCCCCATGTCCTGAAGCCAGTCTATCGTGGGTCCGGCGTTATCGCATTCAAGCTTCAGAAGCGGAGCGTAGTTTTTGAAATCGCCGCCCCGCATGCAGTCCAGGAAATGGGCCTCGGGCGAATCAACTATCCCCTGGGCCTTCTGAATCCTGGTCCCCGCCCCGCTCAATATTCCACCGTAGATATTCAGGCATCCTCCCATGACGGGCTCCTTTTCCACGACAAGGACTTTGGCCTTTGTATCATATGCAACAATAGCAGCCGTCAGCCCGCTCATCCCCCCCCCGACAATCAAGACATCTGTTTCACGATTCCATTTGAGCCTCGGTGCTGCAATCGCCTCTTTGAATCCCACTTCCGACAAGGCCAGACAACCGGCGCCGACAACGGCCCCCTTTAAAAACCCTCTTCTCGTTAAGCCCTTCTTCTCTTTTGACATGACGACTCCTCCTGAATTATTGGAGAGAAAATACTCTCCCGTATCCATAGACTCTTCGGTTTGAAAGAGATTTGAGCGCCCGGCCCTATATCCGGGCGAGCCCGTCCCTGCAGTTGGTACATATTGCTCATTAAAATTCCAATCCCTGCACGTTTTCCATACACCAATAAAAGAGATTTTTGAACAAATAATGGCATTATTATGAATAGCTTAATAAAAAATTGATAAATGAAAATTTTTGATATATGTATTAGATGCTTGTAGGTGATGTAAGTTATATCTAACTAGGATATATGATTGCTCACTTGTCAGTTTTTCCGTAGACCAAACCTAGGATTTTAGAGGATATTGATTCGATTATTCAAAACTGCCGCAATTCCTTCCGGCTGATCAAAGCTCAAGAAAACAGATTTGCTCGGGAAGAAAATAATGGGACTTATTCCCAATGTAGAATGCTGCGTTTTTTACAAAAAACCGAATCAAACCGACAACAAATTCTTTGCATTCCCGATCGAAATCCAAAGAAAACGATGTTCGTCTCCAAGGGAGGAAAAGATGATTATACTAAGTTTTTCCTAGTTATTACTTGGGATATTATGAGTATTGTCCAAAGTCGGTTCATAAGATAATAGTTAGTTTCCCTAAAGATCGCCACTTAACTTGAGATCAAGCTCCATCGTAATATTGAATAACAATAAAAGAATATCTCCTGATGGAAATAACAGGTGCGATAATTATCATTAAGAAAGGTGATATGAAATCCATGGAGGGGACCGAAGGAGGAGGTCGCTTCATCCCTGTTTTGATAGAAGGAAATGTAGACGCCGGAATTCACAGAGAACAACAAGCCTATGCTAAAATATACAACATAAGGGATGATAATGCTCAGGACCTTATGAATATCATCAATTCTGCTATTCAAAGCAAGGACAACTTTTTCAAAATCTTCTTCAACTCACCTGTCGCAATGGCGATGGCGACCCTAAGTGAGCATCGCATTTCGAAAGTAAATAAAGAATTTCTTCATTTGACGGAATTCTCATACGACGAATTGATCGATATTGATCTAACGGACACTGCATTATGGAGCAGCATCGAAAAAAATATTCACATATTTGAAATCCTTATTGACAAAGGGATAGTAAAAAATATTCCGATGTCAATCAGAACGAAATCCGGGAAAAAGCGGGATATTATCATGTCTGCTGAGATTATTAACTATGATAATACGGATTACATTCTGACAAGTTCGATTGATATTACCGAACGAAACAATTTAAAGAAGGAATTGAGTTTTCAAAACGAACTTCTTCGCAAAGTCCTGGATAGTATCCCCGTAATGACGCTGTGTAGAGATAAGGAGGGGAAATTTAAATGGGCAAATAAGGAATGGAGGCGTGTTCTTGGATTTTCAGATGATAAAATTAATGAATATGATGTACTTGAAAAACTGTATCCGGACACGAACAACCGAAAATGTTTCTTCAATTTTATCAACACAGCGGAAAATATTTGGGAGAATTTCAAAACATGCCGTAATGACGGGACATTTATAGATGCGGTCTGGTCGAGAATAATTTTGTCAGACGGATCAAATATAATAATCGGCATAGATAATACAACTATAAGTGAAACACAACGGGAACTAATAAATGCAAAAGAATATATGATACAAATCCTTAATTGCATAAATGACCCTATCATAATCAAGAATGAACAGCGTAGCATTGTATTTGCAAACAAGGCGCAATGCAGCATAACGGGCAAGTCGAGGGAAGAAATCCTCGGGAAAACGGCATATGATATTTTTTATGAGGAGGCGGAATCTTCACGGAAGCAGGATGATTTCGTTTTGAATACTGGCCAGGAGTGCATTGATGAAAAACAGCTCACTGATTCAGACGGAAACATTCGAATATACGAAGTAAGAAAAAAACTTTTTAAAGACAACTTTGGAAATAACCAAATATTTGAAATGCTGAGAGATATCACAGCAAAAAATAAAGTAATTGAGGCATTGGGAAAAATTGAGAAAGATCTAAAAGAAAAAACCGATTCGCTCGAAGAGCTCGACACTGCTCTGAAAGTATTACTTAAATACAAAAATGATGAAAAGAAAGAGTTTGAAAACATAATTATAACGAATTTTAAAAAACTCGTTAAACCGTATCTCGAGAAATTGAAAAGGACTCATTTGAATTCCGATCAAGTCTCTCTTTTAGGCATAATTGAATCGAACCTCGATGAGATAACTTCCCCATTTCTAAATGCATTGAACGTGAACAATTTCGATCTAACCCCACGCGAAATTCAGATTATGGATTTGATAAAGGACGGCCTAACCACAAAAGAGATATCAACAATTTTGAACACCTCAACAAAATCGGTAGATTTTCATAGATGCAATATTCGAAAAAAATTCAATTTGCGGAAAAACATCAATCTAAGAGCATATCTTTCTAAATTGTCTTAGAATTTCCCTTGGAGCACTTTAGGAATTTTTAAGTATTGTTCAAAGCAATATGGCAATGTACAAGTGGATCCGGGGTTTCCCTGACCGTAAAAATATTACTGAATGTTAAGTCGATTTTCAATGTCCATAGTGAAAAAACAAGCTGAGGATCATCTTTATCCGTTTAGACGTGGTCAGAGTAAAAAAAATGATTGGATTATTCTTGTCTGCTGCCATGGCGGGAGGATTATAAAGGCGAACAACAATGCTCTCAAAGCTTATGGTTATTCCAGAGATGAATTGTACTCGATGACCATTTTCAACATCGATTTGAATATAACATCCCAAACCTTCACACATATGGAGCATATCGATTCGGGTGAGCATATTTACGAAACGATTCATAAGAGAAAAGACGGCGGTACGTTTCCGGCGGAGATTACATTTCTGAACTCCATGGTAGGCGGAGTAAAAATAGTATTATTTATAATTCATGACAATACGGTCGAAACAACCAACCGAAAAAAAATCGACAATAACGACCAAAGGGACAGGGAGACGCTCATTCAATATGAAAAGTATTCGGCCAGGACACAAATTGCATCGGAAGTTATTCATGAAATCCTCAATCCTTTGAATATCGTTCTTATGAGGGTGCAACTGCTTGAAATGTGTGATGGAGATATTTTGACACATGATGCAAAAAAAGAGTCATTGGCCATTTGTAAATCGCAAATTGAAAAGATATTCAGGATATCGAAAGATTTCACCCGATATGCGCCTTTCTCTAAACGAGAGCTCAGCAACATTAACCCTGAAGAGCTCATTAATTCGATTCTTTCGTTGATTTCACCACGTTTAAAAAGTGAACAGATACATATAGATGCACGATATGAGGAAGGACTTCCCGATGTGAAAGCCGATCAGGATCGGATAAGTCAGGTCATTTTAAATATAATAAACAACGCTATCGACGCCCTCTCCGGTAAATCTGAAAAGACGTTACGAATAATAATCAAGCATGTGAAAGTTGACAATAATGACACCATAAGAATTGTTTTTATGGATAACGGAACGGGCATCAAAGAGGTAGATCTCGCTAGGATTTTTGATCCGGGCTTCACAACAAAAGATAGCGGAAAGGGAACGGGTCTGGGCCTATCCATTTCACGTGATATCATCCGCGATCATGAGGGTAGATTATGGGCCGAGAACAACGAAATGGGAGGGGCGTCATTTATTATCGAATTGCCACTGATCTGAAATACTGAATGTTGGATCCAGCACCTGAAAAGAAAGGGCGAAGATAGAAGATAATTTGTTCATAAGCCCGTACGATCTGATTCTGATGTCTAAGAGACTGGTTCTACGTTAACAAAAGAATAAAAAATAATAATGACTAAAATTCTCATTGTTGATGACGACGGGGAAGCGATATCCGGTTTTGACAAATATGTGAGCCTCACAGTATTTACCGCCGGTAATGAAAAGGCAGCGATTAAGATAACGGAAGAGGAAAAACCGGCGATAATCATTATTAATGCAGGATTGAACGAAAAAAGCGGTTTTGATACTTTGAGAAAGATTAAAAGGATAGATGGGACTGCCTTGGTTATAATGATGACCGATCGCATAAATAGGGATTTCGCAATGAGAAGCTTCAAGTCAGGCGCTTATGACTATATATCTACGCCTTTGGATTTCGAATATATTGAAAGGATTATAAAGACTGTTCGATGCAGCAAAAGTAACGAGTAAAATATTTCGAGCGGAATTCTCATGAATAAAATAAATGTTCTAGTAATTGATGATGAAGATGAATACTGCAAGGTGGTTAAACTTGGCCTCGAAGCGACAAGGAAATTCCAAGTAATAACCTCAACCGATGCGAAGGAGGGGCTTCTGATAGCTGAGCGACAAAAACCTGATGTTATCCTTCTCGACATCATGATGCCAGAAATGACCGGCACAGAAATTGCGGAACAGTTGCTCGAGTCCGGTAGCAATAAGGACATTCCGATCATCTTCGTAACTGCCTTGCTAATCAAGGGAGAGGAAATTAATAATCAAAACAGATACCATATTATGGCGAAGCCTGTATCCATACCAGAACTTACCGAGCAAATTGAGTATGTTATCAAGTCAGAGTAATTTAGATGCAATTGTAATGTGTAACATTACTAAATCAGAAATTGAGATTGTTTAAATGCAATATTTAGAAAATCAACACAAGGTGAAGGTATGCAGTAGATGCGGCGTGAAATACAAACTGGATAATTTTTATTACCAGTCTCGGGCTAACAATGTCTTGAGGTCTGAATGCAAAGACTGCAGCAAGGGGTACGTTACCAGAAGACGTCAGTTGAGAAAAATTAATTTAGCTGGAGACAGTAATGAGCATTGCCAGCAATTGCTCGACAAGATAAAATCCAAAAAAGCCATGCTGGGGATAATAGGACTGGGGTATATCGGGTTGCCGCTCGTGGCCGAATTCTGCAAAGCAGGCTTTCATGTGACCGGATTTGACATATCTCGCGAGAAGGTGGAGTCATTGAATGCGGGGAAAAGCTGTATCCGGCAAATAGACATAAATCAAATCCCGATGGGCATGTTCAGGGCGACTGGGGATTTTAAGCTCCTCGGCAAAATGGATTGCATTCTGATAACAGTACCGACTCCCCTCGGCAAAAACAGGGAGCCGGATATGAGCTACATTTTTGAGACCGTAAGATCAATATCAAGGACTCTGAAAAAGGGGCAGCTCATCGTCCTGGAATCAACGACATGCCCCGGGACGACGAACGGAGAAGTTCGCGATATCCTTGAATCAGAAGGACTGAAAGCCGGCGAGGATTTCTTTCTTGCCTATTCTCCCGCAAGGGGAGACCCAAGCAATAAGGATTACAATATCAGGACCACTCCGAAGGTGGTTGGCGGATTTACGAACAAATGCCTGGTTGCGGCAGATACTCTCTATAATAGCATAGTGGGAAGAACTATACCGGTCTCGAGTACCAGTGTGGCAGAGTCTTCCAAACTCTTGGAAAACACTTACCAGGCTGTAAACATCGCCCTTGTAAACGAGATGAAAATGATATTCGACCGAATGGGGATAAATATCTGGGAAGTAATTGAGGCAGCAAGGACAAAGCCTTTCGGTTTTCAAGCGTTTTATCCGGGTCCAGGCCTTGGAGGTCACTGTATCCCAGTTGATCCTTATTACCTTGCGTGGAAGGCTCGTGAATACGGATATACGACAAAATTTATAGAGCTGGCAGGCGATATCAATACATTGATGGATGAATATGTTGTCGATAAGGTTATAAAAGCTCTCAATGATCATGGCAAGCACGTAAAGGGATCAAAAATAATGATTCTCGGGTTAGCCTACAAAGCAAACGCGGATGATGACCAGGAATCGCCGTCTTACCGGCTAATGGAGAAGCTTGAAGAACTGGGTGGGGTTGTTGATTACAACGATCCACATATATCGGTGATAAGATCAAATGGGGAATATTCAAAATTTTCAGGTCGCAAATCAGTGCCTTTAAGCAAAAATTATGATCTTATTTTGATCGCCACGGCACACGACGAATACAAGAAGATTGATCTCCGGAAGCTAAATATCCCCATTGTCGATACAAGGCGAATCATTAAAGAAAATTATAGGAAGCTTTACCTGGCCTGAAGTCATGGATGCCGCTATGGCCCGGTCCTGGTGGGCGAGAAAGTGTAAACCCTGCCTCGCAACTCCCATCGCTGCTTAATTAAGCGGCAGGCCGCATGGCAGTCGGCTCATTCCTATTACTCTTAGGCTTTCATTCAGGCTATAGCCAGTCTCAGGGATTTCCCGTCATTATTAGCACAACCATACACCCCCTTTTTTGCTTAGTAAAATCCTAGATACATTTGAGTATTGTTCAACAAATATCAACAAGGTAAAAATCGCAACCGTTACCAAACACATTCATCTGGTGTTTCTGAATAAATTCCTTTGGATTTACCGGAATACCCAGTTCGTGGAAAGGCACTCTTGTAATCGAGAACGGCGGAGCTTTGCCCGATCACAAATTGCTGCCAGGTTTCTCAAGTTTTAAACAGGAAATTCGCCTGAATAAATCAGGCTGTGTGGTCGTATATTAATTAGACCATCTATGGGTACTGGAGTTTTGAATAAAATAAAGTAGCTCATCGATACAGAATCAAATAGTTTTGATCTGAATCCAGAATCTGTTTCCCCCTCACAATCGTAAACCTCAACTGAGACTGATGACTCCCACGAAACTTGTCCTCGCTTCTTTTTCGGCTTCGCTCCTGATGGCGCTTTTATTAACTCCATTGGCTCGTTCTTTTGGGATAAGGTTCGGATTCCTCGATATCCCCAAGGAAAGGAAAATTCACAGCATGCCCCTGCCAAGGTCGGGCGGGCTGGCTATTTTCATTTCCTCTATAGCAGCAGTATCTCTAACAGTTGCCCTGGCGCCCCCGGAGCAGACGTTCTTTTACAATCAGCAAAGAGCGATTTTTTTCTCCCTGGGAATGCTGGCAAGCTTCGGAACAGGACTTTTCGATGACTTCAAACGGCTGAATTACAGGATCAAGTTCCTGATGCAGATATTGGCGGCGACGGTGGCCTTTTATGGAGGCATCCGTATCGATGAATTGATGGGCCTGCATCTCAATATTGCCTTCAGCTACCCTATCACCGTGTTCTGGTTCCTGCTCTTCGTAAACGCGGTGAACTTGATTGATGGACTTGACGGGCTCGCAGCAGGTATTTGTTTCCTCGCCTCCTTAGTCATGATCTTCTTCTGTGTATCGGGGCAATCGTTCGCCTTCGCGTCGGCTTTTGCAGCATTGGCCGGCGGCCTCCTCGGCTTTCTGCGCTACAATTTTAATCCCGCCAAAATATTCATGGGAGATTCCGGCAGCTATTTCCTGGGGTACACGATAGCGGGACTCACAATACTGACTTCAGCAAAAAACGAGATCGGGGCCATCATGCTGATGCCGCTGCTCGCGCTGGGGGTGCCTGTCTTCGACACGCTACTCTCGCCGATACGCCGCTGGATGCTGGGAAAGGCCATGTTCAGGCCGGACGACGGCCACATCCACCATCAGCTCATAAGGAGAATCGGCCTTTCAACAAGAAAGGCCGTAATGATCCTTTATGGGGTATCGATGGTGCTTTGCATTTTATGTATCGTGCTGATTCAGATTCGCGATCAGAAAATCGGGGTCGTGTTCATTGTTGTCGGCATCGCAACCGCGTTCCTCGTCCGCAAACTGGGGTATTTCGAATATATCACGTACGATAAATTTTATGGATGGCTGAGAGATGTAACGGACGTGGCCGGCATCAACCCCGATCGCCGCAGTTTCTTGAGCCTCCAGGTCGAAGTCTCCCGTTCAAACAGCCTCGATGATTTATGGGAAAATGTCTGCATGATACTGGACAGGCTGAAATTCATGAAGGGCGAATTCCACCTGAGCGAATCGCCATCCGGGATTAATTCGAAAACGACAGGCAATTGCGAGAATCGGCTCGAATATCAGAAAAATCCTGAGAACAGAAACGGTTCCAAACGCAGACATATAAGTCGCGATGATGCTATCCATTATGCCTGGACCTGCCGCGACATTGACAGCAAGCAGGACACAGCCAGCCGGAACCTTTTCAAAGTCGAACTGCCGCTGCTCAATGACGGAAAAGCATATCACGGTAAACTGGTCCTAATTAAGGACTTGAAATCCGACCCCTTGACGCCATACACCCTCAGGCGTTTGGAATATCTCAGGCAATCAATGTCAGGCGCACTGGAAAAAATGCTGCGAGAATCCGCCTGGAAATTGAGCACTTATGAAACACCAGCTGCCTCAAGGACAGCGCCACGGAAAGTTGCCCTGCATTAATGGGCACCAATGATTCAGCAAAAAAATGCCACTGTGAGCGACCCGAAAAAGGCGAATCCCCGCGCCCTATCCACTTGACAAAGAACGCAGAGAGGCGCGATCAATTCATTCCCGGCGCCCTTTTTTTTATATTTTTTTTTCTAATCAGAATTTTGGTCCCCGGCATTTCGCAAGCCCATGATGAGCCCTTCACCGGCCCCACGAACTGGGGCAGCACCGGCCTTATCGAAACCCCCACGGCCAGGGTATTAAGCGAGGGCCGTTACCGGATAGGAGTGAGCCAGGCGGACCCGTACCGCTGGTTTTACGGAGCGGTGAGCCCTCTGAGGGGCCTGGAGATTAACGGAAGAGTTACGGAAATCTTCGACACCTCCGCCGATTACGGCGAGTGGGTGAATTACGGCAATTACAAGGACAAAGCCATTGATGTAAAATATCAGCTTATCAAGGAAGGGAAGTGGTGGCCGGCCATTGCGCTGGGGCTTATGGACCCACACGGCACCCGTAAATATTCGTCGCAGTACGTCGTCTTTACCAAGCAGCTCTATCCTTTCGATTTCACGATCGGCTTCGGAAACGGCCGTTTCGGCAAAATGCCCCTACCCGAGTCAGGAGACAGTTTCAAGGCGGAAATTTTTACAGATACCGAAGACTGGTTTTCGAATAGTCAATTCTTCGGCGGAATTGAGTTCGCGCCCTGCGACTGGCTCTCCCTCGTTGCTGAATACAGCCCGATCAGGTACAACGAGCAGACAAACGACCCTGCCCAGCCGGTGCACTTCCAAAACCCGGCACCCTCAAAATTCAATTTCGGGGTGCGGCTCAAACCGGCAGATTGGGCGGAGTTGGACATCACCTGGCAAAGAGGAGATCAAATAGGAGCGAACCTGTCATTCGCCTTTGATATCGGCGTTCCGATCATTCCCATATACGACAGACCGTACATGGAAGACGACGAGGCCTTGAAGAGCCCGCTCGAAAAACGGATCATTCGCGCCCTGCACTATATCGGCTTCAGCAACATAGGAGTGAATGCGAATATAGACGAGGTCCTGATAACGGCCCAGAATGATAAATATTACTACACCCCCCGCGCGATCGCCTTCGCCCTCAGGCAGCTCGAACCGATCATCCCTGTCGAGGTAAAGCAGATCAGCCTCATCCTGACCCAGAACGGCATCCCCAAGGTCCAATTCACAGCGCTGCGGAACAACATCTCGCTTTTCAACAGCGAAAAACTCACCGCAGACAGATTCCTGGGCCTTTCGAAAACCATCACAGACTTGTACGAAAGTCCGCCGCTCCCGCTCAGCCGCCGCAAATGGCTCGGCTGGGGCATCATGCCCTCGGCCAGCACGTACCTCAACGATCCCTCCGGGTTTTTCAAATACAGGCTGGGCGCCGAGGCGTGGGTCGCGTTTCTCCCCTGGAAGGGCGGTTCATTAATCACGGGAATGGAGGCGTACCCTCTCAATAACATCAGCACCTCAAACGAACCGCTTTCCAAACCCGTGCGGTCAGATAAGGTAGATTACATTGACGAGCCCGTCAGCTTGAGCAGACTGATGTTCGATCAGGTGAACAAGTTCGACAGGGAATTGTACACCCGCCTTTCCGGGGGCATTCTGGAGATCCAGTATGCGGGCGCAGACGCCGAGATCGCCAAACCCTTCCTTGACGGCCGCTTCATGATGGGACTGAGCGGGAGCGTAGTAAAAAAGCGCGAGCCGGGCAAGCCCCTCGGTTTCAAAGACAACGACTGGAAAGATTGGTACACGACGGCCTTCCTCAACGCGCGCCTCAATATCCCGGAGCAGGAGATCGCCATTGAGCTGAAAAGCGGTCAGTTCCTAGCGGGCGACAGGGGGACGAGGATAACCGTATCGAAATTCATCAACGGGGTGATCCTCTCGGCATGGTACAGCTTCACGAACACTTCATCCACATTCGACGATCGCTATAACCGCGGCTATCACGACAAGGGCATCATGGTCACCATCCCCATGTTCCTCTTTGAGGGCTCGGACTCGAAAACTGCCTACAGTTTCGCCCTGTCCCCCTGGACAAGGGACGTTGCCCAGGACATCGACCATTTCAACCCCCTGTTTGACTTCATAGGCCGCGACACCGGCATTTACCTGAACAAGGATGGGAGCCGGGCGAATTGATGCGCTATTTTCATTTTAGGCGAATAACCTACTTTAAAAGAACACTGGAATGAACCTGGCTGCAATAAACCAGCTTGTCTTAATGCGCGCAGCATCAGTCATTTTAATCCCGGTAATCTTGATCATGACCCTGTTGGCGACAGTCCCGGCCACCGCTGCCGTCCGGGTATCCTCTCTGGCGAATGCCGTAACGCCGGAGACCCCTCAACGCTTAATCGAAGTCACCATTTCCGGCGAAGTAAAAGTCCCCGGAAAATACGTCGTCAAAACAGGCGAGAAACTCTCTTCCGCCCTCGCCAAAGCCGGAGGATATACCGACACGGCCTACCTGCGGGGCGCCTGTTTAATAAGGGAACGGATACGTCGGGACCAGCAGAAAAGCCTCGATGATATGGCCCGCCGCCTCGAAGATGAACTCTTCTGGGAAGTGTCGGCGCCGCCGTCCGCTTCTTCTCCAGGCAAGGACTCTCGAATCAATACAGTCGAACTCGAACAGAAAAGGAAGCTCATCGAAACCATAAAAAAACTAAAGGCCAAAGGGAGAGTGCCGATCCACCTCACCCATTTGCGCCTCCTCAAGGGCAGCGAGAACGACATCGAACTTGAAAACGGAGACATCCTGGTAATACCCGAAACAAACAACACCGTGAAGGTGGCCGGATCGGTGAAATCCCCCCGCAGATTCACTTATTGCGAAAAATGCGGTTATAAGTCCTACATAAAAGCCTCGGACGGCTATTCCGAGTACGCGGATACGGAAAACAGCTTTGTAATGAAAATCGATGGCAGCGCCATGAAACTTACCGGCGATGCAATAATCTGGAATGCTTCAAAGTCAAGGTGGGAACTGACCTGCTTCACTCAGGATCAAATAAAAATAGAAGCCGGCGACGTAATCCTGATCCCCGAAAGAATAGCGTGGCTGAAGGAAATAAAAGATTTCCCCCGAATCCTGATGACCATCGCAGAACTAACCGGCGTAACCGTTTACCTTTTTTGATTATCGGCTCCCCTCCGCCAGTCGATCCAGAGTCATACAGATTGTGCCAAATTTCAAATTCAGAAAGAGAGTACAGATTTTAGGTGATTAGGAGAGAAAACCCGACCTCCTCTGAGCAGAGAGATTAAGGGCGGGGAATTAAAACCAAATTGAAAGGGGTGTAAAATGAAAAAACGAATCTCTTGCATCGTAACAGTGTTATTCCTTTTCTCATTCCCATTCCCGGTGAATGTCTTCGGTCAGACAGGCGTCCATGTAATGACGCTCGGCGACGGCACAAAGGTCTTCATGACTAAGGACCAGTTAGCGGCCCTGGCAAAACAGCCAGGGGTAAAAATAACTTCCACCCTCGAAACCATAGCATCAGAAGAGATGGCAATCCCCATTCCATCCGAACCTGGGGGGTACATCGTAGCTGATCCGGAAAGCCTTGCAGCCGCATTGAACTCAACCCAGATAACAACCGGCGCAACTGCGAGCTCGGTAGCGGCAGCCACTTCGGCAGGGTCTTCCGCAATCCAAATAGGCGCATACGCGGCCGGCCTGGCAGCTAAGGGCGGCTTTACGGTCGGAACCACAACATTAATCGTCATCGGCGGCGCAGCCCTGATTGGAGGAGCAATAGCAATAGGCAGCAGCGGCGGCGGATCCACCCCCGCCCATCACTAAAAAATCCACACGTATCTTTCCCCTCTCTGGAAGGGAGGAAAGGATATATGCGCGCGATGACTTCTCTTTCTTATTAATGTCCTCCAAATCGCCCCCGGCAGTCATAACCAGCATTACAATTGCCCTGATTTTTTACTCGCTCTCCCCTCTCTTGGTGGACGAAGCAGGAAGATGGTGCCGAAATGGCTCAGCTTCGGCTCAAACCGGTAAAACGGGAAACGAAAAAGAGATCGAAGCCATTCTCGCCTCAGCCGAAGATCTATTCAAGGCAATGAAAGAAAAAAATTACCCTGCACTCTGGAATCTCCTCTCAAATAAATCCCAAGATTCGATAGTAGGGAACATCCAGAAAAATGCAGAAAAAGCAGGCGTTGGGTTTTCCCGCGATCAGATCAATTCGGATTTCTTGATCGGAGGCCTTATCTCTAGAACATACTGGAACAAATATCTTACAGTATTTGATCCCGACATTCCCTTAGAACAGAGCAAGTGGGATATGGATTTTCTGAAAGAGAACAAAGCACAAATCAGGCTGCAATACATTAAAGCGGGTAAACCGATCTTCCTGCAAATGTACAAAGAAAGCACCGGCTGGAAGGTAGGCCTGGAAGAAACATTCAGCGCGAGAGAATGGCTGCTCAGATAATATACACCACAACAAATTGCCTTCAAAACGCCTCATTCAAAATACGTACAAGACTTCATGCGTGTTTATACTAGAGATTTTGTCCTGATCGCCGCCATGGCGTGCATGATATCGGGTCTCCTTACCGCCTGTGCCCCCCGCTATAAACCCCTCCCGGCTGGCACGGTGCAGGAGATCGGAGGCCCATCCAGCACCGCGGTGGTGACCAAAGAATCCGTCAAGGTCTCGGGCAAGAAACCGGACACCCTTTCGACGCCCGATTATCTGATCGGTCCCGGGGATATCCTCCTGATCTACGTGTACGGTCATCCTGATATGACCTTGCCGGTCGGCAACAACACGACCGCCAAAGGAAGCCGGGTCGATTCCAGCGGTACAATCCAACTTCCGCTGATTGGTTCAATCGAAGTGGGCGGATTTACTCTTCAGCAGGCACGCGACCGGATACAGAATGCTTTTCAGGTCTATTTGCGGGAACCATCAGTAGTGGTGGAGATGGTCGAGTTCAAAAGCCATCCCCTTTACCTCCTCGGCCAGTTCAAGATGCCCGGTACCCACTATATGGACCGTCCTCTTACCCTGCTCCAGGGGATCGCGTTGGGAAACGGCCTCGATGCCACCGCCAACCTGCGGGGGGCGCGCCTGCTGCGCGGCAAGAAAATCGCCCCGGTTGATATTTATGCCCTGCTGCATGAAGGCGATCAGCATCAGAACGTCTGGCTCGCTTCCGGTGACACTATCTATGTGCCGGATAGCTCCCTCCAGAATGTATTCGTGTTTGGGGCCGTGAAGAACCCCGGCACTATTCCTATGAAAACCGGTCAGCTTTATCTCCACCAGGCCGTGGCTGCGGCAGGGGGGCTCAGGGATAACAGTTATGACCGGAACACCCGGATTATCCGCTCCCTGTCCCCGACCCGCGGCGAACTGATAGTTGTGGACCTCGACAAGATACTGGCCGGCGAGGCGCGGCCCTTCCCGCTTATGGACGGGGATATCGTCTATGTGCCCAAAACGGCGCTTGCCAACTGGAACGACGCGATAAGCGAGATCCTGCCGACTCTCCAGGCAATCAGCGCCATTCTGAACCCGTTCGTACAGATAAAATACCTGTCCGACTAACCAACCCGGAATCAAAAATGACATCAGAACTTAACGGCCGTGACCAAAGCCGAAATAGTGGAGATTCAGACGCATCATTTTTCCAACAATCGGATGAAGTCGACCTGCGCGAATATATTCGCGTGCTCATGAGACGGCGCCGGACGCTGGCCATGGCCTTCTGTGTAATTTTCATCGGCGCGGTAACCTACACCTTCACCATGAAGCCGGTATACGAAGCCTCGGCAACCCTTTATCTCAGGCAGGAAAAGGGCCGAATGGACACCCTTTCCGGGACACTTGGCCTGACCCTGCAAAACCCCGTGGAGACCGAAGTCGAGATAATCAAGTCGCGTACCAATGCCGAGCAGGTTGTCAAGCGCCTCCACCTCGATTGGAAGGTGACCAGGGTGTCAAGCGGGCTTACTTTCCGGATCGATGATTTTGCCGATAACTCTCCCGACCCCGATTCCGAGTACTATGTAACCTTGAATGGACCGGATAGCTACACTGTATCCGACCAGGATGACCGGGCACTCGCCAAGGGCCGCAGCGGTCAGCTCCTGCAGTCCGGCCCGTTGCGCCTTCTCCTCAGTGAGCTTCGCGGAAATCCGGGGGAGAGCTTTAACATATCTCTTATCCCCTTCCAGAGTGCTGTAAACTCGATCAGGAGCAGAATCGATGCCGCCGAGGTCAGGAAGATGACGAGCATTATCAAAATCACTTTCCAGGACACCGATCCGATAAAGGCGAGAGATTTAGTCAATACCCTGTGCGCAGTCTACCTTGAGAACAGTCTGGCCCTCAAGACCCAGGAGGCGAGCAAGACCCTTGAATTCATTGAGCAAAACTTGGGAGGCGTACGCTCCGACCTGGATACGGCGGAGAAGAACCTGGAGGCATATAAATCCGAAACCCGGGTCGTGCAGCTCGATAAGGAAGCGCAAGAGCTGGTCCAAAAGATATCTGAAACCGAAAAGCTGCGGACCGGCTTGGCCCTGCAGCGCAAGCAGGCGGAGTTCGCCCTGGCGGCCCTGCCGTCGCCTCCAAGCTGGCCGAACTGGAGGTTCAGAAGCGGGCTCTCCTGGTAGAAAGCACCGAGGCCCATCCGCAGGTCAAGGCTGTCCAGGCGCAGATAAACGAGATCCAGAAGAAACTGGCCGCCATTTACGAGACCAGCCTCAAGAATCTTGCCAAGCAGGAGAACACTGTATCCCAGGATCTTGACCGATACAATGCTATGATGCAGCAGCTGCCAGTGGCCGAGCGGGAGTTGGCGCAGCTCATGCGCCACACCAAGGTAAACTCCGAACTCTACACCTTCCTCCTTCAGAAGCGTGAGGAGGCGCGCATTGCCAAAACCTCAACCATCAACAATATCAACATTATTGATCCGGCCATCACACCCCTAACTCCCGTGAAGCCCCAAAAAACCCAGTATCTGCTCCTCGGTCTTCTGGCAGGTATCATATTCGGAGGAGGACTCGCTTTTGTTCAGGAGTATCTAGACGACACTATTAAGGATGCCGAGGGAGCCCGCCGGGAACTCAACGCGCCGATCCTGGCGATCATTCCCCACATCCCGCGCAAGGAAGGTATATCGGATAGTGATCGAAGCATCTCACTGGTCACCGACCTGGAGCCGAGATCCTCGGCTTCCGAAGCCTTCCGTTCCCTGCGGACGAGCATTCATTTTTCCGTCATCAACCGCGAGAAGAAAATCATTCTTATGACCAGCACCTTTCCAGGTGAGGGGAAAACCACCATTCTTTCCAACCTGGCGGTTACCATGGCGCAGGCCGGGGCGCGGGTGTTGCTTATGGACTGCGATATGCGCCGCCCCAAACAGCATGAGATTTTTAATAGTTTAAAGGCGCCGGGCATCACTGAGGTCCTGGCGGGCGATGCTTCTTTGGAAACAGCGCTTCGCGCTACGGGGATAGCCGGGCTCGACCTTGCCGCTGCCGGCACGACACCTCCGAATCCGGCCGAACTCCTGGGTTCGGACAAAATGGCTGATCTGCTCGAAACGCTTAAGGCGCGTTATGACAATATTCTGATCGACGCGCCGCCTATCCTGGCAGTTACGGACGCGCCGCTCCTGACCGCCCGCAGCGACCTCGTGATTGTCGTAATGGAAACCGAGCGGGTTCCCGTCAAGGCGGCCCAGCGCATGGCCGAGTTGCTTGGCAGTGTCCGGGCGCCCGTAGCCGGGCTCATTATCAATGACAAATCCGGCCGCACCCGGGAACGTTACGGCTATTACGGCGGCAAGTACCACCGGCATGGCTATGGATATGGCTTTGGATATGGATATAGCTACTATTCCGATGATCGGAAGAAACCAAGGAAAAAAGCGCCCTGGTGGCGTAGAATCTTAAGACGTTTTTTCAATTGATTGACTGGCACTGTCATCTGTTGCCCGGGATTGACGACGGGCCGGCCACCTTGGACGAAGCTGTTAACATGGCCAGGTTCCTCTACCAGGAGGGATACCGCATCGTTTACTGTACCCCCCACCTGGTCAAGGGAAGCTTCGAGGCAGACAATGCCGCTGTCCGTGCGGCCCTTGACGCACTTCGGGCAGAACTCGTCCGGAAATATATGCCATTGCAGCTGTTCCCAGGGCGGGAATATTGTGTTGACGAGTTCCTTCCCGAGTACCTTAAAGATCCTCTGCCTCTGGGGGAAACCCGTTTTCTCCTGCTGGAGATACCCGGTTACACTCCCCCGGCGTATGTCCGCGAGACCTGTTACAGGATCAAACTCAGCGGTTATATACCGATGATCGCCCACCCGGAACGCTGCATCCACTTCGAAGCACCCGATCACAAACCGGCAAGGGGTATAAGAAGGCAATTGAGCATATTAAATTTCAAACTTCTAATTTCAAATTATTCAAATTCAGCTGATACATCCCTGCTCAGCTACCTTATAGATATCGGATGCATGTTTCAGGCGAATCTGGGAAGTTTTGCGGGAATGTACGGGGATCGTATAAAGAGGAACGCGGTCCGGCTTAAGCAGGCAGGACTCTATACTCATTCCGGCACCGACCTCCATGCGGTGCCGGCGGAACTGCCATCCGAAAGTGCCTGCCTGAAGACCCTATATGCAGATTTAACGTCATGAATAAAACCGTATCGGTGATAGGCCTCGGGTATGCGGGCCTTCCGGTTGCCATAGCTTTCGGGCTACGGAAAAGGACCATCGGTTTCGATATCAACAAAAACACGTATTGCGGAACTGAGGCAGGGGATAGACCACACCGGCGAGGTCACTTCAGATGAACTTGCCCGATGTTTCCCTTATTGCTTTCAATCAGTTAAGTCCCGCTGAGGCCGTGATCGTGGCTGTTGCCCACCGGCACTACAGAGAGCTGAAGCCGGACCAACTGAAAGCGTTAACAAACGGCAATTCCCTGGTGATGGACGTTAAAGGAATTTATGAACGGCAGGCCCTGGAGCCGCCGGGATCAGTATCTGGCGGCTCTAAATGAGAAAAATACTGGTCACCGGGGCCGCGGGGTTTATCGGATTTCATCTGTCCAGGCGATTGCTAGCGGAGGGATACTTGGTCATCGGCCTTGATAATATGAATGACTATTATGACGTGAGATTGAAGGAGGCGCGCTTGTCCCAATTGACGCCTTTTCCCAAATTCCGATTCGTCAGGCAGGGACTGGAAGAACGGGAGAAACTGCATCAGCTCTTCGCCGAAGAAAACTTCGAGGTTGTCGTCAACCTGGCAGCCCAGGCCGGAGTGCGTTATTCTATTACCAACCCCTATGCCTATATCGACAGCAACATCGTTGGGTTCATCAATATCCTCGAAGGGTGTCGCCATAACAAGGTCAGGCATCTGGTCTATGCCTCCTCCAGTTCAGTCTACGGCGCCAACACCCAGATGCCGTTTTCCGTGCATCACAATGTGGACCATCCCGTTTCTCTCTATGCGGCAACTAAAAAAGCCAACGAGCTCATGGCGCACACCTATTCCAGCCTCTATGGCCTGCCCACCACCGGACTGCGGTTCTTCACCGTCTATGGACCTTGGGGCCGCCCTGATATGGCTCTCTTTCTGTTTACCAAAGCCATTCTTGAAGGCCGGCCGATTGATGTGTTCAATCACGGCCAAATGAAGCGGGATTTCACCTTCATTGGCGATATTGTTGAAGGTCTGGTAAGGGTGATCGACAAAATACCAAAAGGCAGTCCAGCCTGGAGCGGCGGGAATCCCGACCCCGGAACCAGTTACGCTTCTTTCAGAATCTTCAATATCGGTAATAATAATCCCGTTGAACTTCTGCACTTCATCGAGGTGCTGGAAGGCTATCTTGGGAAAAAGGCTGTGAAAAATCTGCTGCCACTTCAGGCTGGCGATGTGCCGACCACTTATGCAGATGTGGACGACTTAATCCATGAAGTGGGATTTAGACCGGCAACTCCCATCGAAATGGGAATCAGACATTTTGTAGATTGGTATCGGAAGTTTTATTTCCCCAATGAAAGTGAGTGCTGACAAAACAGGCTATTCAGAGGTATCCAGAAGCTCAATTTGGCCGAATGCAAAATTGATTCATTGAAAGCGATAGATAATGGAAGTTGGCATTATAACCATTCATAATCACCTTAATTACGGTGCTGTGCTTCAGGCATATGCCTTGAATAAGGCTGTTCAAAAGATGGGGTATCAATGCCAAATCATTAACTGCAATTTTGAACCAGGGAAAGGACGGCAATTCTCAACATCAAAGCACATGGGAGAACAGATCAAAAATCTTTATCTTGGATGGCATTGGGCAGCAAATAAAAGATATCGAGAAAAATTCCTCGATTTTGAACGACAACACATTCCCATAACAGATACGGCTTATAAAAACCTCGGACAGTTGACTAGTAAGCCACCGAGATTTGATGCATATATTGCTGGCAGCGATCAGGTCTGGCATCCGCTGCTGCTTGAACGTCAAATTGGCAAAGCATTCCATTTGTGTTTTGTTTCTCCTGAAAAATCTCGACTTATCGCATATGCACCCAGTTTCGGAGTAAATGAAATTCCCGGAAGATATTTAGAAGAAATTAAAAAGTATCTTCTCCGGTATCACGCTTTATCAGCAAGAGAGAGAAAAGGACAGGAAATCATTTTTGCACTGACAGGAATGAAGGCGGAGCATGTCGTAGATCCCACATTTTTGCTTTCCGCAGCAGAATACGAACCGGTGCTCCAATCCCCTTCTTATTCTGATGAATACATCCTGGTCTATCCTATGGAACTTGGAGAAGACGGAGTATTCTTAAGTTTGGTGAAAGAAGTTAAAAAGCAACTTTCCCTTCCCATTATTTGTGTTCTGCCGCGAAGTTTCAGTTACCGCTGGTTGCTCATTTCCGATAAGGTTGTTCTTGATGCAGGTCCTAAGGAATTTCTCGGTCTCTGTAAACATTCATCTCTCATCTGCACAAATTCTTTTCATGGCACAGCCTTCTCTCTTATCTATCAAAAGGATTTCCTAGGCGTTCCGCATACGCAGACAAATTCTCGAATTTACGGTATCTTGGAAAGATTAGATCTCTGCAGAAGGCAAATAACTAGTGTAAACTCAACCAGGATTAGAGAAATTTTGCAGGAACGTATCGATTATAGCCAGGTTACCCCGGTTCTTCAAGGCTGTATACAACAATCGCTAAAGTACCTGAAGAATGCGCTTGATTCATAGACTTTCAGCGGCAACGGTAAAAACTTATCCCCCTTGCTTCATTCATATCGGCGATGGCCGATGTACAGGATGTTCTACATGTGCGAATTCTTGCTATAAAACAGCTATCGAAATTAAGCTGAACGAGGAAGGATTTTACAGGCCGACACTGCTGGAAGGACGATGTGACCACTGCATGCTGTGCTTGAAAAGCTGTCCGGTTCTAGTAGCATCAGGCCTCCGCGATGTGAACGGCAAACCAGCAGGTACATTCCAGATATATGCTGCATGGTCTACAGATCAGGAAGTTCATTATTCCAGTTCTTCTGGTGGTATATTCTCGGAACTGGCGCGTTTCGTTATTGATAATTCGGGTTACGTATGTGGTTGTGAGTGGGGTGACGGTTTGAGACCACGTCATACTATAATTAGAAAGTGGACTGATGTCCCAAAGCTTCGCGGCTCGAAATATATACCCAGCTACATAGGTAACGATCTATTCCGTAATATAATCGCATTGGCAATGACGGGTAAAACGATCCTCTTTTGTGGAACGCCCTGTCAAGTTGCGGGACTCGCCCAGCTTGCTTCGCCAGAAGCAAGGAAAAATCTGATTCTTGTGGATTTAATCTGCCATGGAGTACCTTCGTTGACTTCTTTTTGGCTCTACTTGGACTGGAAATTCGGAGGGAAAGCTTTTTTAACGCACTTTTCTTTCCGGAACAAGGAAATATCCGTGCAAACAATATGTGCAAGGACCAAAAATGGCTTAAAATATCTCAACACATGCGGACAAGACCCATGGTTCAGAGCTGCCATGGTCTATCATTTATTCCTACAACGTAGTTGCTACAAGTGTTGCTTCGGGTCCTCGCTTCGTTATGGAGATATATCGTTGGGTGATTTTTGGGGAATCCCCGCGCAATGGCACAATCCTAGGGGGGATTCGCTCGTAATTGCTAATACAAAAAAAGGGCAAGGTATATTGCAAAATTTGATTCTGACTAAACGTATTCACGCTCAATCTAGCGATTTAGAGACAGCAAGCCGGAAAATCGGAAGACTTAAGGGAGTAGCATATCCCGTTCCGGCAAACAGAAATCTCTCATTCTGGTTGTTGAAAAGAGGCTGGTCTTTTTGTTGGTTTCATTACCTATGTTACTATCCGATAAGCTTTAGAAAACGGCTAGCAGGTTATTTATATCGGCGTGTAATCCGGATTGTGCATATTTTACGACTAAATCAGCGACAAAGTCGCTATCTATAAATCAGTTTTGATATTTAAAATCCAATTGGTGTATTGGAAGGAATATCTGCGCACATTACTTGAGGGCAAGGCACGACGAAATCTGCTTATTTCGATGTCCTCGCTTGCGGTGAGTGGCTTTGTTAGTACGGCTTTGCGATTTTTCGGAGGCATTATTCAGGGACGTTTTATCGGTCCGGAAACATTAGGATATTACACAAAATTTACAATCCTCCCAGGATATCTTTTTTTTCTTCACTTGGGCGTTTTCACTTCTTTAGCCAGGCAATATCCCTACTTCATCGGCAAGGGGGAGAAAGAAACAGCATCATGCTATGCAGCTAACGCGCTGGGCTGGACGCATCTATTATGCATGATTCATACAGTCATATTCAGCATCCTGTGCATATGGACAGCAAGTCACGGGGATTTGTATGCTACCTTGGGTTGGGGTACGCAAATAATGGTTAGCATCTCATCTCTCTACATGTTTTATCTCGGGAGTACTTATCGAAACAGCAATGAATTTGTTACATGGTCTAAAGCACTAGTGATTTCTTCAATCACATCGGTCTTGTTACTTCCTTTGGTGGCTTTGTATCATTTCGCTGGGGTATGTGCGAGATATGCATGGCCCAATTTTGTATCTCTAATTTATGCTCATTTGCACAGACCTCTCAAAATCAAACCCCAATTTAATCAAGCTCTTTTGAAAAAAATGATCATCTTCGGGGCGCCGCTGATGGTTTTCGCATATATATCTACCAATCTTTGGGATGCGCTGACTCGTACATATATTTTGAGAATGGTTGATGAAAAGGCTCTTGGCATCTTCGCATTTTCAGGGATGCTTTGTACGGGCATAACGGTAGTGGCTACGTCAATAAGCCAGGTATTTCATCCACGAATTGCCATGCTGTACGGTTCATCACACAAAGATATGGCCATCAGCTTTCGGTATTGCACTAAATGTTGCATCTTTGGGGCCGCTTTGGTTCTTCCCTTTATTGGCCTGACCTACTGGTTAATTGATCCCGTGATAAATTTATTTTTACCTAAGTACATCGAATGTATTCCGGTCACAAGATACCTTTGTTGGCTATCCTTAGTTCCTGTAATAGATCTTCCGAAACAGCTTCTGATTGTCGCAAAAAAGAAGAAAGAATTTGGAATATCCGTCGTAATTAGTTTTCTTTTATTCGTTTCTCTACTTTCTCTTTTTCCATTGTTAAGTGCGGACATAACTCTTGAAAAAATCGCAATAGCTACGACATTATGCAAACTATCATCTGTTTTCATTGCAAATGGCTTTGCATGGCGTATGGCTTGGCTTGAATCGCGTTCCGTATAGGGATGTCTTAATATGGGGATAATTAGATGGATAGACAAGTTCCTGTTCTGCTGATCATTTTCAACCGTCCCGAAAAGACCCGCAGAGTTATAGAAGCCTTGCAAAAGGTTAAGCCAACCCGGTTATTCGTCGCGGCAGACGGCCCAAGACCCGGTCGACCCGAAGATATTGATAAATGCCGTCTGGCAAGGAAGGTTTTACTATCAATCGATTGGTCTTGTGATTTGCAGACCCGCTTTCTCGAGGAGAATGTCGGCTGTGATCCATCCGTTTCTTCTGCGATAAATTGGTTTTTTGAGAATATTTCCCAAGGAGTAATTCTGGAGGATGATTGCATTCCAACTCCAGCCTTCTTTCATTTTTGTTCTGATCTATTGGAGCGTTATAAGGATGACAGGCGAATAATGCAGATATCAGGATTTTCGCCCTACCCTGAGAGGAGTTATCCTTTCGATTACCATTTCAGCCGCTCGTTTAGATGTTGGGGATGGGGCACATGGCGGCGCGCGTGGTCCTTATATGCTGATTCGTTGAAACGATACGAGGACAATCAATTCATCTATCATATCGTTAAATCGTATTATCCATATTATCCTAAATATATAGAGAGATTAAAATTATATAAAGAGTTCATGAAGGGAAGGAGAGACAATTGGGATTTCAAATGGAATATAGCATGTTACGCGCAGAATGCGCTTTGTATTGTTCCTGAAAAAAATCTTGTCACCAATATCGGCTTTGATGAAGAGGGGACGCACACTAAAAGGGGGAATCATTTGTTTGCCCGTATTCCTACTGATTCATTGGTTTTTCCGCTCCGTCATCCTTCATATGTATTTGCGGACGAAAGACCGGAACGGTTTTTGGAAAAAAGACTTTATCACAGTCTCCCCTTTAAAAGCCGATGCGCTAAATGGGCGCGCCATATTCTAGGTTCACTTGCGGAGTTCCATCAAAATGGACCTAACGCGAAGGTCCTGTAAAGCTGATGACATCTAATTCTTTCCGGAATGTTTTTCGTGCATTTGAAATGAATTCTCTTCTGCAGATTCGGAGAACATTTCGAATACAAAAGAGATATTCAACATCTGTTTGGAAAATATGCTTGTTAGCCGTTTTTTTCCTGGTATGGGCCCATTTATCCATTAAGGCGTATTTTCCCAATCCGGCCTTCTGGATCATAGGAGCAGGAATCATTGTCTTCGCCGCATGTTGTTTTCTCCTTAAAAGTAAAGAACCTTTCGGCTTTTTTCTGGCAGTGTTTGCCTGCACACATTTCGCTTTTGCTGATAATCAGGGTGGTCTTTGGTCTTATGTGATTTGTGCCGTTTTATTGATCGCTGCAGTGCTCAAATGCCCGATTGATCTTCGCAGTGCTTCTATACCGCGAGTGATTAATTGGTTGCTTTTATTGTTTGTGATTCACCAAGTCATTGGTTTGCTTCTCAACCCGTACTCTGGAATATCCAATATCCAATCGGTAATCGTAACCTGTTCTCAATGTGTGGTATTTTATTTTTGTGCATCTCTGGAAATGTCAGAAACAAACCTCAGGCGAATTTTCTCGGTCTGGTTCTTGACCGCATTTTTTGTATTCTTAGTTGCTTTAAATCAGAAATATCCTTTGCTCATCACGTCCAGCCCGCTTTTGCCACAACGCCAAAGCTGGATGAATATTATTGCCGACACTCCCGCCGGAGCATTTGGCTGTAGCGAGCTTTTTGCAGAATATTTCTGCATGATTAGTGTGATGTCGCTGATTTTCATCGTCTATTCAAAAAAAATGCGTCAGCTTAGAATAAAAAAATATATACCCTGCGCAATGCTGTTGTTAGCTGCAATATCACTTACAATGGGTGGCTCGCGTGCTGCCATTATTCTTGCCGGGGCTGCTGTTTCATACATGATGCTCGAAAATGTCATATTCATGCCGTCAATACGGAATATAGGTCGCGCAATCCTCCTTTCCGGTATCGTTTTCCTGAGCATTGTTTTTATTATGAATTTTGGATCCTACTTTTCTCTTGATAAAACGATCGATGATTTCAGCGCAATTGATATTTCAGGAATATCGCTGAATTCGATAATCAGTGGAGATTCCATAAATCGTAATGCTGTTTACGATCCCGGTTATAGGCGTCTGGCCGAGAAATCATGGTGGATCGGTTATGGGTATAATCTGCCTGAAAACAATAGAGAAAGCCTCGGCATTACCGGGGAATGGTTTAAAGATTTCCACAGTCTCTATTTATCACTGCCTATTTATTATGGATGGGTGGGAGCGGGGGCTTATATAATGATATTACTATGTACAGTTTTCCGAGCTTATATATGCTATTTGAAAAATAGGCGAATAAATAATTATTTAGTACCCGTAGCCCTCGGTTTTGCTCTGATCTGGGCTGTGTTCATACTGGATCAAATCAAAATCGGTATTACACGAAATCATAGCTATTTTTTACTTACATGGTTTTTGCTTGGCTGGACGCATGCAGTGGCGAATTCAATTACTCAGTTAAAAAGGGCATGATTTAAAATGCGAGTTTTCCATTTTACGAATAATCCACTTAGCATAGATCAAATACAGACCTCCGGGAATAACGTCAATGGCGGCAGTGGTTGGACATCTGTGCTTTTGGGTCGAATGCTGCAGGTCACTGATATTAAATTTGCCTGTGTTGCCAGAGGTAATGTCAGTCGTACTGAGATCTCTCAGAATGGCCGGGTGGTGTGTTTCACTATTCCTGGGCAGAGGGAAAGATGTGAACTGGAATTGTGTCGAGACCTGATTAAAGATTGGCAACCAGATTTGATTCACATTCACGGTACTGAAAACCCTTATGGTCTGCTTACAGCTCGCCATATGGTTTCTTGTCCGGCAGTTATCAGCATGCAAGGCCTTTTAGGTCCATGTTCCGAATGGTATCACTACTTTGGCAATAGAAGCCTTGTGGATATTTTTCGGATGCATCGCTGGCTCGAGTTTCCGGCATTCCGCGGGCATTGGATGCGTTTTAGGAAAATCAGGAAGGCGGCGAAGAGAGAACAAGAAATAATCAGAGGCAACAATTTCTATATGGGGAGAACGGAATGGGATAGGGCATACGTTTATGCACATAACCCCAGAGCTAATTATTTTATTGAGAACAGAATGATTCGAGAGGCGTTTTGGCAACAGCGATGGGATCTCGAACGAATGCAGCGGCATCGGATCATTTTTACTAATGCATACCACCCGAGAAAGGGAACTGAATTGTTGCTGGATGCGGTTAAAATATTGCAACCTCGTTTTCCTGATATCAAGATGGGTATCGCTGGTGCAATCAGCTCGAGAAGCGGCTATGGCAGATACATTCGCCGGCGCATTAATGAACTGGCACCTGCTGTATCCGAACTGGGGCAGTTGAACGCTCAACAGATGGCCGAAGAGTTGATCAAATCCCATGTGTTCGTTTCCCCATCCTTCATCGATAACAGCCCCAATGTTGTTTGTGAAGCACAGATAGTGGGTATGCCTGTTATCTCCACATACACAGGGGGTGTTCCCAGCCTGATTCAAGATAGACGGAATGGTCTTTTTTTCCCAACCGGTGACGCACCGATGCTTGCGGCAAGGATCCGCGAAATATTTGAGGATGATGAACTAGCAGTTAATCTGGGTATCCAAAGTCGCAATATTGCCCGACAAAGGCATGATCCAGATTTGGTTCTTAAGCAAGTATTGTATGTCTATGATACTGTATTGAAAACATTCTCTATAAAGCAAGATTCTCACAGAGATCGTAGTTCAAGGTAAGGATTTTCAGTCTTGAGCTAATCGCGATGTTTAATTTCAAAACACTCCTCAGGGCGAACCGGAGCCGGATAATTATGTCATTTGGCAATAATATTCCCTTAATTGGAACAGACAAAATAAAGCTAATGCTGAAGAACGCTTCAATGCGTCTTGAGCAAAAAATTGGATCTATCGATATTAAAACTCTTGAAATAGACGAAAGATATGCTGAAAGATATCTCCTGCCAAGAATAAGGAATCGTGAATATTGGTTGTCGAAATACGAACAACATCTATTTTGGGCACTATCGTTAGATCCAATCAAAGGCATCCCCCTCAACAGACTTCGACTTATAGATCATGGTGCAGGCACCGGCTTCTTAGGTCTGTTAGCGAAGGAAGTAGGTATAGGAGAGGTTATTTGTAATGATATTGATGAAAAATTTTTGCAATTAACCCGTGAGATTGGAAGGGCAATCGGGGTAAGTCATGACCACTACATTCTGAGTGATTATGGTGGCTTGATCGCATACCTTCGAAAAAATATGCAAGCTCCTACATTGTTTGTATCGGCCGATGTGTTGGAACACATATATGACATAGACGGATTTTTAAATTGTTTATCTTCATTATCTCATGAATCCATAGGTGTTGTAATGTCCTCTGGCGCGAATTATCTGAATATAAAATATCTGGTTAATGTTATCCCCAAACAAATAAAGGAAGAAAAGAAATGGCGGCTCTTGAGAAAGAATATCATTCTTGATGTTGTCCCCGCTATAGAGCATTCTGATCTTGAGTATCTCATTAAACGCACAAGAGGATTGATGAAAGATGAGATTGAGATTTTATGTGCAAATTGGGCTGGCGATGGCGAAGTCTATCGGAAAAAAAAGCGAGCGAACGATTTTGATCCTTATGGAACCAATACATGTGATCCTATGAATGGTTGGTGGGCAGAGCACTTTCTCAATCCTTCGGTGCTTGTGACGATATTACGTGAGGCAGGATTTGATTCAAATATTATTTTCGGAGAATACAATACTCATCATAAATCCGCGGGGAAACGATTTCTTGCCAAGACCATCAATAGGACTATCAATACAATCGGAAATTGTGCACTTCCATTTGCATCCTATTATGCCATGGTGGCATCTAAAAATGGACGGCAATAAAATTTTTCAGATGGAATACAATAGCGCTGGAAATGTCGAGAAGATGAACATCATTTTCTTTGGTCAATATTCATATCCTCAAGGAATGGCGGGAACAAAGCGCATTCAACATGCCATAAGCGCCCTGAAGAAATGCCAAGGTATCAGAATCAGCGTAGTTATTTTGACTCAATCCAGCCGAGACAATACATTGACCGGTTCTTATATGGGCATAAATTATAAAACTATTTTAGGAGACCTGTATGGAATCAAAACGGTGCTGTTTTCGCCGATTCTTTGTCTTAAGACATGTCATGTACTAAAAGAATCATTTTGTCCAAATCAGAATAATATCATTTACAATTACGGACCTCCAGATTTGTTCAATATAGGTATTTTGTCCTATGCAAAGCAACTGGGCTATAAAATTGTTTTTGATATTGTGGAAGACTATGATACCGCCATGAGTATTTCGCATTCCTCCTCCCATAAGATAAAGACATTTAATATTCGATTCTTAGTGAGATATATTAAATATTGGGCTGCAGGCATCATAGTTATCAGCTCTCATCTCCAGAGAAAATATCAAGATCTATCAAGAAATCAAATTCCCGTACATTATCGCCCAATTTCGGTCGACTTTCGTCATTATTCCACATCTATATCTGATTTCGGTGATCCTGTAACATTGTTTTATTCAGGGAGTTTCGGCATAAAAGATGGTCTGCCACTTCTGTTATCGGCCTTTGATAATGTGGCTGCGCGCAATAGTAATGTTCGTTTGGTTTTGACGGGTAAGGGCAGCAGGGAGGCAATGGGTGCCACATTTTCACGAATTGCGGGTTCGCCTTTCAAACAAAGAATAGAATATAAGGGCTATTTGAATGATGATGCTTACTATTCCACTCTAAACTCAATCGATATACCCTGCATGACTCGAATAGATTCCGCTTATGCCAATGCCGGGTTTCCATTCAAATTAGGTGAGTATCTGGCCTCTGGAAAACCTGTTATAGCCTCGCATATATCAGATGTAAGCCGTTTTCTGGTCCATAAAAGAGATGCCATCCTGGTCAAGCCCGGAGACTGTATGGATATCGCAAATGCAGTGGAATACCTGCTAAATCATCCAGAGGAGGCTAGATTAATTGGTGAAAGCGGTAGAGAAAAGGCAAGAGTGCATTTTGATTACAATGAGCAAGGACAAAAATTGCTCAACTATTTAAGAAGTATTTGAGATTACATGTTCAATATATCAAGGAGAGTTTTCCTACCATACCAACCGGTATTGCTGATGACCCGCGCATAAAATGAACTCCATATGACAAGAAGGCGAAAGAAACCTGCCAGAGTTTTTTACAAAACCTCCTTCTAAGACTTATCAGCGAAAAAAAATATATACGCACAGATTCAGAGGTGATGATTGGGTTTGGGATCAGGGGGAACATTCATTCCGAGATCCGACAAAATAACCAGGCATCCTATTGGAGAATAATCGTGGAAACAATAGAGGAAGAACTTAGTCCAAATTTAAAGCTCTTGGCAATTGGTTTTCTTCCACCTCCTTTGGGCGGGGTGTCCGTTTCATTCGAGATCTTTTGTAATACTTTGGCGAGAGATAATAAAGTTGACCTGACAGTTATAAACCTTTCCAATATACAAAAAGATACCTGTTTGCCGAAAGCATTATTTATTCTTATCAAGCAAATGTGGCTGCATATCGGAAAATGCGACGTCGTGAAGCTCTATTGTGCAACTCCTCAGCTTTCAACAATCGGGCTTGTGATTCTCATAGTATGTCGTTTTAGAAGAAAACTATTCATTTTAAGGAAGGCTGCGGGAACTGATCATCGAACTTTGGGGGGGGTGGCCGGTCGAATAGCTGATTTCGTGGTGAAGTGTTCTGATCTTTTTCTCGCTCAGACAAAGGTTCTTGTCGCTTTGTGTCGCAAGCGAGGCGTTGCCCACGCAAAATGGTACCCAACAAATCGCCCGCTTGGACCTCCAGCCGAATTGAGGAATAAATGTAAGCGATTAGTATTTATGGGGCAAATTCGACTTTCAAAAGGAATTTTTGAGCTCATCGAAGCCGCTGAAGGATTGCCCAATTCGGGGATTGTTGATGTTTACGGGCCTTTTTTTGACGATCTTGATGAGACTATATTCAAAGGCAAAACTCAAATAAATTATCGTGGAATTCTGAGACCTGATAAGGTTGCCGCAAAACTTCGTGAGTATGATGCCTTCGTTTTACCAACTAAGGCTGTTACGGAAGGCTATCCGGGGTTTATTCTCGAAGCGCTATCGGTAGGATTACCAGGAATTTCCACCACGGTTGGGGGAATACCCGAAATTATAAATGATCATTGCGGCATACTTGTTTCTCCGGGAAATGTAGCAGAGTTAAGATCCGCAATGCATCGTTTGATACTTGATGAGTCACTTTATGCAAGCTTATGTAAAGGTGCTCTCAGTACGAGAGAAGAATTCTCATCCGAATACTGGACGAATTGGTTAGTGGCTCAATGTAAACATATGTTGAGTACCTTAGAAAGATGATTGGCGGTGTGAAGCGAAACCAGTAATTTTGATCGCTGATCCCTTGAGTCTCCGCCTATTGTGGTTTTGGAAGAGAGAAAGTAATGCTTACCTGGACGGCCGCAGAGCCGGGAGTCAAAATCCTTTTCTTCAAGAGCAGAATGGTGATTCGGACAATTGTTTAACACATGAAAAAAATTTTTTTTCAATATCTGTGCCGCTTAACCCCCACCTACTGGTTGACCACTGTATCTGAATCATATTCAGAAAATAAGTTAAACCATTTATTGCAAAACGCAGTTAGGACAACTTCATTTTATGCTGAGCTTTGTGAAACTAAGAAGAATTTATCATTAAGTGATTTCCCGATCGTTCGCAAAAAAGACATAGCTGGAAAAGAGGAAATGCTAATTCCTCGGCATTATAATCCTCGATTATTAAGGAAAGTATCTACCGGCGGAACTTCTGGATTATCGCTCAATATATATCGTTCGCCGTCAGACCCGATTAAGGAAAGTCGTTTTATAAACTACGCCCATGAACTTATTACTCCTTGGTACAATAGAAGAGTCGCTATACTGCGTGGGAATAAACCAAACAATGGTATTTTCAGTTATTCCAATGGAACACTAACTCTCTCATCGTATGACCTGAACAAAAAAGTTATTACTACTTATTTGCAACTTCTTCGCCACTATAAAATAACGACCCTCCATGTATACCCATCAGCAATTATGCTATTTTGCAAATACGTCGAAATCGGAACCGATTCAACACTTCCTCACCTAAAGGGAATTCTTTCCAGTTCCGAAGTGTTAACGAAATCTAATAAAACAACTCTTTTAAAAACATTTCCTGGAGTTGTCATCATTGACCTGTATGGGCAAAATGAACATGTTGCATTTGCTCTATCAAAGAATTTTGAACCGTATACATTTTATCAAAGTTACGGTGTAGTGGAGCTAATCGATACAGGAAAGAGACACGCAAATGATGCTGTCTGCGAAATAATAGCGACCGGCATGATTAATAGGGGAATGACTTTGATCCGCTATGCGACTGAAGATTATGTTACTGTATCCGACAAAGGTCAAATCACTTCTATATTGGGACGGTCTCAAGATTATATAATAAATAGAGAGGGGGAAACAGCCATATGCATGCTGCACACACGTGATAAAACGCTTAAAAATGTTTTAGAATTTCAATTCTATCAGGATACCCCGGGTATCGTCGAATTCCATGTGGTGGTTAATAAAAAATTCAATGATACCGACAAGAAAATGATCGAAGAGGACTTTTATACAACCTATTCTGATTTAATCAGAGGAAAAGTTGTGATTGTCGATAAAATCCCACGTACTTCATCAGGAAAGCTTAAGCGACTCATTCAAAAATTATTCATCGAGGTGTAATATGAAGACGGTAGGCTATCCAATTTCTAAAAAGGAAAACGAAAAGCGTCGTGCGCTCCTTCCAAAAGATATTGTATGCATTAAAAACAAATCATGTATTTATATAGAGAAAGGATACGGAAATGTATTGAATATCCCGGATGAGGAGTACCTCATGGCGGGTATAAATGTCGAGGACCGGGAAGCTGTTCTTTCTATGGATATTATTTGTGATCCGAAAATCGGGGATGCGGAATATTTAAATGGACTTAGGAATCAGGCTATATTCGGCTGGATTCACGCTGTGCAAAACCAAAGAATCGCTGAAGCAATTCGAATCAATAATTTGCAAGCAATTGCTTGGGAGGAAATGTTCGTTAATGGGCGCCACACCTTCTGGCGTAATAATGAAATTGCAGGTGAAGCAGCCATTTTGCACGCTTACTGTATACATGGTAGTTTCCCATATAATTCCAAGGTCGCAATTTTAGGTCGCGGTAATTGTGCCCGAGGCGCCATGAAAATACTTAATGCTTTGGGGGCCGATGTTACGGTGTACAATAAACATCAGGAGGGGCTTTTGCGTGAAGAGATCTCTCTCTATGATGTTGTAGTAAATGCGATATTATGGGATACATCTCGCACAGACCACGTTATCTATAAGGATGATCTAAGGAGAATGAAGCGTGGGGCAATTATTATTGACATTAGTTGTGATCGAAATGGGGCTATTGAAAGCTCAATACCAACGACAATACAAAGCCCGGTCTACGAAATAGAAAGCATAGTTCATTATGTGGTTGACCATACTCCTACAATTTTTTATAAAGCCGCATCAGAAGTTTTAAGCCGCATAGTATCAGAACGGATGGATTTGCTTATAGAGGAAAAAATTTCGCATGAGTTACAGAATGCGATAATCATTAATCAGGGGAAAATATTGGACCAGAAGATTATTGAATATCAGAAGCGCGCGAATGATCGCCCGGAAAATAGAAGTAATCAATATACTCTATCAATCCAATAATAAATCCCTGTTTTCTGCCAAAGGATTCCGACCACCTTTCTTGCAAAGAAATTTTGTTATAAAACCGACCCCCAAGCTGATTCGGAGAATCTAAGTAATTCGGGCAAACAAATCGCATGCTTCCCGGACGAAACTTTGTCTATTACTTTTCCAGGTTCAGAAATGCCTCTTTTAGGGAAATTGCATACAGGTGCAGGCAAATTCTACTCGTAAAGAGATTAAGACGGCGTTTCAATTCCAAGCAACCCATATTGTCCGTCCCGGATTTGGAGCGTTCTCTTCTGGAATCGCTGGACGTACCGGACTTCACAATAGAGATAAATGATGATCTGTTAAAATCTATTTCGGACGGAATGATATTTTCTTTATCGGGGGATGAAAGAGAAATCGCCCGGTTTGAGGCGTCCAGCAGAGGAAAGTTCTTTTATGATATTCACAATCCGGAATCTCTCGATATCCGTAAAGTGTGGGAGTCGGCACGGCTTCAACATATCGCAATACTGCTGATTGCTTCGGAGCAAGGCGGCAGTGGAATTGATTCGGATCATCTCAAATATTGTGCCAAAGAGAAATTGTTGGATTGGATTGAAAATAATCCTTTCCTGGCAGGACCGCATTATATGTCAGCGATGGAATGCGGTTTGCGAATACCCGTTTTTTTTTACGGTCTCAAGATCCTCGATAATTTAACTCCTGCTGAATCCGACGTTTTTAGCAGAGCAATTTATGAACATGCATGGTGGATATCGCGGCGGCTTTCTCTCTATTCATCCCTCGGAAACCATACTGTATGCGAGTGCATTGGCCTTCTGTTTGCCGGGGCTATTTTCAGCAACACCCGGGAAGGGAAATCTTGGCTCTCTGAAGGAAGGAAATTACTTGAGAGGGAATGCCATCACCAGATTCTCGAGGACGGTGGACCTGCGGAGCAGTCATTTTCATATCACAGGTTTGTTCTTGATCTTTACTGGCTGGCTACAAGTTTCCTTCAAAAAAATGCTCTATATGATTGCTCAGCCTGGAAAAAAAGAATTGCTAAGGGAGAGTATTTTCTGGCGAGTTTCACAAATTCTTCCGGACGCATTCTCTCTGTAGGCGACAGCGACAATGGTCACGCTGTTGGTCCCTGCGTACATCCGGTAAAGAGGGTTAAGAATAGCGAAAAATCGCGAAGAGTCTTATTTGAAAATTCAGGATATACAGTTATCCGTTTCGGGGATGATGCAGAACTCACTTTCGATCACGGACCCCTTGGCATGCCCCCTCTGTATAATCACGGGCATGCTGATGCCCTATCAATTACGCTCTCAGTTCGAGGCCGCCGTATTTTAGTTGACCCTGGTACTTACAGGTACAATGGCGTTCATCAATGGAGAAAGTATTTTAAGGGTACGCGCGCCCACAACACTGTAAGTATTGACGGATTGGATCAGGCTGTACAGGCGACTGGTTTTATCTGGACGCGCCCCTACAAAGCGGCGCTGAAAAGAATAGAGGAGTCAGGAAATAATATCATTCTTGAAGCCGTTCATGATGGGTATATGCGGCTTTCCAATCGCACTGAGCACACCAGGCGCATACATCTTTTTGGCGAATCACAGATCTTAATTGTGGACTCGTTTTCCGGAAGAGGTGTCCATGATTTCGAGTTGAACTACCATTTACATCCTGAGTGCGCACTTAATAAACAGGATGGATGGTGGGTTGTTCTGAGAGAAAATGTGATTGTTTATGTCAGGATGATTGAGGATGCTGATTTCATTCTCAACTTTGGGCAAGAGGATCCGCCTTTTTGCTGGTATTCTCCGGAGTACGGCATCAAGGAGAAAAGTGCGGCGCTGAGTTGCCGAAAGCGAGGCAGGGCTTCAGAAGTCTCTTTCACGACAGCAATCAGTGTCGACAAGCATATACCCATTAACAGTTATCTGGAACAGATTTTCCTTCTGGGATGAGCAGGCTGAAGATTCTGAATATCTGGGTGGACCCCCTGTCTCGCGAAGAGGCCATTGCGCGGGTTTCCGGTTATCTTAAGAATGGCAAGCGGCCGCATGCGATCTTTGCTTCCAACCCGGAAAAGAACTTTAGCGTTCCGGCCGACCCTGATCTCTATAAGGTATATAAGGAAGCGGATATTCTTTTGCCTGATGGAGTAGGGGTTGTTTATGCAGCCCGTCTCCTCCATAATCGGACTTTTTCCAGGATTCCCGGTTCAGAGTTCATCTTTAATGTTTGTCAGCTGGCGGCTAAAGAAGGGTACGGCGTCTTTGTGTATGGGGCAAGGGAGGATGTGAATGCCGGTGCCGTCAAGAGCCTCAGAAAACGCTTTCAGGGATTGAGAATTGTTGGGAGGGCAAATGGGTATGAGAATCATCTTGATGCTCTTGAACGGATTAACGCATCTAAAGCAGAAATCCTTTTTATCGCGCTAGGATCCCCCAAGCAGGAAAAATGGTTTTCCGATTTCAGGTCCGAATTGAAATACGTGAAAGTTGTACAGGGCATCGGTGGGACACTGGATACAATTACGGGTGCGGTGAAGCGCGCTCCGCATTTCTGGTGCAGACACAATCTGGAATGGCTGTACCGACTGATAACTGATCCTCGACGCATTTCTCGTCAAAAAGTGCTGCCGATTTTTGCCGGCTTAGTTTTATTAGAGAAAAGTAAACAAATTCTCGGTTTAAAAAGAGCATAACTGAAATTACTTTTCCCCAAGCACACTTCACCTGGAGTAAATAATGATCAAAATTTTCCTTATAGCAGGTGCTCGTCCAAACTTTATGAAGATAGCTCCGATAATCAGGGCTTGCAAGCGGTACGGCCAGGATATTTTAAATTATAAGCTTATTCATACGGGACAGCATTTCGACAAGGAGATGTCCCAAGCTTTCTTTGATGACCTTGATATCCCCTCACCCGATTTTCACCTGAATGCGGGCTCAGGTACTCACGCTGTCCAGACAGCGAAGATTATGGTTGCCTTTGAGGATGTGTGCGAAAAAGAAAGGCCGGATTGCGTGCTGGTCGTTGGGGATGTGAATTCGACATTGGCGTGTAGCCTCGTTGCGAAGAAATTAAGGATAAAGGTCGCTCACGTTGAGGCGGGGCTTCGGAGTTTTGATATGGAGATGCCGGAAGAGATCAACCGCATGGTGACGGATTCCATTACGGACCTGTTCTTTGTGACGGAGGAGAGTGGGGTTGATAACCTTTTGAGGGAGGGCAAACCTCGCGAGAGGATTCATCTTGTCGGAAACGTCATGATAGATAACCTGTTTTACTCTGTGGAAAAACTACAGACAGAGCGGGGGCAGAATTTTCGTTTTTTCACCTGCAATGACGGTAACTATGCGTTTTTGACTCTGCATCGCCCTTCGAATGTGGACGATGCAGAGACTTTCCGGGAAATTGCCGGGGTAATGAATGAGATTGCAGATGAAATGCCCATTTATTTTCCTGTCCACCCCCGGACAAGAAAGATGATTGAGCATCATGGAATTTCTTTTTCCCCAAAGATTCACCGGCTTCCTCCTCTTGGATACGCAGAATCTCTTAAACTCTGGAAAGATGCTCGAATTGTACTCACAGATAGTGGGGGGCTCCAAGAAGAAACGACTGCACTGGGGGTGCCATGTGTGACTCTAAGAGAGAATACGGAGCGCCCCATAACCGTGGAGGTAGGCACGAATATCCTAGCCGGGTCGAAACGTCAAGATATATTGTGTGCATACAGGGCCGCATTAGGCAGGAAGAAAGGATCGGTCCCGCCGCTTTGGGATGGGAAAGCTGCCCAGAGAATAACGGAGTTATTGTTGGGGAATTTCAAGGATATTAGGCGCGTGTAATTTTTTTCATCTCTTGCCGTTCTCCCTACCATGATCGAAAAATCATCCCATATCCGCCAGCAACCCCAAATTTATGTCGCCGGCCACCGGGGCATGGTTGGTTCAGCAATCGTTCGCACCCTGCTGGCGCAGGGACTTAGTCCTCGGTCTCTGATTCTCAGAACACACCAGGAACTGGAACTCACCAATCAGTCTGCCGTCCGTTGTTTTTTCGAAGCGGAAAAACCCGATCAGGTTTATCTGGCAGCCGCCAAGGTCGGCGGCATTTATGCCAACAACGCCTATCCTGCGGAATTCATTTATCAAAACCTGATGATTGAGGCCAACATCATCCATGAAGCCTGGAGGGTGGGCGTGAAAAAACTGCTGTTCCTTGGGTCTAGTTGCATCTATCCCAGATTGGCGCAACAGCCCATGCGGGAAAATGCTCTGCTCACCGGTCTGCTTGAGCCGACAAACGAGCCCTATGCTGTTGCCAAGATTGCCGGGATCAAACTCTGTGAAAGCTATAATCGCCAATACGGAAAAAGTCATGGAATTGATTATAGGAGTGTAATGCCCACCAATCTCTATGGACCCGGCGACAACTACCATCCGGAAAACAGCCATGTGGTGCCAGCCCTGATCCGGCGCATTCACGAAGCCAAGATCAATGATGAATCTTCTATAACTGTCTGGGGTACGGGTACACCTTATCGTGAATTTCTCTATGTGGACGATATGGCGGAAGCCGGAGTGTATGTAATGAATCTGGAGAAAACAACTTACGACGCTCACACATTACCAATGCAAAGCCATATAAATATTGGTTCCGATGAAGAAATCACCATTAGGCAACTGGCGGAGACTATCAGTCAGGTAGTGGGGTACCGGGGCACAATCGAATTCGATCCCGGCGAACCTGACGGTCCGCCGCGCAAACTGCTGGATAGTTCCCGTATTCATGCGCTTGGTTGGCGAGCAAAGGTGAAACTGGCAGCCGGCCTCGCCCGGACATATGCCGATTATGTGAAGATTCAAAATAGAAGCCAGAAAGGAATTTTTAAGGAATGATCTCTGTAAATCCAAAAGTCGCCCTGATCACCGGGATTACCGGCCAGGACGGCTCCTATCTCGCCGAATTCCTGCTTGAAAAGGGTTATATCGTTCACGGCATCAAGCGCCGGGCCAGTCTTTTCAATACTCAAAGAGTGGATCATCTGTACGAGGACCCGCATATTGAAGATTCCCGATTCAGGATGCACTATGGAGACCTCACGGATACAAGCAATTTAGTGCGTATCATCCAGCAGACCCAGCCCGATGAGATCTACAATCTCGGCGCCCAGAGCCATGTTGCTGTCAGTTTTGAAAGCCCCGAATACACGGCGGACGTCGATGCAATCGGCACCTTACGCCTTCTGGAAGCCATTCGCATTCTCGGCTTGGAAAAGAAGACCCGTTTCTACCAGGCCAGCACTAGCGAACTTTTCGGTTTGGTTCAGGAAATTCCTCAGAAAGAAACCACGCCGTTTTACCCCCGCAGCCCGTATGCCGTCGCCAAGATGTACGCGTACTGGATCACCGTCAATTACCGCGAAGCCTACGGCCTATATGCCTGCAATGGCATTCTTTTTAACCATGAGAGTCCGCGCCGCGGCGAAACATTCGTAACCCGGAAAATAACGCGCGGCTTGGCCAACATCAGCGAGGGGCTGGAAGATTGCCTGTACATGGGCAATATAGACGCGCTACGGGATTGGGGGCACGCGAAAGACTATGTGCGCATGCAATGGATGATGCTGCAGCAGAAGGAGCCTGACGATTTTGTAATTGCAACCGGCGTGCAGTACAGTGTGCGCCAGTTCATTGAGAAGACGGCCGCCGCGCTGGGCATCAAGATACGTTGGCGGGGCAAGGGGGTGAACGAAACAGGATATTGGGGCAACAGACCGATTATACGCATCGATTCCCGGTACTTCCGCCCGACTGAAGTTGAAACCCTGCTGGGCGACCCTAAGAAGGCCAGGGAGAAACTCGGCTGGGAACCGGAAATCTCCCTGGATCAGATGATTGGGGAAATGGTTGCCGCTGACCTTGCCCAGGCCAGGCAGCGTGCACTGCTGAAAGAAAACGGTTACAAGATAGCGGTAGGCGGTGAGCACCAACCGGGGAATTGGCGCCGAAAATGAATGAAATAACAGATTGCAAATATCCTCTCATCCCCACGATCCTTTGCGGCGGAGCTGGCACCCGTCTTTGGCCTCTATCGCGAGACGGGTATCCCAAACAATTTTTGCCTCTGTCGGGAGTGGCAGAGGAAACAATGCTTCAGGGGACAATTCGGCGCCTGGACGGCTTTGCCTTTCCGGATGCCGGCCCCCTCCTTTCGCCGATTGTGGTCTGCAATGAGGACCATCGTTTCCTTGTTGCTGAACAACTCCAAGAGACAGGCAGCGGAGGCTCCATCATCCTGGAGCCCGTCGGCCGTAATACGGCTCCTGCCCTGGCCATCGCGGCAATCAACGCGGTACGGACTAATCCTGATGCGGTTCTGCTGGTAATGCCTGCCGATCACATTGTGGAGGACAGGATAGCCTTTCAGCAGGCGGTCATGTGGGGCATTGCTCCCGCTCTGGCTGGGGACATAGTCACTTTCGGCATTGTCCCTCACAGTCCCGAGACGGGCTACGGATATATTCAAGCTGATCGAAGCTCCCCTGTAGCCCACCGGACATTTCCGATACTCCGTTTTGTCGAGAAACCCAACCGGGCAACGGCAGACGCCTTTCTCGCTGCGGGAGATTACTGCTGGAACAGCGGCATGTTTCTCCTGAAAGCCGGAACATGGCTCAAGTCGCTGGAACTGCTCCGGCCAACCATGCTGTCTGCCTGCCGTGCTGCCTTTGAGCGCGGAAGCCGGGACCGGGACTTTTACCGGCTGGACGGGGAATCGTTCTCAGCGTGCCCTGCAGATTCCATCGATTATGCCGTTATGGAAAAGCTCCGTGATTTAGGGAAAATCGGGATCCGGGGTGTCATGGTCCTTCTGAGCACAGGGTGGTCCGATGTAGGCACGTGGGATGCGGTCTGGCAAAGCAGAGAAAAAAATGAGCACGGCAATGTCATATCCGGGGATGTAATCACAGAAGATACAAAAGAATCTCTGGTGATTTCGACATCCCGTCTTGTTTCCTGTCTGGGTCTTGACCGGCTTGCCATAATCGAAACCCCGGATGCGGTTCTCATAGCAGGCATGGACAAGGCCCAGGAGGTCAAAAGAATTGCCGCTGACCTCAAGGATAAGGGACGCCGGGAAGGGATTGTCCATCGAAAGGTCTTTTGTCCCTGGGGATGGTACGACACTTTGGCGCAGGGCGAATGCTTCCAGGTGAAACACCTTGTCGTCAGCCCTGGTGAAATTCTCAGCATGCAATTCCACCGCCAGCGCTCGGAACACTGGGTTGTTGTGAGTGGCGTCGCGCGCGTAACCAGAGGCGAACAATCATTTCCGCTCGAGGAGAATCAATCTATCTTCATTCCCGCTAATGAAAAGCACCGCCTCGAAAACCCCGGTAATGTCCCGATTGAAATTATCGAAGTCCAGTGGGGAACGTACCTCGGGGAGAACGATATAGTAAGATTGGAAGACCGGTACGGAAGGATCACAGCAATTCAAAAGAAATGAAAACAATCTTATATAAGGCCTGACCGATACTTAACCAGGAGACTGTTAAAAACACAAACCCACCCATGGTTGCCTGCTGTTTCATGGAATATGCGGAGGACTGGTCGACGGGAAAGCAGCTCTTTTCTTAATGTCAAAAAAGGGCTTCAAGGACATGGCAAACATTATCGGGATTCCAAGTTCAAGTACTTCTTCTGCACTTTCCGCAACTCCAGTAATTACCGGATCTACATCTATATTGAATGCCAACATTTTCCGTGTCAGGCCGTCAAGGAAAAGGGAAATAAATATGAATGCCAACCCGGTTAGTATGCAAACAGCGGATGGTTCTAATTTTTTCACCGAGATAATGAAAGATCTGTAATGATTTCTCAGGATACGAACTATGCAATAAAGAATCGGGAATCCGCAAAAGATCACGAAGATTTTCTGGGCAAGCGGGATTTGATTGCTTGTGAAAAAGCTGGTTTTAGTTACGCTCATACTGGTGAAACGATTATGGAAATCCAGCTCACGCATGGCCAGGAAAGACAGTAAAATCATAAAATCCCAAAACTTTTCCGCTTCACTTCCAAAAGCTCTAAAAATAAAGAAAACACAAGCGAAATACCCTATTACAGACAGGTTCTCAACAATGCCGTCCTCCTGAATAAAGAATTCCCGGAGGTTCTCATCAACAGAACCCAAGAAGATTATGAAAATCAACAGGGAGGCAATTATCAGGAAATATAACTTATAGAAAACACGACTTTTATTTAACGCGATGCTTTCCAACATTGCTGAACAGAGACCGTTTCGATTCTTTGCAATGACCCCCGTCCCTTTTATGAGCCTTAGTTTGCTTTTATTACATTCAAAGTATCTTTTCATTTAGGGCTCAGTCTCAAAGATGAAAAAAGATCGTGGGGTTACATTACATTGTAGTCATGAATATCTAGCGTTTGTTATACATTTCGAACTTAAAAAAGTCAATATGTCATCTCATTTTGAGGATGTCTGCTTATCACAAATTTATCATCGAGGTAATCTGCATATTTGATTACGCCAAAAATAAGCAAATGGGAACGCGAAAATCATCTCTTCATCCCGTCCCAGCAAGCCTCAACCACCTTGTCTATTATTTTGTCGTCGAGGGTGTTCAACCCTAGTACGTAATCACGAGCCAGTATATATAAAGGACCAAGTGCCAACGAGAAATGGATGAATAAGGGCAAGTCTTTTAGCTCTTCATGCTTTGCGCCCGATTTAAATATGTCTCTAAACATATCATTTCGTCTTAACCTCTCCATGAGACTTCCCAGCCTTAATGCTACCTCAGA
>MVRV01000180.1 GCA_002068015.1 Smithella sp. PtaU1.Bin162
CGGTAGGGTAAATATGAAAAGCATCGTCAAGACAATTTTTATAATCGTAATATTTTTTCTCTGGTTGTGGGGAGTGGATGGAATGTTGAAGAATCCGGATTTCTGGAGAAGTATAGAGTTTTGGAAAGGATTGTTTTTATGCCTGATAAAATAGAAATCATTGCCCAGGTATCGGGTTACAAAAATCTCAAAATAGAGGGAGGTTTTAGACTACAGTTGGATATTTTTGAAAGTCGAGATCAGGACGTTGCCATGTGTGCGCTATTGGCCAATAAGCGGCAGAACCTGAAAGTAATACTGGAGCCGATGGAGGAAAAGAAAAAATGACGGATGGATGGATAACCGGAAAAGAAGATTTACTTGAATATTGTAAAAAGCATTTTAATTTTCATTCATGGCAATCTGTCCGCTATTGGAGAAAGAAATATAAATTACCTGTCCGATACTTACCGAATGGCGTGCCTTATATTATTCAAACTGAAATAATAGCTTGGGCTGCTAAAATCGATGATTTAAAAAAATCTCAGTAAAATTCTCACCACCTTTATAGCCTTTTAATACCCCCCTAATAGCTTACATCTTTAAAAACAACCTGTCATAATTCCACCATAATGAAGAAGAAATTATCTAAAGAAGAAATGTGTCAACAAGCAGCTGATTACGCACGAAAGCAGGTCATGAAAGAATGTAAAGCTGTCGGCGTAACAGATCGACTTATCTTCAGGAGGTTAAAAGATGCGTTAAATGCGAAAGTAAATAGGGTTTTTTACGACAAAGATCGGGGGAAGTGTGTTGTCGGTCCGGACGAAATTGATAACACAACCAGATTAAACGCAACAAAACTATCATTGGCAGTTAAAGATTTAATGCCCGTCGAAAAAAAGAAAATAGAACTGGACGAAGGAACATTAAATGCAATCCTTACAGGACTGCCCACAGGACTTAGCGAGGCAGTACGCGCAGAACTTAGCCGCATTGTTTCCGGCAAGCGTGATTAAGAAAGCGCTTGAGGAATCTGCGAGTTTTGAATCCTACCAGAGTGATCCGGTAGGTTTTTGCGAAGATACGTTTGGTGAGGTTTATACCGATGACGTCAAGACGATGATGGAATCGGTCCGGGATAACGTTATTACCGTCGCTAAATCATGTAACGCATCAGGCAAGACTCACGCTGCGGCGCGAATGGCTGCGTGGTTTATTAAATGTTTTCCTAATTCCCAAGTCTATACAGCCGCAGCGCCTCCAGAAGATAACCTCAAAAAGCTTCTCTGGGGTGAGCTCGGCAGTCTAATTAATAAATTTCCTAAAGTATTTGAAGAGTTTAAACAAAACATTCTTCACCTTGAACGTAATCCACGATCATTTTTAACTGGTGTTACGATTCCACAGTCCGGAGACGATGCGATCCGGCAGGCGAAATTCTGCACAGACGCGGACGAGCTTTTCGAGCTGACCACGGGAGAGGTAGTCACCTACAAGTCTCTTATTGGTAAAAAAGTTAAGGTTGTAAGTTTTAATGATGATTTTAATAAAAAGAATTCTAAGGCTGAATTTTTTAATAACGGTATTGAGCCTATATACGAAATTGTTTTATCTTCTGGCCATAGGGTTCGCCGCACAGGGAAGCATCCGCTATTTACGGGGAAAATCGTCCAAAGTTTTAAAACGATGGGCGGAAGCCACGTTAAAGGCCGATACTGCGTTGAACGTGAGAAATGGACGTTTGTTGAAGAGATTAAAAAAGGCGATGCCGTCCTTATACCAGAGGATACTTCGTTTAACTTCGGCGCTCTCACGATAGAATCCAATGAGATTAAAGTTCTGGCTTATCTTATTGGGAATGGATGTATAAACAGCGGCAAAAAAGTCCTCTTTATAAATCAAGACAACAAACAATTAGCGGAGTTCAAGGCCGCGGTTTCTGCTTTGGGCGCGAAAGTTGTGCCAGATAACCTGGCTGAATATAGTTGGAGGGTAAATGGCGACGGTTCCGGGAAAAAAGGAAGCAATCCAATCCTGAATTTACTCAGACATCATAACCTGATTGGGAAAGATAGCGCAACAAAACAAGTTCCCAAAAAAATTAATCAAGCAAAACGTGAGTGCATAGCCCTATTTTTAAACAGGCTTTTTTCCACTGACGGCTATGCGTGTATATGTAAGGCAGGCGCGTACAGGAAAGCAGAGATTGGATATACCAGTAAAAGCGAAGGCCTAATCAGAGATATTCAGCGCCTTCTTTTTAGGTTTGGGATAGCGGCAAAGATTGCAAAACAAAAAAAATCCTGGACGCACAAAGGGGTAAGGAAGTCTGATTATTACTGGTCTTTAACAATTTGCCGCGCCGAAGAAGTAGTTAGGTTTTATAAACAAATTGGGATTTACGGCAAAGAAGAAGCCCTGAAAGAATGTGTAAAATATTCCAGGGAGAGGCAGGCTTGTGCCACTTGGAGAAAAAGTAAGCATAATGGGTTTGGCTGGGAAAAAGTTAAATCTGTTGAATTAGTAGGCAAAAAACCCACAGTCGGAGTTTACGTCCCAGACAATAACACATATCTCACAAATCTTGCCGAGCACAACTCAGGGAAGCATGCACCTTATCTGTTTTTCATACTTGATGAGGGTGACGCGATTCCGGATGCAGTTTATAAGGGCATTGAGTCGTGTATGTCCGGCGGTCATGTCCGCCTTTTAATCATGTTTAACCCCCGTGCTGAAGCCGGTCCGGTATATCGTATGGAAAGAGACGGCCTGGCCAATATCGTAACGCTATCTGCTTTCAATCATCCCAATGTTGTAACCGGCGATCTTGTGATCCCGGGCGGTGCCGTTGACCGGGAGACGACAGTTCGCCGAATAAATCAATGGTGCCGGCGGCTGAACGATAATGAGCCGCGAGAAGCCGATAGTTTTGAATTGCCAGCTTTTCTTGTCGGAGCAGTGGCAAAAGACCAAAAAGGCAAAGTTTATCCGCCTTTAGTTGCAGGATTCTATAAGATCATCAACTCCGCATTTTCCTATATGGTTCTCGGAAAGTATCCGGCCCAGGGCGTCAATCAATTAATTTCCCGGGAATGGACAGCTGCAGCAAGGGCTCGATGGGATCTCTACGTTTCCAAGTTTGGGGAGGTTCCGCCGAAGGATGTTCAGGCTGTTATGGGATTTGATGCCGCAGAAATGGGCGGAGATTTAAATAAATTATTTTTCCGGTATGGCGGATATGTCGAAAGGTGTGCCGATGATTGTACCTGGGGCGGTATTGATATTATCGAATCAGGAGACCGCGGCAGTGTCCAGTATCACAAGAGAAGCACCCGGGCTTGTTTAGTTGATGCCAATGGCGTTGGAGCGGGGATTGCCCCGCATATGCGGCGCTTAGGGTGTAATTCCTATGGGATAAAAGTCCAGGAAAGCCCGACAGACACGCCGGACGAGAAGGAATTGGGCGATTTTAAGATCATGCGCGACCAATTATGGTGGAAGTGCCGCGAATGGTTACGAACAGACACGGCTATGTTGCCCCCGGATGAGGAATTATTGGAAGAGCTACATACAGCTACCTATGAAGTTAAGGGGAAATACATTCGGGTGATGGATAAAGACACGTTCAAGGAATTATTAAAACGGTCGCCGAATAGTGCTGATGCTCTCTGCCTTACATTCGCACCAATCAAGGCACCTATTTTACCTCAGTCAGCCAAGCCGGTTAAAAAAGTGAGGTTCGCATGGTGAAAACAAATAAAGGAGGTTGGTGTAAATGAGAAAAATTAATTTCAGCAAACGTAAAATTCGCGAGGCCGAAATGTGGCTGAAAGACATCCTCTTTGGCGAATACCCGGCATTACGGCCGACCCCCAAGGCTAAAGGACAAAAGTAAAACAATGCCAGTCATGGGAACAGCCGGGAGACCGGCAGAAAAACCGAATAACGCATTAATTCAGCCGGAGAAGACCTATTCTGAACGGCCGATGATTACCCGCGT
>MVRV01000181.1 GCA_002068015.1 Smithella sp. PtaU1.Bin162
CAAAATAAAACAATTTGGATAAATTGTCGTAAATAGCAGAGGTAACAAGTCATGCCGGAAAATCTATTTAAAGTAAATAAGGAAGAATACATGCTGCCGGGCAACAGAGCATGCCAGGGCTGCGGCCTTTCTCTCGCTTACCGCTATGTTCTGAAAGCTCTTCGGGAAAACACCATCTTAACACTGCCGGCCAGTTGCCTTACCGTTCTGCATGGCTTATATCCCACCACATCAGTGGCGATTCCCTGTCTCAACTGCACATTTGCCAGCACTGCCGCTTCCGCCGCAGGGCTTGTGGCGGGACTTACCGCAACCGGTCAAACCGACATTACAGTTGTAGCTGTCGCCGGTGACGGCGGAACGTATGATATAGGCATCCAGGCATTGAGCGGCGCCGCAGAAAGAAATACGGATTTCATTTTTGTCTGTTATGACAACGAAGCTTATATGAACACGGGAACGCAGCGTTCCAGCGCTACTCCAATGGGAGCAACAACGACAACCACTCCGATTCTCACCAAAGAGCAAAACAAGAAAGACATGCTGAAAATTATGGAAGCCCACGATGTTGCTTATATCGCGACCACATCACCGGCATTTCCTATTGATCTTTATGACAAATTTGTTAAAGCAAAACGTATCCGGGGAACCCGCTACATGCAGATTCATATTCCCTGCCCGCCGGGCTGGGGTTATCCGCCGCGTGATACCGTAAAACTAGCCCGCCTGGCTATTGAAACCGGTGTTTTTGTACTCTTTGAAATAGAAAACGGAAAATTCCATTTTACCGGCCGCAGCAAATCGCTCGCCGAAAAAGGAAACCGCCTGCCTCTCAGCAACTACATTGAGAGACAGGACCGCTTCAAAAAAATGACTGAGGAACAACTCCGCAGCTTACAAAAATTCGTTGATAATAAATGGAATGAATATTTAAAAAAGGCCGAGGGCTAGAGGCCGAGGGTAAAAGCCAAAGACTGAAGGCAGGAAATTTCTTATGCCTTCAGTCCCCGGCTTAAATGCCTGTTGATCAGATCCGCATATCTTTCCGCCGCCCCCATATTGGCGGCGACAATCGCCGCCCCCCGGGCACCTCTTTGTTCCAGTTCCTGCGGATTTTCCAACATCTTAGTAATTCCCCGTAATAATTCCTCTGCATTCCGGATCGTCGTTCCGGCACCAACGTTTTCCAGCAGGGCTTTTTCCTCGGAAAAATCTTCCATCGACGGGCCGTAAAAAATTACTTTGCCCCAGGCGGCCGCCTCGAGAATATTCTGGCCGCCCTTCGGTACCAGACTTCCCCCGCAATAAACAATCGTTGCCAGCGAATAAATTTTAAATAGTTCTCCGATAACATCAACAATAATTATGCGCTCTTCCCGGCGCTTTTTACCGCTCTTCATTGCGCTGACAGTGATAACATCGGAAAAAGCGTATTTACGCAAAAGTTCCCTAATGTCGCAAGAGCGTTCAATATGCCGGGGAATGATAATCAATCGAAAATCCGGATATTTTTTTATAAGTTCCCGGTACACATTGACGACAACCTCTTCTTCACCCTGATGAGTGCTGCCGGCAACAAAGAATTTCTCTTTTTCCCGGACATTAAGCAGGCAGGCAATTTCTTTCTGTAAGGGGGGGGAAGCCAGTGCGGCCAGCGAATCGTACTTGGCATTTCCCATTACCTGAATTTTTCCGGAATCCATCCCGATAATTTCCAGGCGCTCTGCATCAATCTGCGCAATCATACCGGCGGCACACAGATTGGACAAAACCAGCTTCCAGAAGAATTTTGTCGTTTCATAGCGGCGAAAAGAGCGGGGAGAAATCCGTCCATTAACCATCAAAACGCCAATGCCGTTCACGTGGCAAGTTTTCAGGAAATTAGGCCAGAGTTCCGTTTCCACCATTGTAAAAACATCCGGCCTAGCAAGGCGGATAATTTTGCGCACTATCCAGGGAATATCCAATGGGAAATAAATAAAGGCGGAGGCATCTTTTACCAGCCGGTGCGCCATTTCCTGACCTGTTTCGGTACTGGTGGAAAAAATTATTTCCACATCCGGTCTTTTCTTTTTTAAGGAAGCTACTATCGGCGCGGCGGCGGTCACCTCCCCCACCGATACGGCATGCACCCAGACACGCGGGGACTGTTTCAAGCCGGACAGAATATGTTCCTGTCCGCCTCCCAGTTTGGGGATAAAACTTTTGCGGTATTTGCCTGTAAAAATAATCTTCAGCAGGTAATAAGGCACACCGACAATCGACGCCAGCAACAAAATCACATTATACAGAATATACATTATTCTATATTTAGATTTTTCCGCATTCGTGTCAAGAAACTTTTCCGGATGGAATCAACCCGCACATTGCAGCCAAGGTAGAAAACCGACACAAATTTTTAAAGGCGGGACAAATATTCACGGATAGCCTGATCACGCTTGTCAAAATGGTCAAACAGAATCGAATAATGGTTTGCGCCTGAAATACTTACGGCCTGAACCGAAGAAATATTCTGCAGCATCCGGTTAACCGTCTCATCAGGCAGCAGGATGTCGTCTCTGTCCATTAGCCCTTCCGTTGCCCGCAGAATAAGTGCAGCGCAGGATATTTTCGAATAAAATTCTTCCGGTTTGATTTTCCGGATATTGTCCGCCTCTTCCTTAATGTTTTCCGGATTTATCCCGCACGAAACACCCCCTTCTTTTTTGACCAGTTCATAGCGGAAGTAATCCGTTTTGGCCTGGTTCCACGGCTCATGATATTTCAGGGCCATCATTTCATTGAGATAAGCATCCTCGCCGGCATAGAGTTTTCCCAGTCGGTCTTTGGAAGGCTTAATGGCTGCCGCCACCTTGTCCCATTTTTCGGGCGGCATGGAACCGCCGCCGTCAATCATCACCAGTCCATGGGCTGTTTGCGGATATAAGGCTGCGAAAACCAGCGAAATAAAAGCTCCGAGAGAATGCCCCATAATGACTACTTCCGCCAGCGCCATTTTGTCGATAAGACAGCGTAAATCCTGCACATGGTGATCGATGGAATATCCGGAGGCCGGTTTATCCGACTTGCCCCGGCCCCGCAGATCAACCGCTATAATTTTATGCTCCGGTGTTAATGCCGCGGCAAGAGTTTCCCAGACCATACAGTTTGCCGTAATACCGTGGACGGCAAGAAGTGTTTTCCCCGCTCCTTCCCATGTAGCCGTTTGAATATTGATGCCGTTACAGTGAATTTTTTCCATCCTGGCGTTCATAGCTTATTCCTTTGTCCCGGTTTTGCCCCTTCTGATCATGGAAAATCCATCCCGCAAAAGCTGCTTTTCCTATTCTTGTCATTGGCAATATATATCATTTCATCAGACTCGGCAAATACAGACTTATACCGGGGAATATACATATTAAAACAAGGGCGATCGTCATCGTTATCAGGAATGGTATCGCACCGCGGATAACTACTTCCGGCGGAACTTTGGCAATAGAGCTTCCCACGTAAAGCATGATGCCGACCGGCGGGGTAATCTGACCGATTAATATGGCCACGCAATAAACCACTCCCAGGTGAAAAAGGTTGACATTCAAGGCCGCAGCACAAGGCATGACAATGGGTAAAGTAACATACAGCATTGGTGTGCCTTCCATAAACGTTCCCAATATCAGGAGCACTACGGAAAAACCGATCACGAAAGATGTGGGGCTAAGCCCCCACTCCACCACTATGTTGGTCAAGGTCTGCGGAAATCCACTCAGTACCAGCACTTTTCCCAGAAGAGTCGCCGTACAGATCAGGAAAAGTAACATCGATGTTACCCGCAGTGTATCTAAAGACGCCTTTTTGAATGATTCCCAAGACATTCCCTTATACCAAAAACCGGCCACAATCGCCACCACGCAGGCGATGGTTGCCGCTTCCGTCGGCGTAAATATGCCGGCATAAATTCCCCCCAGGATCAATACGGGAATGGATAATGCAGGCAGAGCATAAACAAATGTCTTACCCCGCACTTTCCAGTTTTCCCGTGCCAGAGTGCCGACTTTCTGATATTTACAAATTATAAACGCGGTTATCATCAGCATAAGTGCGATAAGAAGACCAGGCAGCAGTCCGGCCAGAAACAGTTTGGCAATGGAATCTTCTATCAACATTCCGTAGATGATAAAAAATAGGCTCGGGGGAATGAGATTACCCAGCGTCCCGGTAACACTGACCAATCCTGTTGCAAATCCGTCGCTGTATCCCGTTTCCCGCATCTTTGGTATCATGAGGGTGCCGATTGACGCTATTGTTGCCGCCCCCGATCCGGTAAGCGCGGCAAAAAAGACACAGGCCAGTACCGCGCTTGCCGCAATGCCGCCGGTAATGTGACCTAGCATTGCCTGGACAAAATCCAGGAGGGCCTTGGCCGAGTTGGAACGGATCATCAGGTTACCGGCGAAAATAAACAATGGCACGGCAACCCAGGTGAAATGATCCAGTCCACCGAACATCATGCTGGCAATACTCGAAAAAGGAAGACCGTTATGATAAATCAGGACAAGAGCGGCACCCAAACCGAAGGAGACGGCAATGGGGACACCAATTATAAAAAACCCGAAAGCAATTATTAATCCTACGACTAACATTTTTTACCCTCCCCATGCCGTCCCTGAATATCATTCATCATTTTTTCAATTGTATGGAAAATGAACAATAACATTCCCAGAGGCATACAAAGCTTGACAATCCAAAGCGGAACAGGAATCGACGTGATTGTGCTGAGACGGGTCATTTTGGCCATCATCACATCCGCCCAACAGGCGTAAAGGAAGAGAACACCGAAAATGATCATTACGAGAGACATGAATATCTCCAATACCAGCTTTGTATTCCCTTTCAACTTATTCGGGATAAGATCCACCGAAATATGCGCCTTTTCTTTAATATCCAGCCCGATATAAACAAAAACGCTCCAGATCATGAGCCATACCGACCACTCTTCGGTAACACCGAAGGTCTCCTGGAACAAGGCTCTGCTCACGATATTGAAAAATATCATGCCCACCATGAGAACAAGGGCCGCGATACCTGATATTTTAATAATCTTTTCCAATCCAGCACTCAGGATTTTTATAACTTTCATAATAGATATACTCCTTTTCTGCTGCGGCGTTGTCCCGCTAATCGGCGGAACAACGCCCGACTACTGTCGGCAAGGCCGGTTGAATTTGTTTATTTAAATTTTGCTATAATATCGGCACCGGTTTCTTTATATTTCGGGGCAATCTCCTGGGCCTTTTTAATGATTTCCCAACCATACTTATCTCCCAGTTTTTCATAAATGGGTTTTTCCGCATCGATCCACATCTGTTTTTCCTTATCTGTCAGTATGGTTACTGTAAATTTACCTTTTTTGGCCAGATCGGCTACTTCGTTCCACACCTTAATGCGCAGCTCTTCGGAACCTTTTTCATAGGCCCGTGCACCCGCTTCAATTGCTTTGATCAATTCCGGTTTTAATTCGGCCGGTACTTTCTTTTCCCACCATTCAGTATTAACCACATACCAGGAGTAACTGGAGTTGATGTCAAACAAGGTTACATGTTTGCAATAGTCCATGATCCGGAACACGTGATAGCCGTTTTCGTTGGTCATAACACCGTCCAGCATTCCGGTCTGAAATCCACTGACTACTTCGGGAACCGCCATAGTGATTGTCGACGCTCCCAACAATTTTGTAACATCCGTAAAAGCAATTCCGGGAGCGGTCCGGATCTTCAATCCCTTGAAATCAGCGGGAGTTCTTAATGCTCTCTTATTATTCCAGTATTTGTAAAAAAAGCTTGTAGATTTATACGGAGTAATGACCGTAAGCCCCAGCGTCTCAATCTTTTTGAGCAGTTCTTTCCCCTGTTTTGTTTGGTTCAGAGTATCATAGCAGTGATCGGGGGATTTAAACAGAAACGGCATATCCAGCAGCTGGAACTCCGGATAATTCATGCTCAGATAAGAACTGACTTCGCCGGAAAATTCCAACCCTCCTGCCTTGACCTGATTTCTGGCCTCCGCCGTGGTGTAGAGGGAATTTCCCGGATAGTGCTCAAACTTTATCCTGTCTTTCAGCACCGGACTGTTTTTAATGTAGTTATCAATTGCCGCGCCAGTCATTCCCGCCGGATTCGCCAGAGGATAGCCGTGCGCATAACGCATAGTGATTTTTTCCGCGGCATGCGACAGATTACTCCCCATAACAAAAATTACTGCGAAAAAAACCGCAACGCTGATTACCAATGTTACTCTCTTTTTTCTGTCTTTCATTGTTTTACCCCTTTCTCGTTTAATCAAACCGTTTTAATAATATGTAAAAATCTTATTTTCGTAATGACTGCTCAAACATCTCCTTGAGTTTATATTTTTCGACCTTATTGGTGGCCGTTTGCGGCAAGGCATCAATGAATCGAATGTACTTCGGTAACATGTATTTAGGCATCTGCTTTTCCAGCCATGGTCTTAACTCTTCCTCCGTCAGAATTTGCCCCTGAGCAGGAACGATATACACGACAATATCATCTTCCATGCCCTTTTCAGCCTTGACCGGAAAGGCGGCGGATACGACTACCTGCGGATGCGTATTGACCGTGTCCTCTATCTGGAAAGAGGAAATATTCTCGCCCTTCACCCGGATGAATCCGCCCATACGGTCTACAAAATAAAATATTCCGTCTTCATCCTTATATGCTCCGTCTCCGGTATGCAGCCAAAAATTGCGGAAGACTTCTTTGGTGGCTTCCGCCTTGTTCAAATATTCATCCATCACGACATAGGGCAGACGGCCTCTCAAAGCTATCTGGCCGTATTCTCCGGGACCAAGCTCTTCATCGTGTTCGTTAAGTATCGTCACTTCGTGCAACCTGCTGCCTTTACCCATAAATCTCTTTTTAATGGGAGCAGAGCCGGACATCACCGGCATACCGAGACTCTCGGCAATCCGGATCAATTCCTGCTTGGAATAACCTCTCCGAAATTCTTTTGGTTTCCATTCTTCATCGCCGGATTCATCAAACATGGCGGCACAGGCATAGCCGAATTCCGTTGCTCCGTAACCGACATTCAAAAAATCAATGCCGAACCGCTTGGTAAACTGGAGATGATATTCCGGCAGGGGCTGCATGTGGACACGCCTGAGAGTGTTATTGCGATCGTCCGGTTTTTCCGGCGCCTGCAGCAGCCTGGGCATCATCACATCCAAAAGAAGGGTGTAGGTGGCTCCGCTCACTTTAATCCTGTTCCAGAATTCGGCAGCATTGAAACGATCCCAGACCGCGACCGAACATCCCTGCCAGGCGGCACGTCCGATCTGGGCAAAAGCCCCTGCAATGTGGTAAAGCGGCAACTCGCAGTAGACCACGTCATCGGGATGCAAAAGCCTCATCCCGTAATAACAATAGTTCTGCAGCCAGCGATACGACTGGACGCACCCTTTCGGCTCCCCCGTAGTGCCCGATGTGTAAATAATATTGGCGGTGTCCCAGTATTCGAGAGGAACATTCGGATTCGGATGGCCGCCGGTAATCAAATCATCCCAAGAGGTCACCCGGAACTTTTTGTCAAAGACCATGGCGGCATTTTCCTCTTTGAAGTCATGCTGACCTTTCTTGGGACTGTAAAGAATAATCGGAAAATCGCCGATGGCCGACGCTATTTCGTTTAATATCTGTTCCCGACCTTTTTCCGTAATCAGAATTGTAGGCCTGGTGTCGTTGATCTGGTAGGAAAGATTGCGCCCTTTATAAAGAAAATTGATGGGACAAAACACCGCCCCGATTTTCCAAGAGGCAAACATAACTAAAATAATGACGCGGGGATTAGTCAGGAAGAGTGAAATCCGGTCACCTTTTTTCACTCCCAGGGCCTGCAGATGGAAGGCTACATTGTTGGCAATTTGATTGAATTCCTTATAGCTTGTGGAAAGATTCTCTTCACCGTAATAGAAAAAAGTCTTTTCCGGCCTGACTTCGGCCCACTCTTCCAATTTTCGGACCAGAAGCCCCATTTCATCCAGTTCGCGTTTCAGCTCTTTTGTGCTCTTGATGGTATTTTGCAATGCCGCTACCATTTAATACCTCCTCTGTTTAATTTTTCCGTTCTTGCAAGTCCGCTATTTTTGTAAATAAGTCAGAAGATCTTTATAAGTATCCGGTAATTCCACCTGAGATTTCAGATAACTGGGCGTCGGGTATCTCATACCGAACCGGTGAGTTTCTTCCAGTCCTTTTACAACACCTTCCAGTCTGCTCATCGGTATCGAGAAACAGACCTCATCATCCTGAGTAGCCGCAAATATCCGATCACCGGCTCCGGAAAGGACAAATTGGCACTCGCCGGTCAGCATGGCTTTGGAGATATAAGTACCACAGCCAACACATCCATAACTGGAAGAAACCACAGGTTCTCCTGTCAAATAAATACAGCTTTGCACCAGCCGCACCATCTGCGCGGGATTCCCATAAATTACAATTACGTGAGGATCAAATTCCGCCATCGCTAGCGGCTCTGAAAGAATACTTTTATATTTTCCCTCTTCCAATTTGGAAAGGTTACGGGCAATTTTCGCCCGTGCCTCCCGGGTTCTCACCCAATAGGGAACTTCCATACTGCCGTCTAAAAGTTCCGGCTTCGCCGGGACAAATCCCAAGGCAACAGCCCCGAGAGGACAAATCATGTCTTCTCTTTCCAGAAGCACTTTCCAGCCATACCGCCGGGAAAGAGACATGCCCTGACACACCGGCATCGGCATCTTCCTGAATTTCTGCCCGTCTCCCGTACTTACAACTTCCTCTCCGGCTTCCATCATCCGGACTGCCACAGGTACGGTCGATAATCTTAAATATTGATTTAATTTTTCATTAACTTCGGTAAATTTCATCGCAGATTATCCTCCTCGGTATGATTCAAAAAAGATGTCTTTGCAGGAAGTTCCACCACTGCTTTTCCCGTTGTGGTGATCTCATCACGCTGGTTGCGACACCATAGTTCCAGATCAACCAAATATTTTCCTTCTTCTTTTCTTTTTCCGGCAACCTTTCCTGCACACCAGAGTGTATCTCCAAATTGCACCAGCCCCTTGAGCCGTGCTTCCAATTTCCGGAGAAAACCGAAATCACTCATCCAATTAGTCACAAGATGCCCCAGCCAGCTGACCCTTTGAAAACCGAGATCAAGAGGCAGAGATGATCCCATGAGGATTTTAGCCGCTTGCGGCCAGAAATGAGAATTGGCGATGGGTTCAGGACTGCCCAGGTCCGGATCAATATAGGAAAGTCCGGGATTATCCCGCAGATGCAGCAACTTCATGCCGTGAGCAAGTTCAATCCGGTGCCAGCTGATTCCAATCGCCCAGGCCACCATATCGGAAAGAGACAGCGGCCCTTTGACAACCGGAATCAATTCATCTCCTGAATTTACGTCTTCAAAAAACCGGGGTGATTTTCCCCGAATCTCCTCTCTTTCCACTGCCGCGTATATTTCAGCCAATTCCTCTTCAGAATAGTGCCGGTACTTATTTTTTACCGATTCTTCTCCGCCGGAATCTCGTTTCGCCTGACCCGGTTTCATTTCCGTGCGCATCATGTCCCACCGGCAGCTCCCGACAAGTTCCCCTCGCTGATTGGAATAGTTCAAAAGACCGGATTGCATCAACCGACGCCGGCCATTACTATCCGGCAGGTCTTTCAGCTCCAGGAGTTTATTGGTTACGGAAAACCGATCATTAACCCGGATCGGTCGATGCCACACCCATCCAGAACCTACAAAGGTCGCAATTAAACCGGGCAGGCCGGTAATTGCCTGGCTTTCAGAAACGGCGTTTAAGAAAAACGGAGGAGCAATGAGTCCTCCGTGAGGACTGTTTTTAGCATATTCTTCATCCCGCCAGAGAGGATTGGGATCGCCAAGACCGTTGGCGAAATGCCGGATAGCATCTTTCGTGGCGATTTCATTGCCCAGTGGCGGGTTGGAAATTTTCCCTACCCTGTCCCGCTTGTATTTTTCGATTCCCTTTTCTATAATCTCTTTTAAATCCGCCATGCCCTTCCCCTTCGGAACATCATGCAGCCGGTAATGTCCCGGCTGTGTTCATTCGAATACACCTTCAGCCGAATACCTCTCGAATTCCTGCTCGGAAAAACCAAGAATATTTTTGCAAATGTGTTCCGTGTGCTCCCCCAGACACGGAGAGCGAAATATTTCCTGCGGTGATGCGGAAAACTCGATGGAATGAGGTGCATAATCAACGCTTCCCATTTCCGGATGCTCCATTCGGCGGTAATAATTGCTGAATATTAACTGCGGATCATCGCCCAGATCACGGCCGTTGTTGACGACTCCCGCCGGCACGCCGTGCTTTTGCATTTCCATCATGATCCATTTGTCTTCCTGCTGCCTTGTCCATTCTTCGATCAGAGTGTTCAATTCTGCTTCGTTTTCCTTCCGGGCCGCAAGCGATGCAAATTCAGCTTTTTTTGTCCAGGGCAAATTGCCGAGAACATCGCAGAACCCCCGCCATTCCCTTTCCGTAAAAACGCTGATTGCGCACCAACGGTCTTCCCCTTTACAGGAAAAAACGCCGTGCGGCGCGGCCTGCCTCGAAGCATTGCCGCAACGGATAAATGTTTGTTGATTTGCTCCATACTCCAGAAGAGCCGGCGCCACAAACTGCACGCTCGATTCCAGTTGGGCGGCATCAATATAAATTCCTTTGCCGGTGCGCCTCCGGTAGTCCAGGGCGCTTACAATAGCGAGCAGATTCAGGCGGGGGACAAGATAATCGGTGTAAGAACCATAAGGGCCGGTCGGCGGCCGGTCGGGCCATCCGCAAAGAGAAGTCAATCCGCTGATTGCCGTAAGCGGAACACCATAGCCGGGCATTGATCTTAAAGAACCGGTCTGCCCGTACATACAGGAACTCAGCATAATAATATCCGGCTTAATCTGCTTTAAATCATTATATCCCAACCCATAGCTGTCCATTACACCGGCGGTGTAGCTATCCAGAACACAGTCGCTTTCTGCTACCAGTCTTTTGGCGATTTTTACCCCCTCGGGGTGTTTCAGATTCAAACCCAGACTGTACTTATTGGCGTTTTCCCGCCCGAAAAATAATGAATTATTCAGATTCACCCTGTCGTCTTTATACGGTGTCATGGTGCGAATAACATCCGGCCTGGTTTTTGTCTCTATCTTAATGACTTCCGCCCCGTAACCTCCGGCCCAACTGGTGGTTAAAGGACCGACAACAGCCCAGCCAAATTCCACAATGCGAACCCCGGAAAGAATTTTCTTACTCATTTACTTGCACCTTGTTCCATTTCATTTTTATCATCACGAACCAGCTGGTTTGATTTTCTCCAAACGTCCTATCCTGAAATTCAGCACGATAAGAAAGACGGCTTTTTTAAATAACTCCGTTTGCTTTTAAGTTCACCATCTCTTCTCCGGATAATTGCATATCCTTTAAGTAAATCTCTTCGTTGTTTTCCCCGACCAAAGGAGCCCTGCCCCTGACCTGACAAAGATCTCCGGCAACTTTAACAAAAGGACCGGGATAACGCAGAGTATCGTTAAGTGCGGCATGTTCGATCTCTACCCAGAATTTTCTTTCACTGAGCTGAAGATCATCGAGAACCCCTTTGGCATCATTGACCGGATAAATCATGACCCGTCTTTCCACACCTCCGTCCCAAAGTTCTTTCCGGGTATGGCGTTTAAAAAATTCAGCCATCGGCCGTATAATGTGGCGATCAATATCCTCCTGAGGAGTCCTGCCAATATCAAACTTGGGCCAATCCATCTTTTTCATGACATCGCTGGCCAAATTTTCTTCCGCCATCCAGCGGGTGAGCGCCGGATTACTCACCGCCCCCATGTTGCCGCCGAACAAATAAAAAGCAACGTAACCGTCCCGGCAGGCCCAGATAAGGGGTGTCGTAGTCCCCCGGGGCGGGATTTTAAGCGCGCTGCCCGGGCGCCGCAAAATTTTACCCCGGGCATCCCAGAGAATGTGCGCCGCATAGGCCACCCGTTCCATCGCTTTGAGAATCGAAACTTCCACCTTTTGTCCCTGTCCGGTCCTTCCTCTGTGATACAAAGCCATTACCGTACCCGCGGCGCCGTCCGCTCCGGCATGCAGGTAGGACTGTTCCAAGCTGATCCTTACCGGCGGCCTGTCCTGATCGCCGCAAATAAACAACAAACCCGACAAAGCCCAGAGGACAAGATCGGAATCCTTATAATCCCGGTAGGGACCGGCCTCCCCGAAAGGGGTAATGGAAGTCATGATCAGACCTGGATTCAAGCTACAGAGATCTTCATACCCTAACTCCAGATCATCAAGAAAACCGGGAGGGAACGATTCCAGAACACAATCCGCTTTGCGCACCAGTTGTTTGAATATTTCCTTACCCCGGGGATTGGTGATGTCCAGAGTAATTCCTTTTTTTCCGGTATTGAAAGAAAACCAGTGCAGACTTTTTTCCGGATCGGAAATGTTGTGATAAAATGGGCCTATATTACGAGCATTATCTCCTCCGGGTGTTTCGATCTTGATCACATCGGCACCAAGATCCCGCAGCAGCTTGCCGCAGAACAAGCCGCGTTCATCGGCCAGATCGAGAATACGGTAGGGACTGAGAAAACTACTTTCAGACATATGATTGATACCTGCTTCGCTTTTTTAATTTTGTTCCGTTTTAATTCATTTGTATCCAACTTTCTATGATCTGGATCATATTTCATGATTAATTAAAATTTATTGCGCTCGAAGTTTGTTGAAATAATTATCCATCCTAAAAGGATGATTTCACTGTAAAATGGCGGGACAAGGCAAAAGCCGGCATCGCATTTTTTTTGTTTTCAGAGGGGAAAATATAATTTATTTATTGGGAAAATTGACCGCAACAAATTCGGTCAAATCGGAATTCATAATTTTTTTCAGTTCCAAGAAGTTATCTGCTTTTTGTTCCGGAAATAAAACGCCGAAAATAGGGAGTTATCCGGAAAAATCATCGCGAATTAATCTAGGAAAGACCATCACTCAATACCCGGAGGCGCTCTTCATCAATGATATTGATTCTTCCCCGTTCTGAAACTATAATCTTTTCCTTCTGGAGAGAACTCAAAATACGGATAATAGTTTCCGTCGTGGCCCCTACCATATCGGCCAGCTCATGACGGGTAATCGTCAAAGAAGGTCCGAGTCTGTGCGACAAGGTAAGCATCACCCGGAAGAGGCGTTGCTCCACTCTTTCTCCGGCCACATCCCTCAACCGCCGATTCAGTTCTGAGACCCGGGCGGCCAGAATTTTGAGAATCTCCAGCATAATTACGGGGTGCGAGAGGATAAAAGGAATAAAATCACTTTTTTTGAATCCCAAAACCTGCGAAGGGACAACTGCCTGCATGGAACCGGAAGGCGGTCTGTCCCGGAAAATCGAGGTGGGACCTAAAATAGCTCCCTCGCTCAGGTAGCTGATCAAAGTCAATTCCTTCCCTAAAGATGAAATAAGGGAGGTCTTTATTTTACCTTCACCCAGGATATAGAAATATTCACACTCTTCTTCTTCCTGGTAAAGAAATTCACCGCTCTTCAGCCGCCGGGAGAAGGCAATCCGTGCCAGCTCCAGCTGTTCCGCCTCCTGCAAAATTGAGAAAACCGGCGAGTTTTTTATAATCTGATTTTTTTCCAAAACCGGCATATAATGAACCTTGATCAAACTAAACTGCTGATAACTCTCTACTTGAAGAACTTATTAGAATATAACAAAGTAAATTTTCAAACACAAGATTGTTTCTTGCATCTGGGTAATACCTGGAGTTGACAGAGTCACGGCATTGGTATATTAAACTTTCATTAATGAATGGGGGTCAAGATAATTATGAAACTGATTGCTCCTTCCATCCTTTCCGCCGACGGCGGACGCCTTGGTGAAGAAATCGCCGCCGTGGAAAAAGCAGGCGCCGACTGGATTCACATTGACGTAATGGATGGTCATTTCGTTCCCAATATTACTATCGGACCGGCAATAATAACTTCCCTGAGAAAAACGACGGCACTTCCTTTTGACGTGCATCTGATGATTGATCAGCCGGAAAACCATATCGAGTCCTTTGCGCGAGCCGGCGCCGACATTATTACCGTTCATGTGGAGACGGCCAATCATCTTCACCGGACAATTGATTCCATCAAAAAACTGGGTAAAAAAGCCGGGTGTTCTTTAAATCCGTCGACATCATTGACGCAAGTGGAAGAAATTCTCCCGGATCTTGATTTGCTGCTCATTATGACCGTGAACCCGGGATTCGGCGGCCAGCAGTTTATTAAGAATACCCTGGCCAAAGTAGCCAATGCCCGTAAAATGATTGATACCCGCTCCTGCCGGACAATTCTCGAAGTCGACGGAGGAGTAAATTTAAAAAACATTGCGGATATTTCACTTGCCGGTGCGGAAATATTTGTTGCGGGGGCCTCTGTTTTCGGAAGCAGCGATTATGCCGCAACCATCAAAACAATGAAAGATATTATTAAATGCTGACAGCTTGCTGCGCAAAAGACATTCGGGCAACAACTCCCTGATATTACCATTTGATTATTAATACCATAATTTCCCCAGTCCATGCACAACCCGGCTGCCGATCGCATAAACGGAACCATGGGTATCTTACCAGGAAGAAAGGGGTAACTTTTTTATTCGCAAGCAGGAAACGTTTCGGAGGATATCAATTTCATCCTGGCCAGACGGAACTCCAGGGCCGTTTTCAAACAGCCCAAACCGTATTTGACGGAATGGGAAAAATTAATTGATGAAGCTTCGGCAAAATACATCGTGGGACAGCTCACCTCGGCAACCGTATAACCAAGCCAGATAATCTGCGCAAGCATTTGATTGTCAAAAACGAAATCGTCGGAATTATTTTGCAGAGGAAGACGTTCCAACAGTTCCCGGGAGAAGGCGCGATAGCCGGTATGGTATTCGGAAAGTTTCGCTCCGATCAGAATATTCTCGACAAAGGTAAGAAAACGGTTGGCCACATATTTCCAGAGAGGCATCCCTCCTTTCAGGGCATATCCTCCCAGAATACGGGAACCGAGCACACAATGATAAAGGCCGCCGCCGATGAGAGCGGTCATAGCCGGAATGAGGCGCGGCGTATACTGATAATCGGGATGAACCATAATCACAATATCCGCACCGCATTCAAGAGCCGCCCGGTAGCAGGTCTTCTGATTTCCTCCGTAACCGCGGTTTTTTTCGTGAATATATAGTTTGGTATGAGGAAGCCCGGCTGCAACTTTTACAGTGTTGTCGGAACTGGCGTCGTCAACAAAAACTATTAAATCCACAATGCCCTGATCCATAACTTCCGCATATGTCTGCCGGAGAGTTTTCTCTGCATTGTATGCGGGCATTACTACTACTACTTTTTTATTCTGGAACATTGCCGGTTAATACCGCCGTCTATGAAAAGTGATTCTGCAGTTTTTGCTGTTGCTCTTTTGCCTGCGCAATAGTTCTTTCAATTACTTCCGCAACGGACGGCTCATCGTGAATCAAACCTGTTGCCTGCCCTACCGGCAGAACACCCGCCACCGTATCGCCTTGTTCTGTTGCCTTTTGGAAATAATCGAAGGCTAGAGCCATATGCGCCATCTGCTTCATTGCTTTGTATCCCTGACTCACGATGCCGAAACATACTTTCAGATAGGGAAGTTGCATGTTTTTAGCAATCCTGTAAGAATTAACCAGCGCCACGAAAGGATTGAATCCTCTCTGCACCGCCTGTCTGGCTGCATCCGTATCAAGAACACGGCAGGGGATACCGTCAATCCGTGTGGAGTAGATGGTGTCATAAACTTCTTTTTCCATGGAAAGTTTCTTATAGTTTTCATGAAGAGGGCTTTCCTTTGTTGTCATGAGCCTTGTACCCATGGCAACGCCTTCGGCACCGAGGGCCAGAGCCGCCGCCAACCCGCGTCCGTCGGCGATTCCGCCTGCCGCAATTACGGGAATGCTCAGAGCATCAGCCAAGTGAGGAATAAGAACCATGGAAGAGACAGCTTCTCCATGCGCCGCAGCTTCATAACCTGTGGCAATCACTGCATCGCAGCCGTAATCCTGAGCTCTTTTTCCATGCCTGACATTAACAACCGTTGCAACAACCTTGCCGCCGTAAGTATGCGCCTTGTTTACAATCCAGTCACCCTTGCCCAAAGCGAAATTAATCACCGGCACCTGTTCCTCCAGAAGAACTTTGGCATTAGCAACCGCTCCCGGAAAAAGAAGCGAGGCGTTCGCTCCGAAGGGCTTATCGGTAAGGCTGCGTATTTCCCTGATTGCCTTACGTGTCTCTTCCGCATTGAACGGACCTGTCGCCAATATTCCCAGACCACCGGCATTGGAAACAGCAGCTACCATTTTCGGTACACTGATCCAACTCATCCCGGATAAAATGATAGGATACTTAATCCCAAATAATTCGGTAATTCGTGTTTTCATAAATCATCCTTCTAAAACAAATCAGGCGGGGCGGCCCTTCCGGCACAGCCGCCCTGCCTGAAAAAAAAATTCAACAATTATTTCGCCTGTAAAACCCTGCCTATGGTCATTATTTCCGCTTCTTTTGTTCCTTCGTAGAGCTCCAGAATCTTCGCATCGCGATACCACTTCTGCACCGGATACTCTTCGATGTAACCGTATCCGCCGTGCAATTCCACTGCGTAATTGGCACAAAATACCGCTGTCTGGCCGCCGTAGAATTTCGCCATAGCGGCCAGGGTATAATCCGGCCTGCCCTGATCAATCAACCAGGCTGATTTGTAAATCAAACCACGCAGAGCTTCGATGCGGATCGCCATCTCCGTCAACTTCATCTGGGTTAGCTGATAAGATCCCAGCGGTGCGCCAAAAGCCGTCCTTTCTTTCACGTATTTAATGCTTGTTTCAAGACATGCTTCCGACAGACCCAGGGCCTGCCCGGACACCATGACTCGTGTCGTGTCAAAAAAGTGCATCAATTGCCGGAACCCATTGCCTTCCTTACCGACCAGATTGCTTTGCGGCACACGCACGTCTTCCAGGGCAATCTCCGCCGTATCACTTGCCCGGATGCCCATTTTCCCGTGAATTTTATTCCGCGTGACGCCGGGAGCGTCCGCCGGAACGACAATTAAACTGAAACTGTTGTGCTTTTTCTGTTCCGGATTGGTAATACACTGGGTTACCATGAAATCGCACACGCTGCCGTTAGTGATAAACATCTTATTGCCGTTGATGACATAATCTTTGCCGTCTTTAACCGCTCTTGTTTTATACCCGGCGACATCCGTTCCGGCGTTGGGTTCCGTATAGGCCCCGGCACTCACCTTTTCCCCGGCACAAACCGGCGGCAGATAGGTTTGCTTCTGCTCTTCGGTACCGTACTGATAAATTGTTTCACAGCCGAATCCGGCGGCAACAACGTTCAGGCCTATCCCCATATCCACTTTGGACAACTCTTCCGTAATGATGGTATTGCCAAGAATTCCGGCACCGGCACCACCGTAGTCTTCCGAAATCCAGGCACCGACAAGTCCGTTTTCCGCTGCCTTTTTTCTGAGTTCCGGTGTGTATTTTTCTTCTTCGTCGCATGCCTGGGAAAGCGGTGTTATTTCCGCCACGGCAAACTTATAAGCCATTTCCTTCAACATCTTTAACTCTTCGGTCAATTCAAAATCCATATCTTATCTCCTGATAACATACTTCCTTTGTTGAAACTACAAACACCTGATTGGCATTTGCTTACCGTTCAGCTTCATCAGGCTCAGATAATTATTGCTCGTAATCTTCGCCCCAAAGCTCAAACGGAAGCAAATCTCTCGTCGGCCACCTTATTTTTTGGTGTAGTCGTAAACACCCTTGCCCGATTTACGCCCGTAATTCCCGGCGCGGACAATCTTTCTCAAATATTGAGCCGGACGGTATTTATCGCCAAGTTCCTTCTGGAGCCCATCCATAATGCGCAGCAGAGTATCATTACCAACCAGATCAGCCAAAGCCAGCGGTCCGATGGGGTGATTACAGCCCAGAACCATGCCCTTATCAATTTCTTCGGCCGATGCCAGACCTTCATCCAGAGCAACGAAAGCTTCATTAAGCATGGTACAGAGGATTCTGTTCACCACAAAAGCGGGGGCTTCCTTGACGACGATTACTTCCTTGCCTATCTTCTTGCCCCAGGCTTTTGCCACTTCCAGTGTCTCATCGGAAGTCTGATGGCCACGGATGATTTCCAGCAGGCGCATAACCGGAACGGGATTGAAAAAATGGGTGCCGATGAAACGGTCGGGTCTTTTGGTGGCCGACGCCATTTCCGTAATGCTGAGACCTGATGTATTGGTAAAAAAGAGGCAATGTTGCGGAACCACAGCTTCCAGTTCCGCGTAAACTTTTTTCTTCACGTCCATTACTTCAATAACAACTTCCACCACAATATCCGCATCCGCCGCCGCCTCTTTCACATCCAGAGTAGGTTTAATGCGGCCGAGGATTGCCTTCATCTGATCCTGAGTTATCTTTCCTTTTTCCGCATCGCGGCCGAGATTTTTCTTAATGGTATTCATCCCTCCATCCACAAATCGCTGCTCAATATCCCTCAGTGCTACTTCGTAGCCTGCCTGAGCACAAATCTGGGCAATACCGTTTCCCATCAAACCAGCACCCAACACACAAATTTTCTTGATTTCCATTTTCCTACTCCTCTTTGTTTTATTTTTATCGGATGAAAAAATTCATCCTTATTCCCAATATTAAAGGACTTCAAAAGCTAACAAACTACATTTTATTAATCAAGGGAAACAATAGCACAGCCGCCGGTTAACTTCGGCATCTTAATTAAAAAAAATCGAAATACTTCTGTGAGATCAATTACTTATTAATATTACAGCCGCCGCATAAAGTTTTCCTTCTTCTACCGCGCAGGATCTGATCCTGGAATAAGAGTGATCATAAAAGCTTACAGCATTTCAACAGCAGCCGCCATGGAAACCCCGCCGCCGCCGCAAAGAGTAGCCAATCCCAGGGTTTTGCCCCGTTTTTTCATTGCATAGACGAGGGAAACCATGATGCGGCAACCGGTGGAACCAACCGGATGGCCCAGACCAATGCCGGATCCGTTAACATTAGTAATTTCCCTGGCAAGACCAAGTTCTTTTTCACAACCCAGATACTGGCCCGCAAAGGCTTCGTTGAGTTCGATCAGCTCGAAGTCCTTGATCTTCAGCCCGGATCTTTTCTCCAGATTGTGTACCGCGGGCACGGGGCTCAGCCCCATAACGGATGGATGGCAACCGCCGCGTCCGAAGTCCCTGATGCGGGCCAGAGGATTCAGACCGAGCTCTTTGGCTTTTTCCGCGGACATAATGATCATGGCACTCGCTCCGTCATTGATTCCGGAAGCATTGCCTGCTGTAACCTTGCCGATCTTAGGTACAAAGGCTGGGGGCAAACTTTTCAGCTCTTCCATGGTCAGATTAGGCCGGAAATGTTCGTCTTTGTCGAAGATTACGGGAGCTTTGCCTTTTTTCTGAGGAATCTCGACGGAAACTATTTCTTCTCTGAAATCGCCCTCTTTTGTGGCTCTCTCCACATTGTTGTGACTGCGCAGAGCCACAATATCCATTTCCTCACGGCTGATGTTATGCATCTGCGCAATCAGTTCCGCCGTAATACCCATGATGTAAGGCTTCCCTTTATACAAATCGATAATCGGGCCATTTTTAACGGGACCTTTTTCCGGTCCAGGCAGCAAATGCGATCCGGCATGGAGACCGTGAATAAGATTATCGACGACTGTCTGATCCTGCAGACGGTATCCCCACCGGGAACCGGGCAAAGAGAAGGAAACCCCCGACATATGTTCCATACCTCCGGCCAGAATAATATCAGCCATACCGGCACGGATTAAAGCCATTCCGGACAAGACCGCCTCCATCCCGGAGATGCAGACGCGATTGACCGTAACCGCCGTTACCGATTCGGAAATTCCGGCCATTAGAGCGGCTATACGTGCGGAATTGAGCATATCTGCGGGCTCCATACAGCAACCGAAGCGGACATCATCAATTATTTCCGGACTGATACCGGAGCGTTTGATCGCTTCTCTCATGGCTATGCTGCCTAAAGCGGCAACATTCAAGTTCTTCAAAGATCCTCCAAAAGTACCAATTGCCGTACGACAGGCGGATACAATTACGACTTCTCTCATCAAATCAACCTCCTTTAATAAGTATTTTTGTGGAGACGATCAGCGAACGCTCCGTAAACAATCGTTTATAATAATTTCAGCCGTTAATTATTGCCGACTTGAAATTTATTGTAAAGAAGAAATAAAGAAGCCATATAGTTCTTTTACTTCACCAAAATATTCCGCATATTTTTATTCAGCAATGGCAACCCTGATAATTGTAGATTCAAGAATTCATTTGCATCGCCTGCCGGAATATGCCAAATTGACATATGCGTATAATAATCGATGGTTACAACTTAATCCGGCAATCGGATTTTTTCCGCCGCTATGAAAAACGAAGCCTGGAAGACGGCCGCCGGTCATTGATATCCCGTCTGGCGGAGTACAAAAGGAAAAAAGGGCACAATATTACCGTTGTTTTTGACGGATGGGAATCCGGGGCACCACAGGAAGAGCGGGACCGCGAAAAAAATATTAGTGTCATTTACTCGCGACGCGGCGAAAAAGCTGATGAAGTCATCAAAAGACTGGCCGGCACCTCTTCGGAAGAAACCGTTATTGTTTCTTCCGACCGGGAAATTGCCTCCTATGTAAACAGGCGAGGAAAGACCGTATTGTCTTCCAGCGAATTTGAAATATTGATGGACAAAGCCAGTGTGGAATCTCCGGCAAATATGTTCGCTTATGATAAAGAAACAGATGATGAACCTGATTATCGTACCTTTAAAAAAGGACCGGCCAAAAGATTACCGCGCGCCAAGAGACACAAGCAGGCAAAAATAAAGAAGCTTTAATATTCCTCCATCACCCATTGCTGGTATGGGCATTTTGTTCCGTTATTATTGGTAATAGGTTGCCACCACCATTCCGGAACAGATTACCGGAAAATATCTCCGGGTGTAACAAGCAATTAGGTCTTGCCGCCTTTTTTCCGGAAAAAATCCATAATGCCGTTTGGCATGAAAATGGTAACGACAATGAAAAGGGCGCCATAGATAATCCGGGCAATTTCCGCCTGAGCAAAAGTAGAAAGTCCTTCGTTGACAACTGTGAGGATGACAGCCCCGATGATCGGTCCCAGCCAGGTACCCCCGCCCCCGAACATGGCCATAAGGACGATGAGTATGGAAATATTGATACTGAAAACAGCATCGGCATGGATATAGCCCAGGTAATAGGCAAACAGACCCCCGGCAACACCCGGAAAGAACGCGGAAAGGACAAAAGCCTGAATTTTGAGCTTTGCCGTAGGTATTGCCATGGTCTCCGCCACCTCTTCGTCGGAACGGATCGCCGTGAGCCCCGTGCCGAAGCGGGAACGTCCGAGAAACCAGGACACAGCCAGGGTAACAACCATAAGGAGAAGCATCACTTCATACATGATGGTACGGGAAGTCTTTTCCGGAATATCCATAAATTTCAGCCAGAGCCCCTCGGCACCGCCCAGAAATTCGATGTTTTTTACCGCCAGATCCACGACAAAAGCAAAGCATAACGTCACGACGGAAAAGTATGGTCCACGAATCTTCAAACAGGGATAGCCGACAATAAGAGCGACAAGAGCTGCTATTCCCCCTGCGGGGATAGAAGCAAGCATCGTCAGCATAGGCGGCAGTTGAAGCATTGTTGCAAGCTTAGCCGTGGCAAAGGCGCCGATGCCGAAGAAGGCGGCATGACCAAAGGAAAGATAGCCGCCATAACCGCCGATAAAATTCCAGGAAGATGCCAAAATGACATACATAAAGACCGAAAACATGAAGGAAAGGTAATAGACCTCCGGCCCTATACAAGGGAAAGCGGCTAAAAGGATGACCAGAATTGCCAAAGCAACCGGATAGGCTTTATTCATTACATACCCTCCTGTTTAATCAACCCGTGAGGCCGGAAGATAAGAAAGATCATCAGGAGGCCGAAAGTCACAAGATTCACCCACTGGAAGGGCAGAAAGGCCATGGAGAGCCCGGTGATAACACCGATGATCAGTCCCGCCAGGGCGGTACCGATAACATTGCCTACCCCACCGACAATAACTACCAGAAAGAGATAGATCAGCCAGAGATTATGCGAATGAGGTTCAAACGAATTAAGGAGGGCGAGACTTATTCCCCCCGCTCCGGCCGTGGATACGGCAAGGGCGAAGGTGATCATGCTGATCCGGTACAGGTTGACGCCGTACAATTGCGCCGCTTCGGGCTGCTGCCAGGCAGCCCTTACAGCCATGCCCGTATATGTTTTTTTAAGAAAAAGATAAATGGCCGTTATCCCCAAAACAGACAGTCCGAATCCGACCAGGTGGGGATATTGAAAATAAAAGGGGCCCGCGATCAAGGCGCCGCTGGAATAGGTCGGGGTCAGGACACGCGGATCCGCCTTCCAGATGAGGGCCATGATGTTTTCCAGAATAATGGCCAGGCCAAATGTAAGAATCATCGATGCCATAACGATATTCTGCGCTCTGGTGATGGGCCTGATCAGGAGCTGATATAGACCGCAAGCCGTGATAAACAAAAGCGGCACGGACACCGCCGCCGAAACGACGGGGTCCACGCCGCAGTACTGTAAAAGGCTGTAGGACAAATATGCCCCAATGAGCCCGAAGGCGGCATGAGAGATGTGAATGACGTGCATCACTCCCCAGGTCAGGGAAAAACCAACGCCCAGCAAAGCATAAACCATGCCCATCATAATGCCGCTGATCAAAGACTGGATGATAAGAACCGCGTCCATGTTATTTTTCCCAAGCCGGTTTTGGATAGACCGGTTCTCTCGTCTGAATGTTCTTGGGTGAAATCAATTCGACCTTGCCGTTGATAAGCTGGGTTCCGAAGTTAATCGGTGCGGGCAGACCGCGTTCGTCGAAGGTCAGGGAACCGGCGATGGTGTTAACCTCATTCTTTTTCAGCCAATCGCGGATTTTCGTCTGCTCCAGAGTTTTGGCCCCCGTTACTGCCTGTTCCAGAGTCTGCATCCAGGCATAACCAAATCCGAAGTAAAGAGGGTATTCGTTCAAATTGTATGTTTTCTTTACGTAAGCGTTGAGTTTGTCATTTCCCGGGTATTTAAGCTGGCCGGACAAGACGGTCCCGGAAAAAACATAATCGCCGTCCTTCCCGAGTTCTTTGACCCAGGCGGGGACTACGGAACCTATTCCCTGCACGATGGCCTTGGGATTATAATCGAGGGCTTTGGCCGCCTTCATCATTGTGACTCCGTCGGGGAAAAAGCCATTGGCAAAAAGAATGTCGCATTGCGACTGCTTGGCCTTGACAATCAGGGCTGTAGCATCGGCAAGAGGTGCATTATACTTTTCGTTGATTACAATTTTGATATTCAGCTTTTTCGTCCAGCGATCAATAGAGTCGATTAACGAGAGACCGACAGGGTTATTGATGGTGTAAACGGCTGCTTTCTGGGGACGCTTTTCGGCGGGAACAGTGGCGAGCCACTGGAAGAATCCCTCATACCACCATTCGCCCATGAGCGGCGGAGCACCAAAGGAATAAGTGTAACCCTGAAGAAAGCTCTTCATATGGCCGCCCATGGAGACATAAACGTACTTGTGTTTTTCCGCGACAGGCATGACGGCCCGGGCGGCAGTACCCGGATAGCCGCCGAAAAGGAGATCGGCCTTATCGACGGTAATTACTTTTTCCGCAAAGGTTACGGCCTTGCCCACATCGGACTGGTCATCATATATCTTGAATTCTACGGGACGTCCCAAAAGTCCGCCCTTGGTATTGATTTCGTCCGCCCAGAAACGCATCCCTTTTTCGATCCATTGTCCGGTTTCGGCATACGCTCCCGTGAGAGGCAGGGAACCGCCGATAACAATGGTTTTTCCAGCGCCAAAACCGGCCGCAGGGGTCATAAGCATGAGACCGCACAACACGGCGGTAATCAAGAACATTGAGAAATCCTTAATTCGGTTTTCTTTCATTATGAAACCTCCTTTAAAAAGTTTAGTTTATCTCAGAGTCCCAAATAGGACGTCTTGACTTTTGGATTCTCCCGTAGTTCCCGGGAAGGTCCTTTTAAAGCCATTATTCCGTTTTCCAGAACATATCCGTAAGTAGTGATGGACAAAGTTTCCAGCACCTCCTGGGACACCAGCAGAATCGTCATTCCTTCTTTGTTCAATTCTTTTATGATCATAAATATTTCCGCTGCCGCTTTGGGAGCAAGCCCGAGCGATGGTTCATCCAGCATGAGCAGCCGGGGTTTGGCCATAAGCGCCCGGCCCAATGCCACCATTTGCTGCTCTCCGCCGGAAAGACTGCCGGCAAACTGGCGACGGCGATCGGCCAGGCGGGGGAAGGTGGAAAATACTTTTTGCAGGGACTCCGGCGCTTGTCTGCGGACATTGGGATGATATGCTCCCATGATTATGTTTTCTTCCACCGTCATGCCCGGAAAGAGCTTGCGGCCTTCGGGAACCTGAATGATTCCCGCCTGGCAGATATTATCGGGAGAAAGTCCCTTGAGCGGCCGGCCTTCCCAGATAATCTCCCCGGATACAGCCTGTATCATTCCGGAAATAACATTCATCAAGGTTGATTTCCCCGAACCGTTTGCCCCGATGAGAGCCACCATGTCTCCCTGAGAAATCTCCAGAGACACTCCCTGAAGGGCTTTCATTTGGCCGTAACAGACTGTAATGTTTTCAACACTTAGCATAGGCAGCCCCCAAGTATGCGGAAACGACCTCGGGATGATTGGCTACTTCATCCGGCGATCCTTCAGTGATTTTTGTCCCGAAATTCAGCACCATAATGCGGCTGCATGTACTCATGATTGCTTTCATCACATGTTCAATCATAAAAATGGTTGTTCCGTACTCCTCCCGGATCCGGAAGGTGAGATCGATGGCGGCTGTTATCTCCGTCGGATTCAGCCCGGCAAAGACTTCGTCGAGCAGAAGGATCTCCGGATGAAGGCCAAGGGCACGGGCAACTTCGAGGCGCTTACGATCCTCCAAGACCAGCTCGCCGGGAAGGCGGCGGGCCTTATCCGCAAGCCCGGCAAAGGCAAGAATATCCATGGCTCTTTCCCTTGCTTCCCCGGCTTTGGTCTTGCCCTCGCGACCGTAAAGAACACCGGTGGCAACATTTTCGATAAGATTGATGCCGCTCAAGGGACGGACGATCTGGAAAGTACGGCCTATTCCCAGGCGTGCCCGCTGATGAGGCGACAGAGTCGTTATTTTACGATTCTCGAAGAACAGATCTCCTCCATCGGGAGAATAGATACCGGAGATAACATTAAACAGCGTCGTCTTGCCCGAACCGTTCGGTCCGATAAGTCCGACGATCTCACCGCGGCGCACTTCGAAATCGACTTCCGATAAAGCCGTGAGACCGCCGAAACGTTTGGTTATTTTTTTGCCCACCAACATGTCCGTCTTCCGAACTCCTTCCCCACTAATTAACTTTTTCGCAAAAAAGTTTCAAATATCGGCTCAACACTTTGCCCTCATGTACCTATTATGGCCACTGCGCGGCACCAACCGGCACTGCCTCCCGTGAGCTTTACGGGAAAACAGGCAACCTTGAAATTGAACGCTCTGGGCAAAAGATCGAGATTGGCCAGTTTTTCCAGATGGCAATATTCCCTTTCAATACCCGCCAGATGGGCTTCCCAAAGGATTTGCCGATCGCCCGTTCTCGCAAATTCTTCTTTTATGGCCCAAAAAGGCCGATCCCATCCCCAGGCATCAATACCCATAACACGTATGCCCTGGTCGACAAGCCACAGCGTCGATTCCCTGCACATACCGCAGCCCGCATCAAAATATTCGGCCTTTCCCCATAACTTATCGGCACCGGTCATAATAAGAACAATATCGAGCGGCTTCAGTGTATAACCGATACGATCCAGTTCTTTTTGCAGATCTTCACTGGTTATCACTGATCCTTTTTGTTTTTGCCGGAAATCGAGGACTACGCCGTCGCCGTAACACCAAGCAAGAGGAATCTGATCAATAGTCCTGGCTTTCTTCCCCTCACTCTGAGGTGCGTAGTGCCAGGGAGCGTCAAGATGAGTTCCGGAATGGGAAATCATCTCCACGCTGTCGTTCGCATATCCCAGGCCATTTCTGAGATCATTTTCTGCGCAGCCGAAAAATTTTGCCAGAACCGGGGCTGTCTCCTGATGTCTCTGATGGACTACCTTGAGAGAAAGAGCCTCACTCGGGCTCTCTTCCGTAGGTACGCTCAAATCAATAATTTCCATCTTACTCCTCATTTCTGAGATGATCCACTTTTAAAAATTAACCTTGCCCAATCCCTTGAGGCCTAATATTTTCCTCGCTTCGTCCGGTGTGGCCGGTGTAATATCCAGTTCCCGGGCAATACGCGCAATTTTCGCTACCTGCTCACCGCTGTTCTTGGCAAGGACGCCCTTTTGCAGGCTTATGTTGTCTTCCAGGCCAACCCGGACATTACCCCCAACTAAAAGAGATTGATTGCACATCTTGATTTGATCACGACCGGCCGCCGCCACGGAAAATACATAATCGCCGATCCATTTGTCCGCACAGCTTACAAGATATAAAAGAGCATCGCTCTCGGCGGGTATCCCACCCAGTATGCCCATCACAAACTGGAGATATACCGGCTTTTTCACATACCCCTTATCGATTAAATACCTTATGTTGTTGATCATCCCGGGATCGTAAACTTCAAACTCCGGAACGGTCTTGGTTCTCGCAAATATTGCGGCGAAGTCCCTCATGGCTTTGAATGTATTGGGAAAGATAAGATCATCCGTCTGCTGCAAATACCCTTCTTCCCAGTCAAATTTAAACTTCTTATATTTTTCCAGAATGCGCAGCAGGGCAAAATTCATGGAACCGGCATTAAATGATGCCAGCTCCGGCTTTAAGGTAGTAACCGGAAGAAGACGTTGTTCCGCAGTCATCCCCAATTTTCCGCCGCTCGTGATACAAATTACGATATTGCATCTCTTTTTAATACTGGTAACGACTTCCCTGTATAAATCAACATCTCCCGACGGTTCCCCGGTTTCCGGATTGCGGACATGAATGTGCACAATCGCCGCACCGGCCTCGTATGCTCCTACCGCCTGATCGGCAATCTGTTGAGGAGTTGTCGGCAAATACGGAGACATGGTCGGAGTATGAATGGCTCCCGTAATGGCCGCTGTAATAAACGCTTTGTCTTTCATTTTCATATTTATTTTTCCTTTTTCATTATGTGTCGATAATGGCTACCGGACGGCACCAGCCGGCGGATGCCCCTTTTATTTTAATGGGAAAACAGCAGACCGTAAAGCCGTATGGCTTGCCGATAGCGGCAAGATTCGCCATTTTTTCCATGTGACAGTACCCGATATCGATGCCCGCAAAATGCGCTTCCCAGATAACTTTGGGATCGCCTTTTTCCTTGAATTCTTCAGCTAAAAACGGCAAGGGACGGTCCCAGCTCCAGGCATCGATCCCCACAACTTTTACACCCCTTTCCGTCAAAAAGAGTGTGCTCTCCCGGGTCATACCTGGTCCTTTGACAAGATACCGGGGCGTTCCCCAAACAGCGTCGGCTCCGGTCTGAACAAGGACTATGTCCAGGGGCTTAAGCTTATAGCCGATTCTGTCCAACTCCTTTTTGACGTCTGCCGCGCTGATCCGTTCACCATCCGCTTTATGGCGGAAATCAAGAAGAACTCCGTCGCTCATGCACCAGTCGAGAGGAACCTCATCGATTGTCAGGGCCGGTTTTCCCCGATCCTGGAAGGGATGGTAGTGGTAAGGGGCATCAAGGTGGGTTCCACTATGCGTTGTAAGAGTCAGAAATTCCAACGCCCAACCCAGCCCACCCGGAAGCTGCTCGCGGCTGATCCCCGGAAAGAAATCCAGCATCTGAGTCGCCCCCTGGGCATGATCAATGTAGTCGATCTTGGGAATCATCATGGGAGGATCAGAAGGCAGTGCCGCTTCAATAGCGATACTCAGATCTATAAATCGTTTACCCATCTGTATATATGCCTCCTCTTTTAAAATTAAAAAAACATTAACCAAATACTTTATCAACGATGGAGGGCTCATGTCCGGGAACAAGATATTCCGGCCCCGTAAGTAATGCCTGAATACGATATACCGAACGGTACCAGGCATAATGGTTATAAACCAGACTCGAGGGTACCGCCGCTCCCCAGTGTTTCGGCGCCGGAGTAATTTTCATTTTTTTACCATCCAGCAAAGTCATCTCCGTCATCGAGGGAAATGCAATGGGTAAGACATGGATCGTATCACCGGCAATAATGTAAACACCTCGCCTCGTTGATACAAGCAGACACTGACTGCCTGCCGTATGACCCGGTGTCAGTATAATGGACAGGCCCGCAAACAGTTCCCCATCACCAACCAGTCTTTGGCAGTCGAGGTTTTTCATCTCCGGAATCAGGCTTTGGTCAAAGTCCCCTCGAATTACCATCGACGGCAACGGATCCAGCAAATCTTTCCATTCCGCATCCTGAAAGACATGACGGGCACGGGGAAACAGATGACAGTTACCGGCATGATCGTTATGGAGATGGGAGTAAATCACGACATCGATTTCATCCGGGCCAACCTCTGCCGCGGCCAGAGCTTTCAACACCCACTCCTGCCCGCCTGCGGCCGGGTTGCCCGCCCAGGCTTTCCCGTCAACAATATACTTGGCATTAATGCCCGTATCGCAAAGAACCTTGTTTCTTCCATCCGTTAGATAAAAACCCAGATAAGGAACCGTTATCGGTACACCTACATCCAAACCGGTGGTCAATTGTTCCTTTTTAACTTCGATAGTTCCAAATACTAATGGTCGGATAACCCACTGCGACATGTCTGTTTCCTCCCGAAGAAAAAATAGCGCAATGCTAATTAATTATAACGGGAAAATCAGCTCTCCTGAAGGCAGAAGAAAGAAACTGTCTCTCCTTCCAGAGATAGCACACCTCATGTTTCCATATTCAATCATCCAAGAGTAAGAGCAATTCATGTGCCAGTGTTATTATCATCTTACGATAATAATAAATGTTATCATTACAATATGTTACAATTAAAAAAATTGTCCCGATTTATACAGGCAAGCTAAAGTGTAGAAAATAGTTTACACTTAATGCCGTTTTTATAGAATTCGTGGCGTAAACTTTTGTTTACTGTTAACTTATATTTACAATCCAAGCTGGTGCATTTTCTTGTAAATCATGGTACGAGAAATTTTCAGCTTCCTTGCGGCATGCGTTTTATTGTTACCACAACTTTTCAGAGCCTCTTCCAAAGCAACTTTTTCGATTGATTTTTTGATGTCCTTGAGCGAATTGTTCCCCTCATAATCATTAGCAATTACCGGAGTGGTTTTTCGCCGGTTTTCGATAAACCACTCAAAATGCTCCAATTCCAATGTGCCTCTCCAGGCGATATTCATTGCCCGCTCCAAAACATTCTGCAATTCGCGCACGTTGCCCGGCCATTCATCTTGGAGCAGAAGTTTGAGCACCTCCGGTGATATCCCCTTGATGTCAACGCCCAGCTGGCGGTTAAGACGATTCAGCAGTTCATGAATAAGCTGGGGAAAATCTTCTTTCCTCTCTCTCAAGGGCGGAACATTGATCAACATGACATTCAGACGGTAAAACAGATCGCTGCGGAATTTTTGCTCTTCGACCAGTTTGTCCAAGGCTACGTTGGTGGCGGCAATGACCCGAACGTCCACTGACAAACTATTCCGGCCCCCGATCCGGTCTATTTCCCGTTCCTGCAGGACCCTGAGCAGCTTTGGTTGCAAAGCCACCGGCAGTTGATTGATTTCATCCAGAAACAGACTGCCTTTATCAGCCATTTCAAATTTGCCCTGCCTCCCCGACTTAACAGCTCCGGTAAATGCTCCTCCTTCATAACCGAAAAGTTCGGCCTCGAGCAGATCGGCCGGTATTGCCGCACAGTTGATTTTTATGAAGCGGCAGGCACTACGCTGGCTGGCATTATGAATGGCATGGGCCACCAACTCTTTGCCGGTACCCGTCTCTCCGGTAATAAGAACCGTGGAGTTGGATCGTGCGGCCTGAAAAATTTGTCTTTTCATTTTTTTCATCGGTGCACTGTCGCCGATGATGTTGTCGATGTTATAGCGAGATCCCTGCAACTTATGCAGTTCGCCCTTTAATAATTTGACTTCTTTGTCCAGATGCATCAGCCTCTGTCTTAAACCTAAAGCCAGGTTGGTGCTTTTGATAATGATGAAACCGATGGCGGCGACAAACTTTCCTTCCCGGAATATCGGATAGTAGTTGACAATTGTTGTTTCCTCGGTGTTGGGTTTATCCTTGCTGGTCAGAAGGATCTCGCCTACTACGGGTTGCTTGGTTCGCAGAACAATGTCGATTTTGGTATCTTTAACCACATCTCTTACATATTTGCCGATAACCTCTTCCGGTTTCATCCCCAGCCATTCCACCCAACCCTGGTTGACATAGATGTAACGCCCTTCAGTATCGCACACCGCTAAGGCATCTATATGTTTTATAATCTCCTGAGCCAGCACCGGATCCAGTTCCATAAATTCTCCCGAAGATGATTACAACCGGATAATAATATACCACCCTCACATTACTAAAGCATCATATTTTGTTTACATAATTACGTTTTGCGCCAGCCGTTCTTTGTTAATCGCATCTCCAGAAACATTAACAACATTTGTGATTATCTAAAGCAATTCAGCTTCCTGTTTTTTTATTAACAAATATCCTGATAAATATCCTTGACAAACATTATTTTATTCTATAAACTTATTGAGTGATCGCTCAATCAATATGGTTGTAAAAATTTTCAAAAAAACTGTGTATTTTGTGTATAATTATTACAAATTTTTGAAAACAGGAAAGGTTTTTTAATATGTCTCCTCTGAAAAAGTTCAAGAACAAACCTCTGAAAAATAAATCCGTTCTCTCGAATGTAAAAAATGAGGATCTAATTGATCGCAGAAGGAAGCAGATTATCCAGGGGGCGGTAAAAGTTTTTTCAGAGAAAGGATTTCATAAGACAACCGTCCGGGAGATTGCCGATGCCTCAGGGCTCACCATGGGCACCATGTATAATTACGTCCGCACCAAAGAAGATATCCTCTATATCTGCTACCAGCATATGACAGACATCCTTTCGGAAGGATTGAGGAAAGCCGTTGAAGGACTTGATGATACCAAGGAAGAACTCCGGATAATTCTGAAAAGAAATCTGGATTTGATTTACGAGTACCAAGATACCATTATGTTCTTATATCAGGAATCGGGAGCTTATGATCAGGATGCCATCCATGCCGTCCTATCCCGGGAAATGAAGTACGTTGAATCATTTGAAGATATCTTGAGAAGGCGTTTCAAAGGCCAAAAAATTAATGAATTCAGATTAAAACTTGCTGCGGATCTCCTTGCCTATACTCCCGTTATCCTCGTGTTGAGACGATGGAGCCTGACAAGGAGATTTGATTCTATGGAAGAAGTGAAGGAAGGCATTGTCGGTTTCTTGGAAAAAGAAATCGAGTTGATTGTCGAATAAACTGATTAATTTAAAGGTTATAGTTTCAAACGAAAATTTCTGGGAAAAGCAAATCGATATGGGCAATTATTAAAGATCGCCCGGAGACGATTTCACGCACATGGAAGGAGAAGATTATGGGCAAACCATCCAAGGAAACAATGGTCAAGATGTACCGAACCATGGTAAAAATCAGAAAAGCTGAGGAAAAACTTATGGAGGTCTTCTCAAAAGGCGATATTCTGGGTTTCCTCCATGTGAGTATCGGTCAGGAAGCGGCACCAGTGGGGATTTGTAGTCATCTTGCCGATGCCGATTATATTGCAACTACCCACCGGGGACATGGTCACGCGATTGCCAAAGGAATTGATTTGAAACTGGCAATGGCGGAACTGTTTGGGAAAAAGGACGGATACTGTTTGGGCCGATCCGGTTCTATGCATTTAGCAGATAAATCGCGAGGAATCATGGGTGCCAACGGCATTGTCGGTGGCGGAATTCCCATTGCAACTGGAGCAGCATTCGCAGCAAAATACCGCAAGACAAACCAGGTGGCGGTGTCCACATTCGGGGAGGGAGCTACAGGTGAAGGGGCATTCCATGAAGCCTTGAACTTTGCCGCCATCAAAAAACTTCCCATCGTTTATGTCTGCGAAAACAACGGTTGGGCTGAATTTTCTCCCCATTCGATTCATATGAGCATTCAGAGCGTCACACAACGCGCCTTAGCTTACGACATTCCTGCTGTTTCCGTAGCAAATAATGTTTTGGAAATCTATGAAGAAGCGGGAAAAGCCGTGGAAAGGGCGCGCCAAGGCGATGGTCCGACCCTGATCGAAGTCCGAAGCGAACGCTGGCACGGTCACTACGTAGGAGACGCCCAGAAATATCGCGGTAAGGAAAAGGTGGAACAGGCGATGACAAAGGATTGTCTCCTGGACTATGAAAAGGAGCTCTTACAGACCAATACGCTGAAAAAGAAGGATGTGGAAAAGATCAATGCCGAAATCGGTGCCGAAATCGAGGAAGCCGTTAATTTTGCTCGCGAGTGCCCATATCCGGAAGTATCCGAAATGATGAAAGGCCTTTATCTTTAATTTGGCGAAATAATTGAGTGAGCGCTCAATAAATATAAATCAAGGAGAGATCGTATGAAGGACATACGCTACATATTTGCCATCAAGGAAGCCATGGAAGAGGAAATGAACAGAGATGAAAACGTATTTCTCATTGGTGAGGATGTAGGACTTGCCGGAGGATCTTTCGGTGCCAGCAAAGGACTATACGAAAAATTCGGTCCGGAACGTATTGTGGATACTCCTATCAGTGAACTGGGATTTACTTCTCTTGCCGCCGGTGCCGCCAGTTGCGGTCTCCGGCCCATCGTCGAAATCATGTTTATGGATTTCGTCACCTGTTGCATGGACAGTATTGTTAATCAAATTGCCAAGATGCGTTATATGTTCGGCAATCAGTACACCTTACCAATCGTGATCAGGATGCCCGAAGGCGGCGGCCTTAACGCAGGCCCTCAGCATTCTCAGTGCCTGGAAGCATGGTTTGCCCACGTGCCGGGTCTGAAAGTTGTCATGGCCGCCAACCCCTATGACGTAAAAGGCCTTCTTAAATCGGCCATTCGTGATGATAATCCGGTCATTTTTATCGAAAACAAAACTCTTCATGCCATGAAAGGTTCCATTCCCGAAGAAGAATACCTTGTTCCTCTGGGAAAAGCGGAGGTAAAGCGGGAAGGAACGGATGTAACAGTGGTATCGGCATCACGTCTGGTCAATGAATCGCTTAAAGCCGCAGAAACATTATCCGAGGCAGGGGTCAACGTGGAAGTTATCGATCTGATGACCATTCAACCTTGGGACAGAGAGACGGTTTACCGATCAATCGGCAAGACCCATCGATTGGTCGTAGCACATGAAGCGGTGAAACAGTTTGGATTTGGTGCGGAAATCGTAGCATCCGTGGCCGAAGACATTCTTGATGAACTGGATGCACCGATCGGACGTGTCGGTGCACCCTTTGTTCCGGCCTCATACAGCTTGGAAAAGTATTATGTTCCCAATGCGGACGATGTCAAAAAGGCAATAATGTCGACGCTGGAACGGGTTTTTTAGAAAGGAGTCAAAAATGAAAGCCGCAGTCTGGTATGCAAAAGAAGATATAAGGTTTGAAGATTATCCTGAACCGGAGGTACAGGCAGGTCAGGTCAAGGTTAAGATAAAACAGTGCGGTATTTGCGGGTCCGATCTTCATGAATTTAGGAGCGGTCCCTTTATTATTCCCGCGAAGCCCCATCCATTAACAGGCCGCACCGGCGGTCCGGTAATCCTGGGTCATGAATTCTCCGCAGAAGTAGTGGCTGTCGGAGACGGTGTAAAGAAATTCCACCCCGGAGACCGGGTCACCGTAAACCCATTGATCTATTGCGGAAAATGTCATTATTGCCGCAAGGGCATTCACATAATGTGCGCAAAGCTGGGTACCGTAGGCTTTGCCTGGAACGGCGCCTTCGCCGAATATGGTGTCTATCCGGAATACGGTCTTTACAAACTGCCCGACTCCGTAACAGATGATATGGGTGCCTTCGTTGAGCCTTTAGCTGTAGCCGTTCACGCGGTAAACCGCAGCGGCATGAAGATCGGTGATAATGTTGCCGTCATCGGTGCGGGCCCTATAGGGCTGTTTGTGCTGCAAGCCTGTAAGGCTGCCGGGGCCGGTCATGTCTATGCCATCGAACCGATGAAGGCGAGGATGGAGACTGCGGCAAAAACAGGTGCCAACGCCGTTTTTGATCCCACGACGGTGGATACCGGCAAGGAAATCGGCGATTTGACCGACGGCTTGCGGGCAGATATCGCCTTTGACTGCGTGGGTAACCAATCATCCTTCGACACGGCCGTTAAGGTTACGGGACGACGGGCGAAGATCTGTGTGGTCGGTCTTGCCCTCAAGCCCATTTCGGTTCCCTTCATCCGCCTTTGGGGTCACGAGAAAGAACTTACATTTAGCAGCGGCTATCAGGATGAGTTCCCTGCCGCCATTGCCTATTTGGAGGATGGGCGGGTGAAAGTGGACACTCTGATATCGGAGAAAATTAAGGTAAAAGATCTGGTGGAAAAAGGGATTAAAGCATTGATTGAACATCCGGATCAGCATGTTAAAATCCTGGTTAATCCATAATTTGAGGAGGGAATCTTAATGAACCTACCATACTTTGATTTGACGGGGAAAGTGGCAATTATTACAGGTGGTGCCACAGGAATCGGCCGTGGCCTTGCAGAAGGATTGGCCGATGCCGGAGCAACCATTGTTCTGTGTGCAAGAAGAATGAATATCCTGGAAGAAGCGAGTAAGGAAATCGCTGCCCGTACCGGAGTGCCGACCTATCCGCACCGTCTGGATATTACCAGCACGGAAGAAATCAATGTTTTAATCAAAGACGTGGTCGAAAAATTTGGACATATCGACATCCTGATCAATAACGCCGGTGTCGGCGGAAGCGAAAAACCAATTCTGAAAATGACGGAAGAGGATTGGGACAACACGGTGGCGACAGACCTGCGGGGTATTTTCGTCCTTACCCAGGCTGTAGCGAAACGGATGGTGGAGCAGGGAAAAGGCGGCAAGATCATCAACGTGGCCTCCATCGGCGCGGACATCATTTTTCCCAATATGTCGGCCTACTGCGCCAGCAAGGGAGGGGTAAAACAATTGACCAAGGTTATGGCCCTGGAGTGGATCCGCTACAACATCCAGGTCAATGCCATTCAACCCGGATATTTTGAAACCCCGATGAATACTCATTTTTTCGCTTCGGAGATCGGAAAAAAGATCATTAAGAAGAATATTCCCGCCGGTCGTCTGGGGCAGATGGAAGATATGAAGGGATTGGCTGTTTATCTGGCATCTCCTGCCTCTAATTTCGTAACGGGCTCCTGTATTATTATAGACGGTGGACAGGTTTGCTGGTGATTTTTATAAATGACGAAGCAAGGAGAATAAAACATGGAAGCATATAAAACGATAATTTTAGATAAGAAGGAAGGAATCGGCTACATCACCCTCAATCGACCGGAGGTATTCAACGCTATCAGTCAGGAGTTGATTAATGAATTCAGCGATGCTCTGGATAAGATAAATAAAGATTACGAAATTCATGTCCTGATTCTGACTGGTGCGGGCAAGGGCTTTCAGGCGGGCGCCGATATCCGGGAATTGAGCATGATGACACCCATGTCTATCCTGAGATGGAATGAAGGAGTACTGCGCAATAACGCCAAAATAGAAAAGCTAAGACAGCCTGTAATTGCCGCTATTAACGGCCTGGCCATGGGAGGCGGCTTGGAATTGGCCCTTTCCTGTTCGATCCGTATTGCCGTCGCCGGAGCAAAACTGGCCCTGCCGGAGGTAAAGCTGGGGATTATACCGGGCACGGGAGGAACTCAGCGCCTGCCCAGGCTGATCGGTAAGGGCAAAGCCTATGAGCTCCTGCTGACGGGTGATACAATCACTGCGGAAGATGCTCTGAACATCGGCCTCATCAACAAGGTGGTCCCGAAAGGCGAAGCTCTGGCCGCTGCGGAGGAAATGGCCCGTAAAATTATGGCCAATGCCCCCTTTGCCGTGGAAATGTGCAAGGATGCAGTGGAAACAGGTATGAATCTTCCTTTGGAAGAGGCTGTTCAGTACTCTCAGAAGAACTGCATCACCTGCTTCAGCACGGAAGATATGAAAGAGGGTACCGGGGCTTTCCTGGAAAAACGAAAACCAAACTTCAAGGGTAGATAGGGAGTTATACCATGCCAGTAGATATTGTTATGCCAAAACTTGGTCTGACCATGACAGAGGGCATTCTTTTAGAATGGAAGAAAAAAGAAGGTGAAGCGGTAAAAAAAGGAGATGTCCTTTTTATCCTGGAAACGGAAAAGGTCACCTATGAGGTGGAGGCTCCGGATGACGGAATCATGGGAAAGATCCTTGTGCAGGAAAAGGAAACTGTCCCCGTCGGGGCAACTGTAGCCCTGCTTCTTAAGGCTGGAGAAGACACTTCGGCACTGAAGATTATTACCGCTCCCGCTGATGTAAAAGTTTCCGCCGGAGTACCCGTTGCACCGGCAGCGCCGGTTTCATCCGCCGCAGCGGTTTCGGGAACCAGACGCATCAAAGCGACACCTCTGGCAAAAAAAATGGCCCGCATTCTGTGTATTGATTTGGGAGGAGTCAGGGGAACCGGCTCCGCAGGACGAATCGTCCGGGAAGATGTGGAGAAAGCACAGAAAGAAAAGACTGAAAAACCGGCGGTACCTTCTGTTAACACTGCAGACGGAGAAGCCAAGATAGTACCCTTTACGGGAATGCGACGGACAATTGCCAAAAAAATGCTGGCCAGTAAAGTTGAGTCGGCGCAAGCCTACATGGGCAACACGATTGATGCCACACGAATTCAAGAACTGAGAAAAGCACTGCTGCCCCGTATTGAAAACAAATGCGGTGTGCGCATCACCATTACAGACATCATCATGAAGATTACGGGAGCCGCTCTGCTTGAGCATCCTGTAATCAACACCCGCTGGACGGATAAGGGGGTTCTTTTCCTGCCGGATGTCCATATGGGAATGGCCATGGCCCTGGATGAAGGACTTATCGTTCCGGTGATCAGGGATATCAACAAGAAAACCTACGGACAAATTGCTGCAGACCGGGTCCAGCTGATTCAAAAGGGGAAGAACAATAAATTTCTGCCCGATGATATCAAAGGCGGGACATTTACTTTGTCGGCCATGGGAATGTTCGGGTTGGAGACGTTTACAGCCATCATCAATCAGCCGGAAAATGCGATCCTCGCGGTGGGCGCAATTATCGAAACGCCCGTAGTCGTAGCAGGAACAATTGTCGTTCGTCCGATGATGAAGGTAAATTTAACCTATGATCACCGGGCGATCGACGGAGCGGAGGCGGGCAAGTTCATGCGAACACTGAAGGAGCTGCTGGAGGAACCTTCGTACATCCAGTAAAAACCTGATGCCTCGGCAAAGATTTAATTTGCCGTCACCCTCAGGGTGTTACTGTTTAATGAGAAAAAAGGAGTTCATGTTATGCCGGTAAATATCGTCATGCCGAAACTCGGGCTAACCATGACAGAGGGAACAATAGTAGAATGGAAGAAACGTGAAGGTGATACCGTTAAAAAAGGGGAAATACTTTTTGTTTTAGAAACGGAAAAGGTCACCTATGAGGTGGAATCCCCGGAAGACGGGATATTGGGAAAAATCATAGTGAACGAGAAGGAAAGCGTGCTTGTAGGAATGATAGTGGCATTTCTCCTGAAGCCCGGAGAAAAATACGTCCCGGCACCGGGTAAAATTCCGGAGACGGTAAAACCGGCAGCTGCGCCAGCCGTTAAAGTACCGGCCGGAAAAGCGAATATTATTATAATCGGCGGCGGCGTCGGCGGATATCCGGCCGCCATTCGGGCTGCCCGTATGGGAGCGGAAGTAACTATTATTGAAAACGATGCTCTGGGAGGAACATGTCTGAATTGGGGATGTATTCCTACCAAGGCACTTCTCCATTCTGCCGCCGTCGCGGCAACAATCAGAAATGCGGATACCTTTGGTATTCGCAACAAGGGCTATGAAATAGATTTCAGCGCCGTCATGAAGCGGAAGAATGCTGTGGTAGCACAGTTATGCAATGGTGTGCAGAAACTGCTTACGGCAAAAAAAGTCAGAATCATAAAGGGAACAGCATCATTCGTCGATCCAAAAACAGTGCAGATTGTGCAAACCGGTGAAAAGATCACCGCAGACAAGATATTGATCGCTTCGGGATCAAAGTCCGGAAAAATACCCATCGAAGGCATTGACGGCCCGGACGTCATGGACAGCAATCAAGTTTTGACGATGGAATCTCTGCCTCAAAGCGTCGTTGTTATCGGCGGCGGCGTCATCGGTGTGGAATTTGCCCAGTTCCTTAAAGGAATGGGAACGGATGTCACCATCCTGGAATTAATGCCGAATCTGATTCCCGGCCTGGACAAAGAAATGGCCGTTGCCCTGGAGAAAATCATTATTGCCTCAGGAGTCAAGGTGATTACTGGTGCTATGGTGAAGAGTATTGGCGGTACAAAAGGTCTTAAAACTGTCCGGTACGCAGTCGGCGACAAAACCGCAGAGTGTGCGGCGGAAAAAATTATAATGGCGGTGGGAAGAAAGCCTGATTTTTCCAGCCTGAATATTGAGGGAACAGGCATTCTCTGTGAAAAAGGTGCCATCGTAGTAAACGACCGGATGGAAACAAATATCACGGGAATCTACGCTGCGGGTGATGTCATCGGCGGCGTGATGCTGGCCCATGTGGCCACTGCGGAAGGAGAATGCGCCGTGAAAAACGCACTTGGCCATGAATCCATCATGAACTACCGGGTTGTGCCTGCCTGCATCTACACGACACCGGAGATGGCCTCCGTCGGCCTGACGGAAGAAGAAGCCAAAAAGAAATATGATGTTCAGGTCGGCCGTTTTCCTCTCCGGGGAAACGGAAAGGCTTTGATCCTTAATGAAACGGAAGGAATGGTGAAAATAATCTCCGATAAAAAGTATGGAGAAGTCCTGGGAGTGCATATTCTCGGTCCTCATGCAACAGATATGATCGCCGAAGCGGTTTTAGGAATGAACCTGGAAATGACAGTGGACGAATTGGCACATGCAATTCATCCCCACCCCACGGTATCCGAGTCTATTATGGAAGCAGCCATGACACTTACAGGGGGGGCTATCCACATGCCGTAGTGGTTATCGGCGATGTGTATTTTTGACAAGAACAGAAACAATTCAAGATAATCAGGAGGTAAATCATGGCTTGGGATTTTGGAATTTCAAAGGAAGAGGAAGCATACCGTCAGAAAGTTGCATCCTTTCTGGACAAGGAACTGACAGAGGAAATTGCACGCGAAAACTGGGAAGATTTAGGGCTGGATGTCGCGGGAAGGGCATTTGCCAAAAAACTCTATAATGCGGGATTAATGGGATGGAGCTGGCCTGTCGAATACGGTGGCAAAGGGTTGCCGCCCATTTATGATTTTATTTTAATTGACGAACTGGGTAAGCGCTGGTGCGCCCATGTGCCCAATGATGTGGCTTATACCATGGTCGGTCATACAATTCTGAGACGCGGTAATGAGGCAATGAAAAAGGAATTTATACCACGAATTATCCGCGGAGAAATAGAATTCGGCCTGGGCTATACGGAACCGGAAGCCGGATCGGATCTGGCTAATATGAAAATGACGGCGGTCGAAGATGGCGACCATTATATTATCAATGGCCAGAAAACATTCAACACGGAAAGCCATTATGCAGAATATCACTGGCTGGCTGCCAAGACAGATTCCGGCGTGTCCGCTTATAAGGGAATCAGTCTTTTTATTGTGGATCAGCGCAGCCCGGGAATCACTATTCGGCCTATGACGACTATGTCCGGAGAAAGAACGAATGAGATCTTCTATGATGATGTTAAAGTTCCTAAAAATCGCCTGGTCGGTGAAAAGAACAAGGGCTTCTACTATATGATGGAAGCCCTGGGTTCGGAACGGAATTATGTTTTCGTTCCCAGTCGTTACATTCCCTACCTCAACATGATTGTCGATTATGCCCGGAACACGACCTTCAGGGGCATACCACTTGCAAATAATCCCCTGGTTCGCGACAAGATCGCTCAGATTGCCGTGGAAATCGATATGTCCACCTTGCTGGCCGATCATGCCCGCTGGATGGAATGGAATCATCTGCCCATGACCTGCGAACCGGAGATTACCAAGGTATTTGTCTCAGAGATGGAACAGCGCATGGTTGACAGCGCCATGCAGATACTTGATCAGTTCTGTCAGTTGAAGGAAGACTCCAAATGGGTACCTCTTAAAGGGAGAATTGAATGGGAATTTTTGCATTCCTTCATGACGACCATCGGAGCGGGAACCAGCGAAGTAGGGCGGACCGTTATTGCCCAGCGGGGATTGGGTCTCCCCAGAGGATAAACAAGGCCACAATACATAAATGGAGGCAATCAAAATGGATTTTACATATACGGAAGAACAGAAAATGATAAAGGAAGCGGCGCGTGGATTTCTGGAAAAAGCATGTCCGAATGTGGAATGGTATCTGGAAATGGAAAGAGACGAAAAAGGTTTCACGCCGGAGTTATGGAAAGGGATGGCGGAACTGGGCTGGATGGGAATTATGTTTCCGGAAAAATACGGCGGAATCGGCGGGTCGTTTCTGGATCTGGTCGTCCTCCTTGAAGAAATGGGATATGCGGCACTCCCCGGGCCTTTTTTCTCCACTGTAATCCTGGGCGGCATTGCAATTCTCGAGGCAGGTACGGATAAGCAGAAGGACGACCTGCTTCCAAGGATTGCCGAAGGAAAATGTTTGCTCACCATGGCGCTTATCGAACCGGCAACAACCTGTTACGATCCTTCCTACATTGAAACTTCGGCAAAATCAGCCGGTGACAACTATATCATCAACGGTACCAAGCTATTTGTCCCCAATGCCAATGTATCAGATGTAATTATCGTTGCCGCCCGGACGAGCGGAGCGGCGGGAGATAAAAGCGGAATTACCCTATTCCTGGTGGACAGCAAAACGCCCGGTATCAAAACCACCCTTTTGAAGACCACGGCTGGCGATAAACTCTGTGAAGTCGTTTTTAACGCAGTCAAGGTTCCGCAAGAGAACATCCTTGGTCACTTAAACGGCGCCGGCACCATTATCGAGAAAGTCCTCCAGTATGCCGCTGTCGGCAAATGTGCCGAAATGCTCGGCGGAGCGCACAAAGTAATGGAAATCACCGTGGCCTATGCCAAAGAACGCGTACAATTCGGGAAGCCCATTGGTGCTTATCAGGCAGTGCAGCATCTTTGCGCCAATCAGAAAATGGCTATCGAGGGCAGCATATATATCACATACAAGGCTGCCTGGCTGTTAGTTAATGGATCTTCAGAAACAAGAATCATTTCTTCGGCAAAAGCCTGGGTCAGTGACGCCGGCAAGAAGGTGGCGGCTATCGGTCATCAGATATTCGGCGGTACCGGCTATATCGTGGAGCACCCCATGCCCATTTATTCAAGACGGGCAAAAGCAGCCGAATATGCCTTCGGTAACGCCAATTATCATCGCGAGTTAATTGCCTCTAATTTGGGATTATAACAAGAAAGGAAATTCATTATGATTCTGAGTAAACTGGACAGGTATCAGGATAAGGATAAATTTCTCGAAGAATTAAGGAAGAAAGCTTTTGACATGGAAATGCAAAATCACGGCTGTTCCCAGGTGGTGGTGCAGATCTTTCTCGACCTGTTCGAGGAAAACAATGTCCCTTTGTTTATGGCCGCCAGCCCATTTGCCGCAGGGATGTCCCTGACGGGAAACAATTGCGGTGCGCTTGTAGGGGGATTGATGATTCTAGGAACAGCTTTCGGAAGAAAAGACATCCATGAAGGAATGGACGGCATCATAGAAGGTATCCGTCCCTGCCGGAAACTTGTAAAATATTTTCAGGGAGCTCAGCATGCTGTCAACTGCCGGGAGATAACCGGTGTCGATTTGTCGGACCCGAAAGCATCTGAGGGCTATTTTGCAGGAGGCGGTCTGATGAAATGCTCCAACATAATAGCTGATGTCGTTGTTTATGTTGCCGATCTCCTCTATGAAGAGAACAAAAAAAGAAAATGATAAGCCAGCAAACAGGGAGGTAATTTGTATTATGGAAAATATTAAACCAGGATGTCTGGATGGTGTAACAATCCTCGACTTTACTTGGGTCTTGGCAGGTCCCCATGCGACAAAGACACTTGCTGATATGGGGGCAAATATTATTAAAGTGGAACAATACAAAGCCGGGGCCAACGAAAGGTGGCTTCCCTACCGGATAACCCATGACGAGGTTACACAAAGCTCCTACACGATAAATGTAAACCGGGGAAAAAAGAGCATCTGTATAAATATGAAAGCTCCCAAGGGGATGGCGCTGATTCATGAACTTATCAAAAAGAGTGACGTTTTGGTAGAGAATTTTGCTCCGGGCGTCATGGATCGGCTGAAACTGGATTACGAATCGGTCAAGAAAATAAAGGAAGATATTATTTATTGCTCTATCTCCTGTTTCGGACACTGGGGACCGTACAGCCACAAGCCCGGATATGACATGATTGCCCAAGGTGCCAGCGGCTGGACCGCCCAGAGCGATCCACCCATTATAGCACCCGTTTCCATCGGTGATACCGTTGCCGCCATGCACGCAACAACGGCCATTCTGGGTGCCCTGTACGCGAAGAAGACCAAGGGAATAGGACAAAATATCGATATTTCCATGATGGATTGCCTGTTTTCTCTCCATGAAAATACCCTGCCTTGGTATCTGATCACCCAGGCTGTCGGGGAACCAATCCAACCACCGCGGATCGGGCGGCAGCATCCCGGTTACGCCCCCTACGGTATTTATCAGGGAAAGAACGGCGGTATGATCTGCATCGCCTGCCTCACGGAAGCACGCTGGCAGCCTCTTGTTAAACTTATGGGCGAGAAGTATGCATGGCTGCTGACTGATCCGCGGGCGAAGGATGTATCTACCCGCTGTACAACTGCAAACGCTCCCTTCATCCACAAAGTCTTGGAGGAATGGGTTATGGAACAGGATTCTGTTGAGGAAGTGGAGAAACTTCTCGATCAGGTCGAGGTACCCTGTCTGAGGGTTCGGACTCTCCGCGAGTTGGCGGATACGGATCCACAAATCAAGGCACGGGAAATGATGCCGTCGGTGGATCAGCCTTTTATCGGTCCCATGAAAATGTACGGCAGCCCGCTGAAGATGTCGGAAACACCATCGTGCATAAGAGGTTATGCCCCGATTCTCGGTGAACATAATACGGATATTCTTACCAGTGTTTTGGGGTATAATGAAGAGCAGGTGAAATCCCTGTACAAGGAAGATGTTCTGTATCATGAACCTGCCGTGGACAGGCTGAAAAAGTAGCAATCAGAAATAGAGGTAAAAGAAAATGTTGAAATTCGAAAAATTGGACATAATCAGAAGAAAAATCCGTCAAGATGATATGAAAGATCTGGGAGTTCCGACACACGATATGATCAAACGCTGTATTGATGAAGGAAAACTCGATTTAGCCAAGGAACTGGTCAGCTATACAATTGCCGAAAGTAAAGGTCTCCACGATCTTTATGTAGACTGGACATCGGACATGTTGGACAAGGTCGCCAAGAAGTGGGGCGAAGAAGCCATGTATCAGTTGCTGCGAGACACCCAGGGAACATGGATGATGAAGAGGAGCTGGAAAGGATTCATTAAGATGAATATCTACGAAAGGCTCTGGCTTAATGCTGAAGTATTCCGTGCCCACCGCTGCGGGCCGAAACAAATGGGAGAACTCGATTTCACCGAGGATAATGAAAAAATCATTATGAGCTGCAATCCCTGTGGCAGCGGCGGCCGCACCCGCCGCGGCGACCCGGTGGACAAAACGCCTTCACGCTATGGAGCTCCTTATAATTTCGGCAAAACTTCCCAGGCTTATCCCTGGAGCTGGAGTGAAAAAGGTGTGCCTTATTACTGCATCCACTGTGCCATTAATGAGACACTGATGATTGAGTGGGGCGGCTGGCCACTGTGGGTTACGGAATACGTGGAGGATCCCGGCAAACCCTGCGCCTGGGTCTTCTACAAACGACCGGAGACGATGCCTGAAAAATACTGGACAAGGTTGGGCTTCAAAAAGCCCGATAAATTTGAATAACCGGTCGGTTGCCGAGTTCGCCACGGAAGGGAAGAACACGAAAACATCCTTGCCAGGATGGACTAAAACAAACTATCATGATTGCGGTAAATTTGGGAAGAACGGCATACAGCGAAGTGCTTTACCTCCAGGAACTCTGCCATGCTGCCCGTGTTAAAGGACGGATCGAAGACATGATTATGCTTTTGGAGCATGATCCTGTCATTACCATGGGCAGCAGTGCCGCGGCCAAGGATCTACTGGTAACAGAGGAAGAACTGGCTCAGCAGGGCATTCCAATTTATCACGTCAGCCGGGGAGGGAGAATCACCTGTCACTATCCGGGTCAACTGGTCGGATATTTCATCATCAATCTGAACCTTTTTGGATGGGATGTTCACCGCTTTGTCCGCGGTATCGAGGATTCTATTATCTTGACCTTGGCCGACTACGGAGTCCAAGCTGAAACCATCCGACATATGACAGGCGTGTGGACAGGAAACAATAAGATTGCCGCGATCGGGATCGAGGTGCGCAAGGG
>MVRV01000182.1 GCA_002068015.1 Smithella sp. PtaU1.Bin162
AGCCTGCTCCGATGAACCCTCGGCAAGGCTCTGGCTCGCTGCGGCAACCTGGGATGATGCTGTGGCCACCTGTTCGGAACCGTCGTTCAAATCACGGGCGATCTGACCGATGGGCAGCGCAATACTGCGGGCGAGGACAAACACACCGAGAATCGTAATCACCAAGAAGATGATGCCGATTATGACTATAATGATCGTCAGTTGAGTAACGGGCGCCATGATCTCATCATAATCCTGGGTCAGGGAAATGCTCCACTGAGCCAACGGCACCGGTGCAAACCCGGCAATTTTCCTTATTCCTTTGAAGACATAACCTTCGGTGCCGGTGCCACCGGTAAGCATGCGGGCCATGATTTTTTCCATGCCGGCTTCCTTGGACAGGTTCAAAGTGAGGATAAAGTCTTTATTAGGATGGGCGATGATCACGCCTGTTTTATCAACCATATAGGCGTAACCGGTTTTCCCCAGTTTGGTCGAGGCCATTTTGTCGGTCAGGAATTGAATATTGACGATCAGTCCCGCCACGCCGACAACATCCTTGCCCTTGGCATAGATCGGGGCGCCGAAAGTTAAAACGGAGTTACCCGTTGCCCTGGATTTGGTTACGGCACCGACGTTAACTTTACCGGCTTTAGCCGCGTTGAAATAATCTCTGTCCGCAACATCTATACCCTTGTATTTGCCGTTTTGTCCGTCCGCTATAACTTTGCCGTCGAGTCCGCAGATAATAACTGTTTCGTAGGCATTGCCGCTTTGCTGAACCATGGCGGTTAATTCCGCCGTAGCTTTGTCGATTTCCGCCTGTCCGCGTTTGGCGGCGGCATCAATTACTACATCTCTCGCGGCCGTCTGGGCGGCGATCTTCATTTCTTCCTGCAAGGCGACATCGGCCGTGTGCGCAAGTCCTTTGGCGACTTCCATGGACTGAGAAAGGGCCAGTTCTTCCAGAGAATCCCCTGCTTTATAGATGGAAAAACCTCCAATTATTAATAAGGGAATAAGTACGACAAGAATTCCTCCCACCATCAATTTAACCCGCAGTGATAATTTTCCCATATATCCTCCTTAAGCCTCACCTTATATAGTAGAGCTGTAGACTATTTAGTCACTGATCTTTCCAATTAAAATCCAGGAATACGCAACCAACTCAGTTATCAACTCCTCACGCAAATAAAATGCCAAATAATAAAGTCAATTGTTAAATTCAATTAATTGCCAATAGTTACAGACGTTTGGCTGAATAATAACTCTGCGTCTTTAAGTTTAACGGTCTTTTCTTTCGTCACAAAGGCCGTTTTTTTCCAATGTCTCAAGAAAAATTCCAATTCCGCAGGAGATATGAGAGAAGCAAAAAAGATTTATTGACAACATCATTTTTTTACTTTAGGTTACGCTCCAAGTTTTTAATCCCATCTCTGGAGATAAAAAAGTGAAAGATATTGGCTCTTTGGATTTAGGTGGAAATTTTCATGGCAGTCTCATTGGCATGATTCTCGATGCCGGGTTCATGGTTAAATTTGTTTTACTTTTACTCCTTGTTTTTTCTGTAGTATCTTGGGCGATAATTTTTCTGAAGTATAAATATTACCGGAATGTTAAAAAAGAAAACGAATCATTCAACGCAGATTACTTAAAAAGTTCCAAACTCTCCGATGTTTCGTCTGCTGCCAAAAAATATACCTATTCTACTACGGCGGAAGTTTTTCGTGTCGGCTATGGGGAACTGACAAAAATCAATAAAGTTTTTAAAGAACCATCCTCCAATGAAGAAGTCGGTTTTTCTTCTCTGGATAATGTAGAGAGGTCTTTAAATAAAGCCTGTAATTCCGAAATGACCAAGCTCGAAAGGGCGCTGTCGTTTCTGGCGACAACAGGTTCGGCCAGCCCCTTCATCGGTTTGTTCGGTACGGTGTGGGGAATTATGGATACGTTTAAAGGTATCGGCGCCCGTGGATCGGCGACTCTGGCTGTTGTCGCTCCCGGAATTTCGGAAGCTCTGATTGCAACAGCCGCAGGACTTGCCGCAGCTATTCCGGCCGTTATTTTCTATAATTACTTTCTGAACCGTGCCAAAATAATGGTTCAGGAAATGGACAATTTTTCCGCTGAATTTTTGAATATTGTTGAACGGTATCTGGTACGAAAATAGCCTCCGTTCATTTTTCCGGGAATTAATATGCGCTCTTTACACCGACGAAACAACCAGGACAAAGCTCTGGCGGAAATCAACGTGACTCCGCTGGTTGATGTAATGCTGGTGCTTTTAATTATTTTTATGGTAACGGCCCCGATGCTTTCCATGGGTATCGATGTAAATCTGCCGCGTGTTAAATCAAAAAGTGTGGATGTCGCCGAAGAAAAACTTGTCTTGACGGTTAATCAAACCAAAGAAATTTATTTAAATAAAACCAGGATACCGCTTAGTGAACTTAATTCCAAGCTGGAAGCCATATTTGCCAACAGAATTGATCGGGAAGTTTTTTTGCGTGCCGATAAAAATGTGCCGTATGGCTTTGTTGTTGAAGTTATGTCGGAAGTGCGTAAAGCCGGTGTCGACAAACTCGGAATGATTACGGAGCCACCCGAGGATAAAAAATGACGCCTCAGATGTTTAACAACGGCTACGGAACTAAAGAACCCGGCTTCTCCAACATGATAGTTCTTTCCCTAGTTGCCCATCTGATAGTGATCACGATTGTATTTGTTTCCGTTCCTACAACCTCCCGGCACCTGACATTCGGGCCTGTTTATTCCGTTTCGCTCGTCAGTCCGGAAGTTGTTCTGTCCAGGAATCAAGAATCATCGATAATGAAAGAAATTGAAAAATCAGCCGATGCGGGCAGCTCGGTTGTCTTCAAAAAAGAGATGAGCCGTTCTGTTTCCACTCCGGTAAAAAAAGAAGAAACAAACAAAGTGAATATTGAAAAGGCGATAAGTGCCATCAAGCAAAAGGAGCCGATACCGGAGGCATCTGCTCCTGTAATGGCCGCCGGCCGGGCAGTTCCCTCAACAGGTGTTAAAGTTTCAGGATCCGAAGTCAATGCTCAGAGGCAGGAGTATATCGGCGTCGTCTGGGCTAAAATTCAAAAAAACTGGTCATTGCCACCGACCCTGGTGCCGAAGGAAAATATTGAAGCGGTAATTGCCGTCCGGATAGCAAGGAGCGGCGGACTGGAATTTGTGAATTTTGAAAAACGTTCCGGTAATAGCTATTTTGATGATGCCGCTCTGAAAACGGTCAAGAAATCGAGTCCGTTTCCACCGTTTCCCGCCAGATTGACGGATGGAAACATTGAAATCGGCATTCGTTTTCATTCCGCTCAATTCCGGTAAATATGAAAGGTAAATATTTATTAATGAAAAGAAAATATATTCCGGCAGTATTAATTATCGCCTTTTGTTTGCTTGTCAGTTTAGCAGGTAATGTCCGGGCAAAAGTTTACATTGATGTAGATTCGCCAACTTTTCAACTCTTCCCGATAGCAGTTTGTGACTTCGTTGCAGTCGATTCCGAGATGGGACAGGCTCCGGGGAGCTCTCTGGCCGAAGAGATCAGCAGGTATCTGATGATGACCGGATATTTCAATTCTTTGAATAAAAAAAGTTTTCTGGATGAACAAAAAGAAGGTGAACCTTCTCTTGCCAACATTACCTTTTCCGACTGGTCTGTAATCGGCGCCGATTATCTGCTCAAAGGAAATTTATTAATAAAAAACGGGAAAGCGGTTGCCGAATGCTGGTTTTTTGATGTGGTTCACGCAGAACTCCTCTTCAGCAAAAAATATAATGTACCGGACAAGGAACAAAAAAATCTGGCCAAAAGCATAGCTTCCGATATTTTATTTGCTTTAACCGGCGATCAGGGTGATTTTAACACCAGGATTGCTTTTGTAGCAAAAAAAGGAACTAAAGCGGATATTTACATTGTAAACTATGATGGTTTGGAACTGAAGGTTCTTACCAAGCATCAATCTATAATCGTTTCTCCCCGCTGGTCGCCGGACGGCCGGTTTCTGGCTTTTACATCTTTCAAGGATGGTAATCCTGAGGTTTATATTAAGGATATGAAAAACGGCGGGGAAAGAAAGGCGGCTTCTTTTGAAGGACTGAATTTGTGCGGCTACTGGTCGCCCGATGGGCAGAAAATATTGTTGACGTTGAGCAAGGACGGCAACGAAGAAATATACATTCTCGAAGTGGAAACCTTGAAACTGAAACGCTTGACCAGCAGTTATTCGATTGACGTATCTCCGGCCTGGTCACCGGACGGTAAAAAAATAGTTTTTGTTTCCAACCGTGGAGGGTCACCGCAAATTTATTTAATGGAGGCCGACGGCGGCAATATAAAAAGAATTACTTTCGAAGGAAACTATAACACCACCCCCTCCTGGTCGCCGCGTGGCGGACGGATTGCCTATGAAGGTTTGATCAATGGTAATTTTCAGATTTTTACTATTGACGAGGAGGGCAATAACCTGCTGCAGCTTACTTTTGGTGAAGCAGACAATGAATCTCCCTCCTGGTCTCCTTCCGGCAGGCAAATTGTCTATAGCTCGAGGACAAATTTAAAAAGTAAAATTTGTATTATGAATGCCAATGGACTCAATGTCAGAGTTCTTAATGAAAATAACGGTAACCTGACTATGCCGATGTGGTCGCCGCGATTAAAATAAAACCAATTTTGTGGTTGTTATTTTTTAGTGTTTATCGTATATAATTATCCATCATGATAAGACCTGACTTTGACAGGAATGTTGAAAAACAACGCGGTTCCAGAGCTTCGCCTTGAAGATCATTTCGATTTAATCGGTAATTTTCATTGACGTAAAATATCAATTGTGTTTAGTTTTTATAAAAGATCATTTAGCTAAATTTATTTACCAGCAGAAAGGAGATTGAATAATGAAAAGGAATTTCACGTGGGTAGGGATTATTATTGCGCTTGTATTTGCGTTGAGTATGTTTGGTTGCGCCGAAAAAAAAGCTCTGGTTCAGGAAGGTGCTTCTCAGGATCAGCAGATTGCCGCCGATAAGGCCGCAAAGGATAAGGCGGCGCGGGAAGAAGCAGATCGTCTGGCCAGAGAACGGGCGGCAAGAGAAGCCGCTGACCGTCTCGCCCGGGAAAAGGCTGCCAAAGAGCAGACCGCAAAAGTTGAAGCGGCAGGTGCCGGTGAGGATGCAGTGAAAGATATTTATTTTGATTTTGATAAGTCCAACATTCGTCCGGACGCCCGCGAAGTTCTTAAAGCCAATGCCGATTATTTCCTGAAAAACAGTTCCGCTTCCATAGTTGTTGAGGGTCATTGCGACGAAAGAGGCACTGCCGAATACAACATGGCTTTGGGTCAAAGACGCGCCCAGGAAGCAAAGAAGTATCTTGTCAATCTGGGTGTAAAAGACTCCAAGATGAAAACAATCAGTTACGGTAAAGAACGTCCTGTTGATAACGGTCACGATGAGAAGGCATGGGCGAAAAACCGCCGTGCCCATTTTGCAGTTACCATTAAATAACAGGCATAGAGGTAAGACTTGAGAAATCTTCTTTATCTCGTTGTGCTGATTGTGTTGTTCTTTTTAACTGGATGCGCCACAACCGATGATTTAAAAGCGATGCGCTCTGAATTAAATCAGAGTGTGGAAGATAAGCTTGCTGTTATTGATGCCAATGTGGTCGTTCTGAGAAAAGAACTCGGCAAAAATGCCGAAGCTTTGGCGCAAACAAGAAAAGGTAATGCCAATACAGCAGCGGATATTACCGATTTACGCGATAATGTTCAACAATTACGCGGCCAGGTGGAAGCGCTGAAAAAAGACATAAGTCGCGGCACGAAGAAGGAAGAAGAGTACAAAGAAAAGATAGACAGTATACTTCTCAAAGTCAATTTTATTGAAAATTTTCTGGAAATCGGCAAAAAAGACGGTTCCAGTGAATCCGGAGATAAAACAAAAGCAGCAGGTAATGCCGTCACCAGAGATCCGACGAAAAAACAGGACAAGGAAACCATGTATTCCACGTCCTATCAGACTTTTAAAGAAGGCAATTATGATAAGGCCAGAGCGGAATTCGAAAGCTTCCTGGCTGCATATCCTGATTCCGAGTATTCGGATAATGCTCAGTTCTGGATCGGCGAATGTTACTTTTTTCAGAAGAACTACGAAAAAGCTATTTTGGAATACGAAAAAGTAACAAAGAATTTTCCGGGCGGCAATAAAGTGCCTTATGCTTTGTTGAAACAGGGATTGTCATTCCTTAAATTAAATGATAAGACCAGTGCCAGATTGATTTTACAACAGGTAATTAAAGATTACCCGAATACAAACCAGGCACGTATCGCGCGTTCAAAGCTGCAGGAAATCAAGTAGCTTTTAAACAGTAAAAAATTAAAAAAAGGGCCGGCTTTACTCCGGCCCTTTTTTTAGTGCCGAATGATCGGGAAGCCCGGTAAAATCATTTAGCAATGAGAAAAACACTTTTAAGCCTTCAGTATTGATAAAAAACGAGACCGGAAAGTATTGCTCAATAATGCGCGTTTAACCGGCTGCAAACGTAAAAAAGCACCTAGGAAGGTTCTCAAAAACTCATGGGTTAGGCTCTGTGGATCATCAAAGAGCAAGTTCTGGAGAGTTCCTTTTTCCAGGCAGGAGAGGATGTATTTTTCCAGACCGTCTTCCGGATAAATTACCTTTTTGTCGGATTGTCCCATCAGAATTGCATTCTTAGTGCAGGCCCGCTGGCAGATTGTGCAGCCGAGACAGCTTTCCTTATCCACATTTATCGAAAAACTTCTGTCCGTAAATTTTTGCCTGCTCAGGGCGTGTACCGGACATGCCTCGACACACTTTCCGCAGCCTTTGCAAAGTTCTTTATTGATTACCGGCAATAATCCGGAAGTTACAAGTATCCCCTGATAGCCGAATTTGTTAATGGACTTGATGAGATGGCAGCAACAGGAGCAGCATTGGCAAATGTATTCCACATTACGTTTTTCATTGTCGCCGTTGAGCATTAAACCAAGTTCCTGGGCGCGGGCCAGAGAATCCAGCATTTCCTGTTTATCAACTTTGCGGGCCAGTTTGTGGCGGATAAGATATTCGGCGGAGCGGCCGAAAGAACAGCAGGTTGCCAGTGGTATATTACATTTTTTCTCCTGCATGTGCAGAGCTTCATGCCGGCAGGAGCAAAGGCCGATGGCAAAAATTTCTGCCCCTTCGACGATTGCGCGTGCCCGCTGATAATCGAATATCTGTACATAATCATTAAGGAGGACGGAGTTATCATAAGGTATTGTACGCATTATGGCTATCTGCTGGCCCTGAGTTTTGTTGGCAATATATAGATCTCCTTCATTCAAGTAGGTATGAAGGAGATTAGACCAATGCCGGCTTTTTTCGGGATTACCCGTACGCATCAGAGTAAATTCATAGATACCGATGATGAAAGGTACGGGCATATAGATGTATTGATTTTTTTTATTATTCCATATGTCCATAACGAGACCACTATCACAGAGTTTCTCCAGCATTGCCTGCAACCTCACTTTGGGAATGCCAGTGGTTCGCTCAATTCTATCAATGGAGGAAGGCCGGTAAGGCATCCGGGCTATCAAATCCGCTTCTTCTTTGCTGTAAAGATCCTGCAGAATTGCCGAAAATGACTGAGTATAAGGGACACGCAAGCTTAAACCATCGATCTTTTTCCCCAGTTTTTTGTAGATATCTTTTCCAACTATATGTCCCATGGATTCACCTCTGACGACAAAGCGGCAGTCTCAAATAATAGCAACAAAGATAACTGGACAAGCGGCATACTTTGAGCAGTATTGGGTATCATGCAGTATCCTAAACCGGGGAAATTTTAGCCTGCCCGGTTAAATTTGCAGCCAGATTTTCCAATTCGTTCCAGCGATGATATGCATAGTCCAGATCTTTATCCAGTTGAGCCAGCCTGTCGCTTGCGGTCCTGATTTTTGCGCCGTCGTTTTTTGCATAGAAGGTGGGAGAGTTTAAAGTGAGCGCCAGCTCCCGCTTCTCCTCTTCCAGTAGATCGATTATTTGCGGCAGTTCTTGAAGTTCGCGAGTCTCTTTAAAGGAAAGCCTGCGTTTCTCCGCCGGGAGCTTTTCTTTTTTGTTTTTTTCTTCCTTTGTTACTGTTTTGGATGAATCTACCCGAACCGTGCGTTGCGCAAGCCAGTCATCGTAACCGCCGATGTACTCCTGCAGTTGCCCTTCGCCTTCAAAGACGATTGTGGAAGTCACCACGTTGTTGAGGAATGACCGGTCATGGCTTACCAGCAGAATTGTGCCTTTATATTGCAGCAGCCGGTCTTCTAAAAGTTCCAGCGTTTCGGTGTCCAGATCGTTGGTTGGTTCATCCAGTACCAGCACATTGGAAGGAAGGCTGAAAAGTTTTGCCAGTAGTAATCGATTACGTTCCCCGCCGGAAAGAGATTTGACCTGTGACATGATTTGTTCCGGAGGGAAGAGGAAATCCTGGAGATAACCAATGATATGACGCGGTGAGCCGTCTATAAATACTGTGTCGTTGCCGGAGGCGATATTGTCCTTGAGTGTTTTTTCTTCAGCGAGTTGTGCCCGTAGTTGATCAAAATAGGCGGTTTGTATTCCGGTGCCCAGGCGGATACGGCCGTTTTGTGGCAGGAGTTCGCCGAGCAGGATTTTAAGGAGAGTGGTCTTACCGGAACCATTGGGTCCGATAATGCCTACTTTATCGCCGCGGATTATCAAAGTAGAAAACTTTTCGACGATTTTTTTGTTTTCATAGGCAAAATTGATATTTTCAGCCTCCACAACTACCTTGCCGCCTCTTTCGGCCTCCTGAATGGCCAGCCGCGCGAGGCCTGTCCGACTCTGCCTTCGGGCACGTTCCCGGCGCATCTGCTCAAGAGCACGAACCCTGCCTTCATTACGGGTTCGCCGCGCTTTGACACCCTGGCGAATCCAGTCTTCCTCTCTGGCCAGTTTTTTGTCAAAATTCTGCCATTGCTTCTCTTCCGCTTCCTGCATTGCCTGCCGGCGTTCGAGATACGTGCTGTAATTACAGGAAAATGATATTAGTTTCCCCCGGTCAATCTCCACGATGCGTGTGGCCAATTTCTGGAGAAACGCACGATCATGGGTTACAAATATAATGGTTTTATCATATTTCCGCAGGAATTCCTCCAGCCAGAGTATGGCATTTATATCCAGATGGTTTGTAGGTTCATCAAGTAGCAGGATATCGGGATTGGTTACCAGTGCCCGGGCCAGGAAAACCCGGCGTTTCATTCCTGCTGATAAATGACTGAATTCGGCATTTTCATTAAGGCCGGTTCGGGTAATGATTCTTTCCACTTGCAGGTGGTAATTCCAGGCGCCCACTGCTTCCATACGGTGCTGGACACTATCTAATTTTGCCAGTAATTCATCGTTATTGCCGCTCCGGGCAAGCTGCAAGGTGAGGCAATGATAATTTTTTAACAATTCCATATACTTTATGCCGCCTGCGGCTACTATATCATAGACAGTGCCCGGCAGACCATCCGGGACATCCTGCTGCAGACGATTTATACTGATCTCGTTGCTTTTAGTAATATTACCCGTATCCGGAACGATTTCGCAGGCAAGCATTTTCATCAAAGTGGACTTACCGGAACCGTTTCTTCCCAGAAGGCCGATTCTTTCACCGGCTTCAATTTGGAGTGTAGCTGCTGACAGCAGTTGCGGCCCTCCAAAACTTACTGAAACATTATTAATCCACATTAATCCCATAAATAATATCTCGCTCTTTTTTATCTCGGTGAAAAAAATGTTCCACTCGCAACATCACTTATCACATTCTTTGGCTTACCGCATCATTCATCGTTAATTTTGGACTTTTACAGAACCGGAAAGAGACATTGTTGATATAATAGTATAATTAAGGTATCAGCTGGATGCATTCCACATTAATAGTTTTAAAATATGGGCAAATAACAGCGGGCAAATCCGAAAAATACCCTTTAACTCTGTATACTGTGAAAACAAATATTTTACTTGACAAACAAATCAAAGTTGCATAGCTTGCATCTTTAAATTTTTATTACTTGGTGGTTTTTATTATGAAAACTTATATGGCAAAAGCTGAGAAAATTAACAGCGAATGGTATATGGTGGATGCGTCGGGTAAAGTACTGGGGAGATTGGCTGCGGAAATAGCTCATCGTTTGCGCGGTAAACACAAGGCCATTTACACTCCGCATACCGATACCGGTGATTTTGTTATCGTCGTCAATGCCGAAAAAATTATGCTGACCGGTAAAAAACTGACCGACAAAACCTATTATTCTTATTCAGGCTATCCCGGCGGATTAAGAGAAACGAGGGCCGGAAAAATGCTTGCCGAAAAACCGGAGAATTTGATCCGTATTGCTGTGCAGGGAATGTTACCTAAAACCAATCTGGGCAGAAAAATGCTGAAGAAACTGAAAATTTATAACGGCAATGCTCATCCGCATGAAGCCCAGTGCCCGCATGTTTTAACGGTTTAATTTTTTAAAATAATTTTATTATTTCTGAATTTTGGAGAAGATATGACACAGACACAACAACGTTTTTATGCAACCGGTAAGAGAAAAAGCGCCATAGCCCGCGTCTATATGAAATCGGGCAGTGGTAATATCGTAGTGAATAAAAGAAGCTATGAAGAATATTTCACTCGTCCCAGTTTAAAGATGATTATTCGTCAGCCTTTGGAGATTACCGGGAAAAACGGTCAATTTGATCTGTATGTCAATGTAAGTGGCGGCGGAGTTGCCGGCCAGGCCGGAGCGGTAAAACATGGAATTTCCAAAGCACTTTTGGAATATGATGTTCAGTTGAGGCCTATTTTAAAGAAGGCCGGTTTCTTAACCAGGGATGCACGGTCTAAAGAAAGAAAAAAGTACGGTCAACCGGGCGCAAGGAAAAGATTCCAATTCTCCAAGCGTTAAATTACAGGGGGGCTTCGAGCCTCCCTTTTTTTTGGGGTTTTATAATGAAAACAGCTATATTTGGAGCCAGTGGTTATACCGGGCAGGAGCTTATCCGGATTTTGTCGGGACATCCCGAAGTGTCACTTACCGCCGTTACATCGAGACGATTTGCCGGCAAAGAGATTGCAGAAATATTTCCATCTCTGCTGGGAATCACTTCGTTAAAATATCAGGATACGGCACCGGAAGAAATAACAAAAATAGCTGATATTGTTTTTCTGGCCCTGCCTCATGGTGTTTCCATGGAAATAGCTCCCGTTTTCATTCGGGCCGGGAAGAAGGTGATTGATCTGTCCGCCGATTACCGTTTGCGGGATCTAGGCACTTACGAAAAATGGTACGGCAAGCATGTGAGCGCCGGTCTATTTAAGAATGCAGTCTATGGAATTCCAGAACTTTACAGGGAAGAGATCAGGGAGACGGCACTTGTCGCCAATCCCGGTTGCTATCCGACCAGTATTATTCTGGGATTGGCCCCGGCTTTAAAAAATAAACTCCTGGATGTAAATACAATTATCGCGGATTCCGCTTCCGGTGTCAGCGGGGCAGGCCGGGAACCGCAAATCGGATCGTTGTTTGGTGAGGTTGACGGCGGATTTAAAGCATATAAAGTCGGGAAACACCGGCACACTCCCGAAATAGAACAGGAATTGAACAGGTTGGCCGGGGGAAAATTTGTAATTTCTTTTACGCCGCATTTACTTCCCGTAAAACGGGGGATTTTGAGCACGATTTATGCGTCTTTAAAGAAGGATATTTCTATTGCCGATTTGTATTCTCTTTATTCATCTTTTTATACTGCGGAAAAATTTGTGCGTATATGCCCTGTCGGTACATTTCCCAATATTTCTTCCGTTTGCGGGTCCAACTTTTGTGATATTGGTCTTGCCGTTGATCCGCGGACAAAAAGAATAATTATTATTTCGGCAATTGATAATCTGATTAAAGGAGCGGCCGGGCAAGCCGTGCAGAACATGAATATACTTTGTAACTGGAAAGAAGATACGGGATTGCAGATGGCCCCGCTTTATCCTTAAATAAATTCCTGTTGGAGAACTATGCCAGTAAATATATTTCATACGGCAACGAGAAAAAAAGAAACCTTTAAACCGGTGAATGACGGGATGGTTGGTATTTACGTTTGTGGAATTACGGCTTACGATATATGCCATATCGGTCATGCCCGCGCCGCCGTCGTTTTTGACGTAGTTGTAAGACACTTAAGGGCGCGCGGTTACAGGGTGACCTATGTTAAAAATTTTACCGATATTGATGACAAAATTATCGATCGTGCCAAGAAAGAAGGAGTTGCCTTTACGGACATATCCGAAAGGTTCATCAAATTTCATAATGACGATATGGCTGCCCTCGGTGTAGAGACACCAACCATAACCCCTAAGGCGACTGAACATATGGATGACATGATCGCACTCATCGGCGTGCTTGTAGAAAAAGGATTTGCTTATGCCGTCGACGGCGATGTGTATTTTGCAGTAGATAAATTTCATCAATACGGCAGGCTTTCCGGGCGTAACCTGGACGAGATGCTTGCCGGCGCGCGTGTTGATGTCAACGATAAAAAGAAAAATCCGATGGATTTCGCACTGTGGAAGGCCAGTAAAGAAGGTGAACCTTTCTGGGAATCACCCTGGGGCAAGGGCCGGCCGGGCTGGCATATTGAATGCTCGGCAATGAGCAGGCGGTACTTAGGGGAAACTTTCGATATTCACGGCGGTGGCGAAGATTTGATTTTTCCGCATCATGAAAATGAAATCGCCCAGTCCCAGGCGGCGACAGGCAAGCCTTTGGCCAATTTCTGGATGCACAACGGCTTTGTCAAAATCAATTCCGAAAAGATGTCGAAGTCGCTGGGCAATATTTTCCCCATCAGGGAAATCTTGAAAAATTACCACCCGGAAGTTTTACGCCTTTTTATGCTGCAGAGCCATTACCGCAGCCCGGTTGATTATTCCACGGATTCTCTCAATGAATCCAGAGCGGGATTGATCCGATGCTATGCAGCGCTGCAGCAGATCAAGGAAATTCCGGAAGTATCGGCCGGTAATGACGAAACTTCGACCGGAGTAAAGGATTATATCGATAAAATAACCGAAGCAGTGGAAAACTTTGACGCAGCCCTTGATGATGATTTCAACACGGCACGCGGCCTGGGTTATGTTTTTGAGGTGGTGAGGCTTGTTAATAATTCTGCAATTGCGGGGAAAAATGCAGCGACCGAAAGTAAAGCCGCAGTTTTCCGGGAAGCCAAAAAAGCGTTCGAGCATTTTGGCGCAATTTTAGGCATTTTCCGGGATGATCCGGATCAATTTTTTGCAAACGACAAAAAAATGGAATGCGGTAAAAGAGGCCTCAACATGGCGGAAATTGAAGATTTGATTAAAGGCAGACAAGAAGCAAGAATCGCCCGGAATTGGGAAAAAGCCGATGAAATTCGCAACAGGCTCGCCGCTCTTCATGTTTTACTCAAGGATTCCAAGGAAGGCACCACCTGGTCGATAGAATAACCGCAGATTGAGAGGCTGTTGAAAAGGGCTCCCGGCATGCGCCGGGCAGGCATCTGCGGAGTAAATCCGGCGAATGCCGGATACGCTTCGGCTCTCACTGCTCACGTACTTCTAAAGTACGCTCCGCTGCTCGATCCTCGCGATGCCTTGCAGCTAAACCTTTTTGAACAGCCTGTAAAAGGGAGGTTTTTCATCAGCCCCATTGATCCGGGTTTTCATTTTTAAAATCTCCGAAATATATGGAAAATATCAGGAAAGATGATATAACCATACCGATTATATTTTCGGTATGGTGAGGATTATTATGAAAAAAATATTTAATAAGTGGTCTTGGTTGATTCTTATTCTTCTGGGAGGGTTTGTCCTTATCGGACCTCATACAGACAGCCTGGTATCCGCTCTGGATAAAGGGATATATAAAGACATCAAGACGTTCAATGAAGTTTTTGACATGGTCAAGAAAAATTATGTCGATGAAGTCGAACCTCAGTCTCTGATTCAGGGCGCTATCAATGGCATGGTGAAAACCCTTGATCCTCACAGCGCTTTTATGAACGCCGATATGTACAAAGAGCTGGAGGTGGAAACACAGGGACGTTTCGGCGGCATCGGCATCGAAATCACTCTTCTGAAAGATGTTCTGACAGTTGTTTCGCCGATCGAGGATACGCCCGCTTATAATGCCGGTATAAAGTCAGGCGATCAGATCATCAAAATTGACGGCAAGTCCACCAAGGATATTACGATTATGGAGGCCGTCAAAAAAATGCGCGGACCCAAAGATACCAAAGTAACAATTACCATCATGCGGGAAAATGCAGCCAAACCTAAAGACTTCGTTTTGACGCGCGCCATTATCCAGATCAAGAGCGTCAAAGCTAAAACCTTGGAGGATAATATCGGTTATATAAGAATAGCTTCTTTTCACGAAAGAACGTCGGATGATTTGCGCAATGCCTTGAAGGAAGTAACGGAAAAGTTATCTCCTCTGAAAGGTCTTGTTCTGGATTTAAGAAATGATCCCGGTGGATTATTGATTCAGGCGATAGAAGTTTCGGACATGTTTTTGAAATCAGGGATAATTGTTTCCACCCGAGGCCGGACCAAAAACATGGAGTCGAAAACAAACGCGCGGGACAATGGCAGTGAAATAACCTGTCCTATGGTTGTTCTGGTCAATGAAGGTACGGCAAGCGCCGCCGAAATTGTTGCGGGCGCCCTGCAGGACAACGGGCGGGCGTTGATTGTGGGAACACAGACATTCGGCAAAGCCTCGGTGCAGACAATAATTCCTCTCGAGAACGGTGCAGCGCTGAAACTTACCACTGCCCGTTATTATACACCGAAGGGCCGTTCCATCCAAGCGGAAGGAATCAAGCCGGATATAGTTGTCAAATATTTAAGGCAGACTGAAGATTTGACGGATAACGGCTGGGATGATCGAATTCGGGAAAAAGACTTGAAGGGTCATATTAAACCGGCGAAGGAAGACGGCACCAAACTCGACGAGAAACAAATTAAAGCGATCAAGGATTCTTCCGATCTGACCAAGGATAATCAGTTAAAAACGGCAATTGATATCTTAAAAAGCTGGGATATCATGAAAAAGAATCTGAACAGTTAATTTTCCGGCAAACCGAGTTATTGAATATTAACTTATGAAACTATTAAAAAGTTTCTTCAAAGGACTGCTGCTATTTTTGATGATTGCTTCTCTTGCCGCTATAATTTACGTCTTGCAATGGGAAGAAGAGCCGCCGGAGATGAAGCAGCCGAAGAAAGAAGTAAACCAGGCGGAACCAGCCAAAGCGGTTTTACCGAAAGCACAGAAGGATAAAACAGTAAAGGAATCAACTGTTGCGCCTTCCAGAGTACCGGGGAAAGAAAAAGAGAAAATAGTCGTATCCAGTATCGGGAAAACCATCCAGACGCGTCAACTGGCGATAATTATCGACGATATAGGCAATGACCTGGGTCCGGTAAGGGAGCTTTTGAAAATCGACGCCGATATAACCTTTGCCGTTATGCCTCTTTGCAATCATACGCGTGAGGCGGCGGAGATATTGCATAAGGCCCGCCGGGAAATACTTTTACATCTGCCCATGGAGCCAGCTTCCTATCCCCGGGAAAAGCCGGGTGCGGGCGCCCTGTTTACCGATATGAATAATCAGGAACTTTTATTCCAGCTCAACAAAAACATGGCTGCGGTTCCCTATATCTCCGGTGTCAATAACCACATGGGATCTAAATTCATGGAGGATGAAGAGAAGCTGAAGGTGATTTTTGAAAATTTAAAGAAAAAGAATCTGTTTTTTATTGATTCACGCACAACGCCAAATTCCAAAGCTTCATCTGTTTCGGAAAAAACAGGTTTGCCGCTGGCTTCCCGCAGGATATTTCTTGATAACAGCCGCGACTATGAGGCAATTTATAAGATACTTACCGAAATAGCCCACGAAACGGCAGACGGAGATGTTGCCCCGCTTATCATAATCGGCCATCCCTATCCGGAAACTATCCGGGCCATTAAAGAAGCGACTAAAATTTTACGGGCAAAAGGAGTTGTTATTGTTCCTGTTTCCCGACTGGTAAAGAATAAAGCGCCGCAGGGTTCTTCGTGAATTGCATTTCCGGTTGAAGAGAATAATTATTTCTTATGCAAATAAAATACAAATATTTAATATTGGTTTTAGTGCTGATCAGCGTGGCCGTGAGCGGTTGCGGCTTGCGCTATCCGGCAATCGATAAGGATGAAAAGTCGGCTTCCGCAGCCTATCATTATTCACTGGGTGTTCTTTTACGGCTGGACGGACAGTTAGGTGAAGCAACCGAGGAATTGGAGAAGGCTATAGCCGCCGATCCCGATTCACCTTATCTGAAAACCGAACTTGTTTCTCTTTATGCGGAAAAAGGCGAACTGGCCAGAGCCGTTTCTTTGGGAGAAAAGACGCTTTCCAATGATGCGGACAACAGCGATCTGCACCTGATTATGGGTGGTTTGTATCTCAACTCCCGGGAATACGAAAAAGCCGTGCAGGAATACAAAAAGGTAATCGAACTGGATCCGCAAAATTTGATTGCCCATCTCTATCTGGCTACAATATATGCGGGTGAGAAAAAATATGACAAGGCGGAAGAAATCTTAAAAAACCTGTTGGTGCTGGATTCCGACAACGTAATGGGTATGTACTACTACGCCAAAGTATTGGCGGAAATGAAGCGGTTTGATGAAGCAGCTTCGATGTACCAGAAAGTTATTGCCGTGAGGCCTCATTTTGAATCGGCAGTCTTCGATCTGGCCGCTGTTTATGAAAAACAAAAGAAAATAGGTGCTGCCGTCGAAGTTTATCGCAACTACATCGAAGCTAATCCTTCTCGCATAAATTTGCGGGTAAAAATAGGAGACCTTCTGATTAAGGATAAAAAATACGACGAAGCGCAAAAAGAATTTCAGGATCTTTTGGAAATCACTCCCGATAACAGCGAAGCGAGAATGGCGCTGGGGCTTTTATATTACGAGCTGAGGCGTTTTGATCTGGCCATTCAGGAATTCTTGAATGTGTTGGAAAAAAATATAAGTGATGACAGAGTGCGTTACTTATTGGCCACTACTTATGAAGAAAATAATAACAGCAAGTTGGCAAAGGATGAATATCAAAAAATATCTTTTACATCCGATTTATATGTAAACGCCATAATTCATGTCGGCATGATTTTAAAGAAAGAAGGCAGACTAACAGAAGCAATTAACATCCTTACAGAATCCATCACCAGGAAAAAAGGTCAGGTTCCCTTTTATCTTTACTTATCTTCCTTATACGAAGAAAATAAAGATTTGGCAGGTGCCGAAAATATTTTAAAAGAAGGAATTGCCGGTATTCCCGGTAATGTGGATTTACATTACAGCCTCGGTGTCATTTACGAAAAGACGAATCGTTTTCCGGAAAGTATTAAAGAAATGGAAACGGTTTTGATCATTGATCCCAACCATGCTGATGCGCTTAATTTTATAGGTTACGGTTATGCCGACCGCGGTATTAACCTGGAGCAGGCCGAGCAGATGATTATCAAAGCCCTGAAGATCAAACCGGGCAATGGTTATATGATGGACAGTCTGGGCTGGGTGCATTTCAAGCAAAACAAATTAGACAGTGCATTGAAAAACTTGAAGGAAGCGATGGAAATAATGCCTGCCGATGCCGCCATTATAGAACATCTGGGTGATGTCTATTCCAAGCTCGGCAAACTGAAAGAAGCACGGGAAATGTATGAAAAAGCACTGAAGATTAATCCGCAAAATGAATCGCTGCAAAAAAAGCTGCAAGATTTGATAGAGAAGAAATAGAATTGCTTTTCGCAGGGAAAACCGGGCCCCGGCTGATGGGATGTATAAAACTTTGCAAAATCGATCACATCTTTTCAAAAAAATAATTTATCTGCTGATTATTCCCTTTTTTGTTGCATCCTGTGCCGGACCTGCGGTTGTTCCGCAGTATCCGGCGACGGAAAAAATTCTTGCGGCAGTCTCCAACACTGTTTCCGAAGCCGATATGGTGAGCGCGATTGTGCAAATCGATCTGGTTACGCCGGGGGCTTATTATCCGGCCAAGGCCGCACTTCTTTTGAAAAAGCCGGCATATTTAAGGTTGGAACTTCTGCCGCTCATGGGGCCGCCCGATTTTTTTCTTGCGGCAAATCTCCGGGAAATGAAAATTCTGGTGCCGGGAAAAGGCGAATTTTATCAGGGGCAACCCAGTGGCCATAATCTGTCGCGATTTTTGCCCTGGCAATTCGATCTGGAAGATATGGTTGCCATATTTGCCGGCGGCTATCCGCCTTTAAACGGTGAGGTCAGTTATTTACGCTTTCCCGAGGCGGGTAATATGCGTATTGAAATGAAAGCCCGGTCAGGAATATCGCAGACAATCCGCATAGGACCGGACGGCCGTTTAAACAAGCTCGAACGCCGGGATAAGGAAGGGAATCCGATCTATATCGCCGAATTTGACGATTATGAAGAGAGCAAATCTATTGCCGGTAAAATCACGATCAGCATGGCTGATGGCACAACTTCCATTACCGTAAAATATTCCGATCTCAAAATTGAAAAAGCAGGAGATCTGTCTGTCTTTGATCTATCCATACCTGCCGGTTTCAAGAAAATAATCATGGATTAATTTTTCAGAAGTACCGGGAAAGACTTTGTATAAAGGAATCCAGAGTGGGAAAATATGAGTCATGCTTGTGAAGCGTATAAAAACGGTGCTGTTTGATCTGGGAAATGTTCTGGTGCACATTGATCCCGATGCCTTCTGGAGAAATCTTGGGTTCACGAGACCGGAAGAAGCATCTCCATTTGCGGAAAGCTATGCATCCTGGATCAGGCAATATGAAACAGGTTATATTGCCGGAACTGATTTTTTAAACGGCCTTTGTAATATTTTTAACAAGCGGTTCACGATCGGCCGGTTGGAGGCTGCCTTTTCCGGTATTATTCAGGAGCCGGTTGCGGGAATGAACGAGATTGTCCGCCGCATATCGTCCACAAATCAGACGGCACTGGCCAGTAATACCAGCGAAATTCATTACAATGCAAGCAGGATGAAATGTGAAACTCTCATGCTTTTACATAAATCCTATCTTTCCTATCAATTACATTCAATGAAACCGGCAGGTGATTTCTACGAGGCAATTATCCGAGACCGGGGAGCAGCTCCGGCCGAACTATTATTTATTGATGACAACGCTGAAAATGTAAATGCGGCAAAAAGAGCCGGCATGCAGGGAATTCATTTCAAAAATACGGGACTGCTAAAGATCGCCCTGCAAAGTATCAATCTTCTTTGAAACTATACTTTTTTCTGATTCTGTTTTGAAGATAAAGTATTAACGGTTAAAGCGGTTGTTTCTTTCTGTACAGATACCTTTCAAAGAACCGATTGTAGTTTGTCCAATCGGAATCAGCATTGCCGGAATCACTGGTGAATGCTTGGAAGGCATGAAGCTTGGCGTCCAGATCGTCCATATAATGAACGGCGAGTGCCTCCATTGTTTTCGGTCGCTTGGGAGAACCGTATTCAAATTCTCCGTGATGGCTTAAAATAATATGGCGCAACTCCAGTGCCAGCTGTGTCGGGAAATCAGGAATAGCGGAGATTTTTTTGTCGATCATTTCCACGCCCATGACGATATGGCCGATTAATCTGCCTTCATCGCTATATTCAATGAGCTGGCTGTAGGAAAATTCGTAAATTTTCCCGATGTCATGCAAAAGCCCGCCCGCGATCAGCATGTCTCTGTCCATCTCCGGGTAATGATCGGCGATTTTTATGAGCAGGCGCACAACGGAAAGTGTGTGCTCTAATAGTCCGCCCAGGTAAAAATGATGGAAACCTTTGGCGGCGGGGGCTCTCTGAAAAAGTTCAGCCGTTTTTTCCTCTTTAAAAAAAGCATAAAGTAACTCCTGAAGAGGTTTTTTCGTTACGCTGCCGATGGATTCAATAAGTTCGGCATACATGGCCCCCACGTCGCCTTTTGTGCCGGGAAGATAATCCGTCGGTTCCACTTCTTCCCAATTGCATTTTTTTATACCGGTGATGGAAATTTGCAAAGCGTTTTTATAATTAGCTGCCCTGCCGATAATGGTAATGATGTCGCCTTTTTTAAATTCACGGTCGAGTTCCACGGCATTTTCCCAGACCTTGCCGTCGAGCTCACCCGTTTTATCTTTCAATTTTACCGTCAGGTAGGGGGAACCTTTTATGGAAAAAGCCATGTTTTTTTCCGCCACTAAAAAAGAGGAAGATACTTTCTCTCCCTGTTTGATATCTTTGAGATAGATTTCCTTTGCTTTCAATTTTTATCCGCCTTTCGGAAAAGTAAATGTTTGTCTTGTGTCGCAATCGCGACTTTCCGAGCTTATAACAGTTTTATGTAAAAGTTGAAATGTCTTTCTTCCCGCCGCAGTATTCTGATTATCCGGATGCTATATTTTTTCTCTTAAAATGCGGTAATCCCCCACCCGAACAGTCAGTTTATCCATATCAAAATATTCCATGAGCGGGATTATATATTTGCGGGACAGCCCGGTAAGTTCTTTAAAACTGGCCGGCGTCGCCTTGCCGTCTTTGATCAGTAATGCTTTATAAGAATTTCTCAATTGACCGAGAATTTCACGGGAAAAACAGAGCTCCTCATTGATTTTGATCAAATCACCGTCTTTCAGCATCAGCTTAACGATACTCTGGGCCTGGGGCCTCTGATCTTTGAATCCGGCAATAACATCGGTAAGAGCGGGTGGCGTGAGGCCTGCTTTTTGGTAAATTCCGGAAATGGCAAGGCGGATCGAATCAAGACCGCCCGTTATCTGAACAGAGTGTCTGATCAGTCGCACATTATCTTTATCGCTGACGATGATTTCTTTTTTGGTGAGGTTGCGCAGGGCCATATTAAATAATTTTACCGAGACCGGACGTTGCAGCGATGCCTTGAGCTCTTCTTTGGAAATTCCTTCCTGTAGAGGATTCTTTTCGTGATGAAGAGAGAGGTTACTAGTGATCAGCTCTTCGAGTTGATTGTAATAACGCTCGGAGATTGCAGTGGTGTCTTCACTGTCGAGAAGAAATGCCTTTCTCAGGGAAAATAAATTTTCCAGTGCTTCTTTAATTTTTCCGGCGGTCACACCGAGTCGGTAGGCGATACCGCTCAGATTGATGCCGGAAAATCCGGATCTTTCCAAAATGACGGATATTTTATCCGGCAGTGATCCGTTCATCAATTGGTTCAGATCGCCCATGATTTCTTCATTCCGTCTTTTATGTTTCACCGGCTGTGGATCGATAATCCGGCCGCCGCCGATAGTCGTAACCGGCGAATAACTGCGCAGCACAAAATGTTCTCCACCGACAGTTACGGTTTTGCTGACAAGCGTCAGCTGGGCAAAAGCCTTCTCTCCCGGGGCAATTTCATCTTTGTCGAGCAGAATCAGTCGGGCCATGACTTCACTGGTACCAGTGTGCAGACGCACCAGATCCCTGTTCTTCAGTTTTTTGAGATTAGCCGGCAGATATTCGGCAAAAACATCCAGCCGTTGCGAAGGCCGGACTGTTTGCGGCCGCACCAGGACGTCACCGCGGGTGATATTTGATTTTTCCATGCCCTGGAGATTGATTGCCGTGCGCTGTCCCATCCAGGCTTCTTCCACCGGATGATTGTGTACCTGGATTCCGCGAATGCGGGAAACCAAACCCTCCGGAAGAATTTGAACTTCTTCTCCGACTTGAATACTTCCGGAAACGAGCGTTCCGGTAACAACTGTTCCGAAGCCTTTCATTGTGAAAATACGATCGACAGGTAGACGAAAGATACCGTCATCCATTTTGGGGATAAGGTGTTCCACAACAGTATTTATTGCGGCCGTAAGATCGGAGAGTCCGTCACGTTTCACGGCGGATACCGGAATAACCGGCGCTCCTTCCAGAAAAGTTCCCTGAAAAAACTCGGTTATCTCCCCCTTAACCAGATCAAGCCAATCCTCATCCACCAGATCAGTTTTTGTCAAGGCGACAAGGCCGGAAGATATACCCAGAAGTGAACAAATATGCAGGTGCTCTTTTGTCTGAGGCATGATGCCTTCATCGGCGGCGATGATCATCATCACCAGATCAATCCCTGCCGCGCCGGAAACCATGGTTTTGATGAATTTTTCATGACCCGGCACGTCAACGATGCCGATCGTCCGGCCGGAAGGAAGGAGAAGCGAGGCAAATCCCAATTCGATGGTAATGCCTCTTTCTTTTTCTTCTTTCAAACGATCGGTATCAATACCGGTAAGTGCTTTAATTAATGCTGTTTTTCCATGGTCGACGTGTCCGGCTGTGCCGAGAACAAAATGTTTCATATTTTAAAAATAACAAACTCCCGTCTTTTTCACAACATTATAATTTTGCCACTTCGGGAATGTGTAATATATGAACAAAAACACGGGAATATTTATTTGTTGAAAATGAAGCAGGGAATTGTTAGAAAAGACATGTAAAGAGGTGATGTTTGCGTATTTTAGGTCTGGATTACGGTGAAAAAAGAATCGGTGTTGCTGTTTGTGATGAATTGGGATTTACGGCTCAAGGGTTGCCGACGATTGAGAGAAAAAGCAAGAAACACGATTTGGAGATATTGGCTGCCGTAATCAAAAACTATGATATCGAAAAAATTGTCATTGGTTATCCTGTCCGTCTCGACGGTTCCGAAGGTATCCAGTGTAAAAAAGTTAATCGTTTTTCCATGCTGCTTACTGCAACTTTTTCTTTATCCGTAATTAAATGGCCGGAGACGCTTTCGACAAAGGAGGCAGAAGAAATACTGATTAGCTCCGGTGTGCACTGGAGAAAAAGAAAGAAAAAAATAGATAAACTGGCTGCTTGCATTATTCTTCAGAATTACCTGGATTCATTCAGCAATAAAAGCGTTAATTAATCAGGCAAAATTAAAAATTGTATGAAAAAATTAATTTTTAAAAAAATATATTACATTATTGTATTGTTTGCTGCCGGTATTCTTACTTTTTCAACTCTGCTGATTAATTATTCCATTAATTCCATCGATAAGAAGAACACCGCGGTGATTGTTGATATACCTACAGGTTCCAGCTTTTTGAAAATTACCGAAATACTCAACGATGCCGGAATGATTAAGAACAGAATATTTTTTTATAGTTTGGCAATGGTCAGGCAGGCATTAAGCTCGATCCGTGCCGGAGAATATGAATTCAATACTTCCATGACCCCTTATGATGTCATGAATAAGCTCCTGCATGGTGAAATCAAAACCTATAAATTGACCATACCGGAAGATTTATCAGTAAGGGAGATTGCACTCCGCCTTCTGGAATATAAACTAATCAATGAGGATGATTTTTTCGAATTGGCGGAAGATGAAGAATTCTTGAAATCATTGAATATTAAAGCCGATTCGATAGAAGGTTATCTCTTTCCGGAAACATATTACTTTGACCGGTCGATGAGCACTCGCCAGATTATGCGTATCATGGTCAGCCAGTTCTGGAAAAAAGTTACACCGGAAATGCTGGAGCGAGCTCAAACACTTGGTTTCAGTGCTCACAAATATATTACGCTGGCCTCAATTATCGGCAAAGAAGCAGGCGACAGGGCTGAAAAACCTTTGATTTCTGCGGTATTTCACAATAGATTAAAAAGAAAAATGCGGCTGCAAAGTGATCCGACCGCCGTCTATGATCTGGAAAATTTCGGAGGTGTCGTCCGGCGCAGTCATCTGAAAAGAAATTCACCGTATAATACTTATATAATCTATGGCTTGCCTCCCGGACCAATTGCCAATCCCGGTATGGACTCGTTGTTAGCTGCTCTTTTTCCGGCAGATGTCAATTATCTTTATTTTGTTTCGCAGCGCGATGGCACTCATTTTTTTTCGGCTTCTCTGGATGTGCACAATCAAGCTGTCTCCCGTTTGCGAATAAGCAGAAAGCAAAGATAAATTTTTGCATTATCTAAGTATTTAAAATAATTAAATTATATTTTAAATCGTTCTCTCCGGATCAATATTATTTCTCTCTATGATTTTTTTTCTTCCACTGTTTTTCCTCCGGTAATATCTTGTCTGAGACATTTCCATAATTTCCTTAGTAATTTTAAGCAAGTTAATCGGGGGGAAAATAAATTTTTTTCTTGACAAAGCCTGCGGTCGCCTCTATAGTTGGCCACGTGGAGTAAAGTGGTTTATTGTGGAGGTAAGTAGTGTCTGTTTTTCGAGGCCAATATCATCATAATATCGACGAAAAAGGAAGAATAATCTTCCCGTCCAAATTCCGGGAAATATTTACGGAAAAATATGACAATCGGATGGTCATTACTAATTGGGACGGCTATTTGATGGTGTTTCCGTATGATGAATGGTGTGTAATCGAAGAAAAAGTTTCTCACCAGTCTATTTTACGGAAAGAGGTGCGTGCGTTTCAGCGTTTCTTTATGTCGGGTGCTGTCGACTGTAACCTGGATGGGCAGGGACGAGTGCTTATTCCTCCCACACTACGGGAATATGCTAAGCTGGAAAAAGATATTATTTTAGCCGGAATGATCAAAGTGATCGAAATCTGGTCGAAAGAACGTTTCGAGGAAGAGATGAAAAAAACCGGTGTGGAAATTGATAAATCCACTAACTTCATCGCCGATTTGGGAATTTAAAGTATGGTTACCGACTTCTATCACGAGCCGGTAATGCTCACGGAAGTCATTGATTGGCTTTGTATCAGTAAAAACGGAATTTATTTGGATGGTACTGTAGGGGGTGCAGGCCATGCTTATACGATACTCAAGGAAACCGGCGGTTTTTTGGTTGGCATTGACCGGGATGATGCCGCTCTTGCGGCGGCTGAAAAAAAGCTGGCCGAGTTCGGTTCTCGCAAAGTTCTCATAAAGGCGGATTTTGCGGAACTCGGCAGAGTTTTGGAAAATCTGGGAATAAAAAAAGTTGACGGCGTTCTTTTGGATCTTGGTGTTTCTTCGCCGCAACTTGATCAGGCCGAAAGAGGCTTTAGTTTTAATCAGCAGGCGCCGCTCGATATGCGCATGGATCGCAGTTTGAAGCTAAGTGCTTACGATATTGTCAACAACTTTGCCCAAGAAGATTTAGAAAAAATTATTCGTACTTTCGGGGAAGAAAAAATGGCAGGAAGAATTGCAAGGGCAATATCGCAAAAAAGACGATTGTCTCCACTTTCCACTACTGTGGAGCTTGCGGCCGTTGTTGCTTCCGCTATGCCCGCTAAATTGCGCTGGCAAAAAATTCATCCCGCCACAAGAACCTTTCAGGCAATTCGCATAGCCGTTAATAATGAATTGGACAGTATTAAACCGGCAATTGACTCTGCCGCGGCTGCTTTAAAAACCGGCGGACGAATCGCCGTTATTTCTTTTCATTCACTGGAAGACCGGATTGTCAAAAATGAAATGCGCATCCTTACGGGAGTTTGCACTTGTCCCAAAGATGTGCCCGTTTGCGTCTGTAAGCCCAGGGCAATGCTCAAAGTTTTGACTAAAAAAGCATTGATTCCGGGGGGTCATGAAACAGAGACTAATCCGCGTTCGCGCAGCGCCAAGCTGCGTGTGGCCGAGAGGATTTAAAATGGCACAGGCTATAAGTGCTCAAGAAATGACCTCTGTCCGGGAGGATAAAAAGGCTTCTTCCGGTATCAAGTATCCTACTTTTATCGTTATGGCCATAATGCTTATGTTTGTTGCCCTGATCTATGTCGGCTCTCATATTCATATGACGGAACTGGAATACAAGGTTACGGCGGAATTGAGCGCTTATGATCGGATGCTGGAAGAACAAAAAAAACTGAAGCTGGAATATGCGATGCTGAAGTCTCCGCAGCGTATCGAGGGAATAGCAAGAAGCAGATTGCAGATGTCTTATCCGGAAATAGATCAGATAATTGTCTTGAAAAATTCGGGAGAATGATATGGCAGTCGAAACGAAAAAATGGCTCAAGTTCAGGATTGTCAGTGTTTTGCTGATTTTTTTGGTATTGTTTATTGCCTTGCTTTCCCGTGCTTTCCAACTGCAGGTATTGTCCGGGCAGAAACTGAAAACTCTGGCGCAGAAACAGCATACAACCACATTACAATTACAACCGGAAAGAGGAGTTATCTACGACCGCAACGGGGAGAAGCTCGCGGCTTCCATTTTGGCTGATTCCGTGTGCGCCGATCCGTCGAAAATTGCCGATCCCGTGAGAACATCAAGGCAAATATCGGAAATTCTCCATTTGGATAATGCTGCAGTCTTCAAGAAAATATCAGAGCCGAAAAGTTTTTGCTGGCTGGCCAGAAGAATTTCTCCGGAGCAGGCTGCTCATGTGGAGGCCGCAAATATTGAGGGAATAGCGGTAGTCAAAGAACCGAAACGTTTTTATCCCAACGGCGAACTGGCGGCACATATGCTTGGATTCGTGGGTTATGATGCAACCGGATTGGAAGGACTGGAAAAAAAGTATAACGAAGTCCTGAAGGGTAAGCCGGAAAAAGTGGCCTGGTCACGCGATGCCAAGGGCAAGAAATTGTTTTTACGGGCGGAAAATAATGAAACCAGGAAAGATGAAAACATAAATCTTGTTCTGACTATTGACAGTCGTATTCAGTATCTGGTGGAAACTCATCTGCAGGATGCCGTTTTGACCAAAGGGGCCAAAGGCGGGACGGCCATAGTTATGGATCCCAAAACCGGCGAGATTCTGGCCCTGGCAAATGAAGGCAGATTCAATCCCAATAACATTCATGGACTTACTCCGGAAAAATGGCGTAACCGCGCGATTACCGATTGTTTTGATCCCGGCTCTACTTTCAAACCTTTTTTGGTAGCCGCAGCCCTGGAAGAAAAAGTCGTTAAAGAATCGGAAAAATTCTATTGTGAAAACGGAACTTTTATCGTTGCCGACCGCACTATCCATGAAGCGAACCGTCAGCGGCACGGAGTGCTGACTGTGGCGGATATATTGAAATACTCCAGTAATATAGGTTCGGTTAAAATTGCGCAGAAGCTGGGTAAGGAAAAATTCGCCAAATACATTGAAAACTTTGGTTTTGGAATGAAAACAGGGATAGATCTGCCCGGGGAATCGGCAGGTCTGGTAAGACCGGTGCATAAATGGACGAAAGTTGATGCCGCAACAGTTGCTTTTGGCCAGGGTGTATCGGTTACAGCTATTCAATTGATTACGGCGATGTCGGCTATTGCCAATAACGGAGTGATGATGAAACCCTATATCGTGCGCGGCTTTGCCGATAAAAATGATCGTCTGATCAAAGTATATACGCCGACGGTTGTGCGGACGGTTGTTTCTCCGGGAGTGGCAAAAAGATTAACCGGTATGCTCACGGAAGTAGTCGGTGCCGTTGACGGAACCGGTAAAAATGCACGAATTGTCAACGTGGCAGTAGCCGGTAAAACAGGAACTTCACAGAAATTCGATTTTGCCCGAGGAGTTTATTCCTCGGAAAAGGTGCGGACATCTTTCATGGGATTTTTCCCGGCGGATAATCCGCAGATCGCCATTTTAGTAATACTCGATGAACCGCAGCGCGATAAATGGGGCGGAGTGGCCGCGGCACCCGTGTTTCGCAATATCGGCGATCAAATACTGAATTGCTTTAAAACAAACATCCGGGAGACACCGGTATTTGAACAGGAAAAAACAAATAAAGTGGAGCTTGTTTCGGCCCGGGAGACTTTGATTTCCGCTGGTGCGGCCGCGGATGATGAGTCGGTTATGCCGGATTTTTTTAACTTGACGATCCGGGAAGCAATGAAAAAAGCCAAAACAAGATCAATCGAGCTGAGAATATCCGGTAACGGATGGGCAGTACACCAGTATCCGCAGGCCGGTACTCCGCTTGGCGAAGAACGCGTTTGCAGCGTTACATTTGAAGTAGAAAACTGAGGCGGCAATGCAACTGGGACAACTGCTTGAAGGAATAAATATTATCAGCACTTCCGGAAAATTGGAGGGGGAAGTATCTTCTCTCTGTTATTCGGCGGATAAATGCAAGGAAGGTTCTTTGTTTGTGGCTGTCGCCGGGTTAAAGCATGATGGGCATGATTTTATTCAGGAGGCGATTGCCCGCGGTACCAGGTATATAGTCCATGAAAAGGATTTGAGTTTCACTTCCCGGATAACGGCAATTAAAGTTGCCGACACGAGACGCGTGCTGGGGTTACTGGCCGGAAATTATTTCCTTCATCCCTCTTCCGGATTATGCCTGATCGGTGTTACCGGTACAAGTGGAAAAACCACGGTAACTTATTTTCTCGAAGCGATATTGAAGACCGCCGGCTTTTCCTGCGGCGTGTTGGGTACAGTCAATTACCGCTATCACAATAAAATATTTCCGGCGCCCAACACAACGCCGGAATCATACGAAATGCAGAAGATCCTTCGCGAGATGGCTGATCAAGGGATAACGCACGTTGTTACTGAAGTTTCCTCACATGCCCTGGATTTAAAAAGAGTTGATGATTGCGATTTTGACCTGGGCATCTTCACCAATCTGACACCGGAGCATCTCGATTATCATCCGAATATGGAGGCGTATTTTCAAGCCAAAAAAAGATTTTTTTCCGAAGTGCTGCCGCAAAGTAAAAAAAACCATCCACAAAAAATGGTCGTGAATAACGATGATTCCTGGGGACGGAGAATTCTTACGGAAGTGGACCTGCCGGCGCTCTCTTATGGTCTGGGTGCAGACTGTTTTGTAAAAGCGCTCAATTATGAATCGACTCTTGCGGGTATCGGAGCGGAAATTCGCATCGGCGGCCGAAAGATTGATATAACATCCAGGCTGATCGGCCGGTTTAATCTTTACAATATTCTTGCAGCAGCTGCGGTGGCTTCGATTCTGGGAGTTAATCCGGCGGCGATAAAAGAAGGTATTGAGGGTCTGTCTTGTGTTCCGGGGCGTCTGGAAAAAGTCGATGCACCAGCTGATTTTTATGTCTTTGTGGATTATGCCCACAAGCCTGACGCTTTGAATCAGGTTTTGCAGAATTTAACCGAGCTCAAGAAAAAAAATATAATTACGGTTTTCGGCTGTGGCGGCAATCGTGACCGCAGCAAACGACCGCTTATGGGTGAAACGGCGGTAATATACAGCGATCTTACTATTGTCACCTCGGATAATCCCCGTCTGGAAGATCCTGCGGCGATCATTCGGGAAATAGAAGCGGGGATCGATCAGCGTAGAATTAAAAAACTGGAGGTTGATCAGTTGGAAATGCCGGGCGGTCTTCATTCCTATACGATAATTCCCGACCGGAAAAAGGCGATTGAGACGGCAATCGGTATGGCCCGGACTGCCGACATCGTTTTAATTGCCGGTAAAGGTCATGAAGATTACCAGATCCTGGGGACAAAGAAAGTGCCGTTTGATGATCGTGTTGTTGCTGCAAACGCTTTGAAGAGGAGAGCTTGACTGATGGTTCTTGAATTTCCGCTGTTCACCGCAGGGGATGTATTGAAGGCGACCGGAGGTGTTTTGCTTTCCGGAGACGGGGGAGATTGCTTTTATGGAATTACGACTGATTCCCGTAAAGTGAATCCGGGAGATCTGTTTGTTGCCCTTGAAGGTGAAAAATATGACGGCCATGATTTTTTAGAGAAAGCGTCACGGCAGGGTGCGGCCGGTTTATTGGTGCACGATAAGTCAGCAAATCCGCACATGACCGGACAGAATGGGAAAATAACCGTAATTCAGGTTGCCGATACATTGCAGGCACTGGGTGATCTGGCGCGGAATTATCGGAAGCGTTTTCCTATTCCGGTAATCGGATTGACCGGTTCTTCGGGGAAGACGACAACGAAGGAGATGATGGCGGCAATCATCGGCAGAAGAAAAACAATTCTGGCGACGGAGGGTAATTTGAATAATCTGATCGGATTGCCCCAGATGATTTTCAGGTTAACAAAAGATTTCGAGCTGGCCATTTTCGAAATGGGTACAAACTGTCCCGGCGAGATCAGGCGGTTGACGCAGATTGCCGCACCGGATATCGGTTTGATAACCAATATCGGTCCTGCCCATTTGGCCGGATTCGGATCGATGGACGGTGTCCGTGAAGAAAAGGGAAGCCTGTTTTTCAATATGGCGCCGTCCGGTACCGCTGTTGTCAATGTTGATGACGAGGCCGTACGTATTGCGGCGGAAAAATGGACCGGTAAACGTATTACTTACGGTATGGGTATTGATGCCGATGTTACGGCCAGGGACATAGAAAAAAACGGTATCCGGGGTATGCGCTTTAATCTGATAATCGGCGATAAAAGCAACAAGATTGAAATGAAAACCGTCGGTGTTCATAATGTTTATAATGCACTTGCCGCTGCTGCAGCATCCTGGGCGGCGGGAGTCGACTGTAAGGCGATTGCCGAAGGGCTTTCTGAATTCCGCCCGGTTCCCGGGCGCATGCAGATGATCAAATTGCAGAACTGTGTTCATGTGTTGGATGATTCCTATAATGCCAACCCGGCATCGGTGCGCGAGGCGCTGATGACGCTGAAAGATTTGAAGAATAATCACAACGGCTACGTGTTTTTGGGCGATATGCTGGAACTGGGTTCATCCGCTGAAGAAATGCATCGGAAAATCGGTATTCTGATGGCGACAATCGGTATTAACGCCCTTTTTTTAAAAGGGGAGTTTTCGTTGATTACGGCGGCCGGAGCACGGGAAGGCGGCATGCCTGAACAAAATATTTTCCTTTTGTCTCCGGATGAAGACGGTATGGCGTTTTTGAAAAATAATTTGAAGAAGGGCGATTGGATATTGGTAAAGGGCTCGCGCCGGATGAAGATGGAAAAAATTGTGGATCAAATATGTTTTATCTTCGGCAGAGATAAAAATGAAACAAAAAACGGCACAATGGCTCATTAAGCGGGAGTAAACGAAAATTGATTTACCATTTATTATATCCTCTGCATACGGCTTTTTCATCCTTTAATGTATTTCGTTATATTACGTTTAGGACGATTTACGCGACGATTACCGCGCTGGTTATTTGTTTCATTGTTGGCCCCTGGCTTATCCGGAAATTGCAGAGCATGCAAATTGGCCAGCAGATTAGAGAAGACGGTCCGCAAAGTCATCTGACCAAAAAAGGCACACCCACAATGGGTGGCATATTGATAATTTTTGCTGTTGTCGTTGCGACATTGCTCTGGGCCAATCTTACCGTAGATTATATCTGGCTGATATTACTGGTGACGGTCGGATATGGTTTGATCGGCTTTATCGATGATTACCGTAAACTTGTTAAGAAAAACTCCCGGGGGCTGTCCGGTAAAAAGCGACTGGCGGCGGAAATAATGATTGCCCTCTTGGTGAGTATTGTTCTTTATATGAAGCCGGGTTTCAATTCACAGGTTGCCGTCCCGTTTTTTAAAACGGTTTTGCCGGATCTCGGCTGGGGTTACGTTCTGCTTTCGACATTCATCATTGTGGGTGCAGCCAATGCGGTAAATCTTACCGACGGATTGGATGGCCTGGCTATCGGTCCGGCCATCATCTGCTTTGCCACTTATGTAATGTTTGCCTATTTTGCCGGTAATGTGAAAGTATCAAATTATCTGCAGATTCCTTATGTCGCAGGATCCGGTGAGCTCGCGGTGTTCTGCGGGGCGATGGTGGGTGCGGCCCTTGGTTTCCTCTGGTTCAATTCTTATCCGGCGGAAGTGTTTATGGGCGATGTCGGATCGCTGTCGCTGGGTGGGGCGCTGGGGGTGATGGCGGTTATAACCAAACAGGAAATCCTGCTCGTCATTGTCGGCGGCATTTTTGTTATCGAAACATTTTCCGTTATTTTTCAGGTCGGCTATTTCAAACTAACCCAGGGAAAGCGTATTTTCCGGATGGCTCCGCTGCATCATCATTTTGAATTGAAAGGCTGGGCGGAACCGAAAGTCATTGTGCGTTTCTGGGTGATTTCCATTTTGCTGGCTCTGATGGCGCTGAGCACATTGAAATTGCGTTAGAGGTAATATGGATCTTAAAGGTAAAAAAATAGTCATTATAGGTATGGGTAAGACGGGAATTGCCACCGCCCTGTTTTTGGGGTCGCAGGGTTGCCGGGTGGCGGTTACCGATGAAAAACAAATTTCGCAATGGGGTGCGGATTTCGGCCGTATCGCCTCCGAGAAGTGGCTGAAGGCGGAAGCATACAATCCGGACATTTTAAACGGGGCGGACATGGTTGTCCCGTCACCCGGTGTCCCGCCGCATAATGATATTCTGTCCGCCGCGGTCAAAAAGAAAATTCCGGTGATGAGTGAAATTGAGCTTGCCTACCGTTTTTTGAAAAAGCCGCTTGTAGCGGTTACCGGGACCAACGGCAAAACGACGACAACAAGCCTTTTGGGTGAAATATTTGTCCGGGCGGGTAAAAAGGTGTTTGTCGGCGGCAATATAGGTAACCCTTTAATTGAATATGCCGGAACTGCACAGGAAGAAGATTTTGTTATTGCGGAAATAAGCAGTTTTCAATTGCAGTGGATAGAAAAGTTTCATCCCTTTGTGGCAATTCTTTTAAATATAACATGCGATCATGTCGACTATCATGGTTCTTTTGATAAATACCGCAGTATCAAAGCGGCAATTTTTGCCAATCAGGTGAAATCCGACCTCGCCATTCTCAATGCCGGAGATCCTTTTCAGGAAGCAATAGCGGCCGGTATCCGGGCACAAGTATCCCGGTTCAGCTCGGCAAATGAGTTGAAAAAGGGAATTTATTTAAAAGAGAATAATCTTGTTCATGAGATGTTTGACGGTACCCGAGAACAATATCCGCAGAACATGATCAAACTTCCCGGTTTGCATAATGTGGAAAATGTAATGGCCGCCGTAACGGCCGCCCGTTTTTGCGGCTGCAGCAGGGAAAGCATTATCGCCGCAGTTGCCGGTTTCCGGGGATTGCCGCACCGGATTGAATATGCCGGTGAAAAAAGGAGTGTGAAATTTTATGATGACTCCAAAGGCACGAATGTCGGATCCGTTGAGCGGGCGCTGGATACATTCTCCGAGCCTGTCATATTGCTTTTGGGCGGGCGTGATAAAGACGGTGATTTTGAAACTTTGCGGCCCTTGCTCTCGAAAAAAGTCAAGAAAATAATCCTGTTTGGCGAAGCGCGCGACCGCATTGAATCGTTGATCGGCAATGTCGTGGTAACGGAGAAAAAACGAACTTTGCGGGAAGCTATAGAGGGAGCCTATAAGGATGCGGCGGCAGGGGACGTTGTCTTGCTTTCTCCCGGCTGTGCCAGTTTTGATGAATTTAGAAATTATAAAGAGCGGGGCAATTTTTTTAAAGAGGTGGTCAGGAAGCTTTAAATGGATGCTGGAGTAAAAAAAGAAGATAAATCACCGGACATTACTTTGCTTCTGGTTACTTTAATTTTGGTGACCGTGGGTACGGCTATGATTTATTCATCGAGCTCTATTATCGCGCTCGAGCGCTTTAAAGACGGCCAGTTTTTTTTAAAGAAACAGATACTTTTTGTTTTTATCGGTCTTGTTTCCATGGTGTTGATGACTAAAATTCCGTATACGCAATTAAAAAAATTTGCATATCCCGGAGTAATTATATCTTTTGTTTTACTTGCGCTGCTTTTGATTCCGCACGTAGGTCTCAAGCGCGGCGGCGCAACGCGCTGGTTGAACATGGGCTTTTTCTCCTTCCAGGTGACGGAAATGGTTAAGATCGCGATGGTAATATTTCTCGCTCATCTGCTTACCCGCAAGGCTCATCAGTTGAAGAAATTTACCCGCGGTATTCTGATCCCGCTGTCTGTAACGGCGGTAATAATTTTACTGGTTTTATTGGAACCGGATTTCGGAACCGCGGTAATTATAGCGACAATTATGCTTTTAATGATGGGGCTCGCGGGATCAAGAATCAAGCATCTGCTGATTCTGGCGGCGGCTTTTATTCCTGTCGGCATCTGGCTTATCTGGCATAAAGGATACCGGCTGGCGCGGCTTACAGCATTTCTGGATCCCTGGAAAGATGCAGACAATACCGGTTTCCAGATAATTCAGTCGCTCTTATCTTTCGGGTCGGGAGGTGCTTTCGGCGTGGGAATAGGCGACGGCATGCAGAAATTGTTTTATCTGCCGGAGCCTCATACCGACTTTATTTTATCCATCATTGCGGAAGAAAGCGGGTTTATCGGTGTGACTATCGTGATTGTCATGTTTATGCTCTTTGTTTTACGCGGCTTCATGATTTCGCTCAGAGCGCCGGATCTTTTCGGTACGCTTCTGGCCGCAGGTTTAACAATGGTCATTGCGCTCGAATCGTTTATCAATATTGCCGGAGTTATGGGTATAATTCCCCTCAAAGGCCTGGCGCTGCCTTTTTTGAGTTACGGCGGGACGTCTTTTATCATGAGTATGACGGCGGTGGGGATTCTGCTCAATATATCGACGCAGAAAACATGAGCGCTAAAGGGATAAAGATTTGAATGCCTTCTCAGAATTGATTATTGTTTGCTTTATCGGGGGGAACCCATGCGCATTGTAATCGCGGGAGGAGGAACGGGCGGGCATTTATTTCCGGGCATTGCCGTTGCTGAGGAATTTATTAAAAGAGACGGAGAAACGAAAGTTCTCTTTATCGGGACAAAAAAAGGGATCGAAAGCAGGTTGCTCGGCCGGATCGGTTACGAGCTGAAAACCATCGATGTGGAAGGGATCAAAGGCCGGGGCTTAAAAGCTCTGGTAAAAGGTTTTTATCAGATTCCGCAGAGTATGTGGCAGTCCGGAAGAATATTGAAGCAATTTTGTCCACAGGTAGTTATCGGTGTTGGCGGCTATGCATCAGGTCCGGCGGTGCTTGCAGCATATTTCATGGGAATACCGACGGCGATCGCGGAACAAAATGCCGTCCCCGGTATTACCAATAAAATTTTAGGCAGATTTGCGGATAAAATATTTGTTACTTATGCTCAGACGTCGGCGCTGTTTCCGCAGACCAAAGTATCGGTAAGCGGTAATCCTGTGCGGGCGGCATTTACAGGCATACGCAGTCTGCCGAAAGAAAAAAATGATTATCGCTGCCTTTTGGTTTTCGGCGGTTCACAGGGGGCCGCGGCGATAAACAAAAGTGTTGTCGAGATGCTGCCGGAGCTAAGGAAAATGAACATGAAAATACGTGTCATCCATCAGACCGGGGCGCAGGAAGTGGAATCCGTAAGTGAGGCCTACAGACGTTGCGGAGTTGAGGCCGAAGTTACACCTTTTATTGTCGATATGGCTTCCGCGTACAGAGGGGCGGATTTGATCATCTGCAGGGCCGGAGCAACATCGCTTGCGGAAATTACGGCGGCGGGGAAAGTACCGGTATTAATTCCTTTCCCCCGGGCGACCAACGATCATCAGACCAAAAACGCCCAGGCCATGGCTGATGCCGGTGCGGCAATTATGATTCCGGAGAGAGAGCTCGGTGGCGGTAAATTATTTACGGTAGTGGAGGATCTGCTGAGTAATGAAAAGAAATTGCAACTGATGGAAGAAAAATCGGCAAAACTCGGACTTATTAATGCGGCGGCAAATATAGTTGATGCCTGCCTGGGATTAACGGCGATGAAAAAATAAAAGGAATATTAAGTAAATGGGCAAAGATAAAGAAACAGGGTTAATGCAGCGCAAGGTAAAATGCATCCACTTTGTAGGAATCGGCGGTATTGGCATGAGCGGCATTGCCGAAGTTCTCCTGAATCTCGGCTATAAAATCAGCGGCTCCGATGCCCAGCAGTCGGATACAACGCTGCGCTTGCAGAAGCTCGGTGCGGTGATCGCTCAGGGGCATAGTGCGGGCAATATCGGCAATGCCGATGTTGTGGTAACTTCCACTGCGGTCAAGGCGACAAATCCGGAAGTTCAGGAAGCCCACCTGCGGAATATCCCGGTGATTCCCAGAGCGGAGATGCTCGCTGAGCTTTTAAAAATGAAATTTTCCGTTGCGGTTTCAGGCAGTCACGGCAAGACGACAACAACGTCCATGATTTCCACGATTTTGGCACAGGGTGGCCTTGATCCCACTATGGTCATCGGCGGGAAGCTGGCCAGTATCGGCAGCAATGCACGCCTGGGGGACGGTGAAGTGATTGTTGCCGAAGCGGATGAAAGCGACGGGTCGTTTCTGAAACTTTCACCGACGATTGCCGTCATTACCAATATCGACCGGGAGCATCTGGATTATTATCCGGGGATAACGGAGATCAAGGATGCGTTTCTTAAGTTTGCCAATATAGTTCCTTTCTATGGTTGCACGGTCATGTGCATTGATAATGAACACGTGCGGGAAATTGCCCCGCAGATCAAGCGTAGAACGATAACATACGGCATTGAGCAGACGGCGGATTACCGGGCGCAGGATGTTAAATTCCCGGGTGGCAAACCCAGTTATTGTCTCAGTTATAAAGGGAAAACTATTGATGAAATTGAACTTAAGGTACCCGGCCTGTTTAACGTTTATAATTCGCTTGCAGCGATCGCCGTCGGCCGCGAACTGGAGCTGGATCTTCCGACGATCAAAAAGGGGCTGTCCAGCTTCAACGGGGTGCATCGCCGGCTGGAAATCAAGGGTAATGCATCAGGTATAACCGTTATCGATGATTACGGCCATCATCCGACGGAGATAAAAGAAACTCTGGCGGCAGCCCGCCATATATGGAAGGAAAGACGCGTTGTTGTTTTTCAGCCGCACAGATTTACCCGGACCAAGGCGCTTTTTGATGAGTTTACGAAAGCATTTACCGATGCTGATGTTCTGTTTTTAAACGATATTTATCCGGCGAGCGAAGAGCCGATCGCCGGAATTAATTCGGCAGCATTGTGCGCGGCAATTAAAAAAACCGGTCATCCCCATGTGGAATATATTGCCGGCGCAGAGGATACGCTGGAACGTTTATTGAAGATCGTCCGTGCGGGCGATGCGGTATTTACTCTGGGTGCGGGCAGTGTCTATAAAATCGGTGAAGCGTTTTTAAAAAAGCTTGCGGCAGGGGAAGCGAAATAGAAATGTCCGATAAAAAAGAAATCGCCGAAACATTGAGCGGCTGCACGGAGAAAATATTTTATGATGAACCGATGTCGCAGCATACGTCGCTTAAGGTGGGCGGCAATGCGTCTGCCCTGATTGTAGTGGAAAACGAAGACCGTCTGATACAAATTATTCGGAGGCTGCGCGAGGCAGAAATAGCTTATCTGCCGGTGGGAAATCTGACAAATGTTATTGTGCGGGATGGCGGATACCAGGGAGTAATTCTGCTCATGAGCGGGTTGAACAAAATAGAATATCAGCAGATTCCGGGAAGCGGGCACTTTATATATGCTGAAGCCGGTGCGTCTCTGGCCAGAGTTGTGGGCATATCAGACGAGAGCGGATTGACCGGTCTTGAGTTTTGCGCCGGCATTCCGGGAAGCGTCGGCGGTGCAGTATGGATGAATGCCGGGGCATTCGGCAGGGAAATGAAGGATGTTATTGCCGAAGTGTCGCTGCTTACCGATTGCGGCCGGAAAGTAACCCTGCCGAAGGACGAAATATCCTTTTGCTACCGCCGGGCTGTTTTGCCCGAAAAAGCGATAATTCTTAATGCACGATTGAAGGCAGAGAAAGGCGAACAGGGGCGGATAAAAGAAAAAATAAGAGAAATTATGGAACTCCGCCGGAAAAAGCATCCGCTTGCTTATCCCAGTGCCGGATCGGTTTTTAAAAATTTGCCGGGGCTTCCCGCCGGCCGGCTCATTGAAGAAATCGGCCTTAAGGGAAAGTCCATAGGAGACGCCGAAGTTTCACCGCAGCATGCCAATTTTATTGTGAATAAAGGCAATGCTACCGCTTCCGATATTCTTACATTGATTGATTTTATTCAGAGCAAAGCCAGAGAAGAAAGAGGCGTTAATCTGGAGACGGAAGTTGTTATTATTGGAGAAGATCAGTGCCGAAGAAATTAAAGACAAGCCTTGAGGCCAAAAAGAACCGCTTGCGTCGTCGTTTTGTGAACGGCATCGGCGAGCTTATAGGCGCAATCGGTCTGCTCGTTTCCATAGCTCTGCTTTGTTTCCTGTTTATCTATGCTTACAGCTATGCGTTGAGCACGCCTTATTTTGAAATCAGGGAAACAGCGGTGCGCGGGTTAAAGGAATTAACCGAAAAAGATATTTTAACTCTGGCTTCGGTTCCTCCGCGGCAGAATCTGCTCGCGGTGAATACCGATTCTCTGGTGAAAAAGATTTCCGCCAATCCCTGGGTGAAGAATATATATGTAGGAAGGGAACTTCCCGGAAGACTGGTGTTGGAAGTGCGGGAGAGAATCCCCGTGGCTATGGTCAAGCAGGCCAGTAATTTTTATCTCATGGATAACGAAGGTTTTGTTTTTAAAAAAGTGGGGAAAAGCGACGAAGTTGATCTGCCGATTCTTACCGGGGCAGGCAGTATGAAGAAAGAAAAATCAAAACTTTTATTAAGTGCGCTGGATTTGTTGAAAACAATATCAACTTCCGGGCGTTATGGTTATCTGGGGGCTGTATCGGAGGTGAACGTTGATGATGAATTCGGCATCTCCCTGCTTACTGATGCCGGCCTTTATCTGAAGATGGGTATGGATGATTATGAAAACAAACTACAGCAACTTGATGTTGTGATGATTGATCTGGAAAAAAGAGGCATGAAAAAAGGTTACATCTGTGCGGATTTGCGTAACGTCTCCAAAATTACCATCCAGCGTAAAAATGCTTCCGGAAAAACGGAGTCGGGTAAAAAGGGGAAACAATACCGGACATGAAACGGTTTTTGAGAACCGGATATTTAAAAAAGATGGAGAAAGACTAATGGGCAGAAAAAGCAACGTTCTGGTAGGGCTCGATATCGGCACCACAAAGACGACGGCGATTGTCGGCGAGATTACCGACACCGGCATTGATATCATCGGCATCGGTAACCAGCCGGCCAAAGAATTAAGAAAGGGCGGAGTCGTCAATATCGAAAACACGGTGGAGGCCATAAAAAAGGCTGTTGAAGAAGCCGAGCACATGTCGGGATGTCGTATTAATTCGGCCTATGTCGGCATTGCCGGCAGTCATATCAAGGGCCAAAACTCACTGGGTATTGTTGCTATTAAAGGACGGGAAGTCGGTGAAGAGGATGTCCAGCGGGCAATCGAAGCATCGAAGGCCATTGCCATTCCCGTGGACAGGGAAATTCTGCATACGCTGCCGCAAAATTACGTCGTGGACGGACAGGATGGAGTCCGGGATCCGGTCGGCATGTCCGGTGTCCGTCTCGAAGCCAAAGTGCACATTGTCACGGGAGCGGCAGCTTCGGTTCAGAATGTTGTTAAATCGGTCAATCGTGTGGGACTGGATATTGAAGATGTTGTTTTGGAACAACTGGCCGCGAGCGAAGCGGTACTCTCCGCCGATGAAAAGGATCTGGGGGTGGTTTTGATTGATATCGGCGGTTCCAATACCGGCATCGCCATCTTTGCCGAAGGCAGTATCAAGCATACGGCGATACTGCCGGTTGGCGGGAACTACCTGACTTCGGATATCGCTACCGGGTTGCGTACTCCCTTCAATGAAGCGGAAAAAATCAAAATTAAATACGGCTGCGCTTTAACGGCGATGATTCCGAAAGAAGAAACAATTGAAGTGCCCAGCGTCGGCGGCCGGGAAGCGCGGGAAGTATCGCGCCAGATATTAGGCCGAATTATCGAACCGCGGATGGACGAGATATTGAATATGGCCTCCAAGGAAGTTGTCCGTTCCGGTTTTGAAGATCTGCTGGCGGCCGGAGTTGTTTTGACCGGCGGCGCATCGTTGCTTACCGGCATCAATGAATTGGCGGAGCAGATATTTGATATGCCGGTGCGCAGAGGAAATCCGTCCGGCGTGGGAGGCCTTTCCGATGTGGTGAATTCTCCGGCCTATGCCACCGGAGTAGGATTGATCGTTTACGGCAGTAAGCAATTATCCGGTGAATCTGTTTACAGAAAAACCGGTAATGTATTCGGCAATATGATTAAAACAATAAAAAAATGGTTTTTAGAATTTTTCTGAAAGGAAGGGGTGCCCATGTTTGAATTGACTGAAGTATGCAGCGAAAGTTCGGCGAAGATTAAGGTGATCGGGATCGGCGGCGGGGGAGGAAATGCCGTGAACACGATGATTTCGTACTCCCTGGGGGGAGTTGATTTCATGATCGCCAATACCGATGCTCAGGCGCTGGGAGCATCAAATTCGCCGGTAAAAATCCAGATTGGCACGGAAATAACAAAAGGGCTGGGCGCAGGATCCAATCCGGAGGTCGGTAAAAAATCGGCATTGGAATCCCGTGACCAGCTGAGGCAGTATCTGGAAGGTGCGGATATGGTTTTTGTGACGGCCGGTTTAGGCGGCGGTACGGGAACCGGCGCGGCGCCGATTATTGCGGATATTTCCCGTGAATGCGGAGCTCTCACGGTTGCCGTTGTGACCAAACCTTTTCAGTTTGAAGGGAAAAAGCGCAATATGCAGGCGGAAGAAGGCATCGCCCTGTTGCGCGATACCGTTGATACGCTGATCGTCGTTCCCAATCAGCGCCTGCTTTCTTTGGGCGGCCGTAATCTGTCGCTTTTGGAAGCATTCAAAAAAGCGGATGATATTCTTTATCAGGCAGTCAAAGGCATTTCCGATTTAATTATTGTTCCGGGACTTATTAACCTGGATTTTGCCGATGTGAAAAACATCATGTGCAACATGGGTATGGCCCTGATGGGTACGGGAGTTGCCTCCGGTGAAAATCGCGCCGTGGAGGCGGCACAAAGGGCAATTTCGTCGCCGCTTCTGGAAGATAATACCATTCAGGGCGCTCATGGTATTCTGCTCAACATTACCGGCGGGCCGGATATGAGCCTGTATGAAGTCAACGAAGCTTCTTCCCTGATTCAGTCGGAAGCCCATGAAGATGCCAATATTATTTTCGGTACGGTCATTGATAAAAATATGGGAGATGAAATACGCATTACCGTCATTGCCACCGGTTTTGAAGATATTATGAAGAAAAAACAGGCTCCGGCCAATGTAACGCATTTAAGCAGCTTCCGTCTGGAAGATCTGACAACCCCCGCTTTTCTGCGTAAGGAAAAAGCAACCGGCAGTGCCAATGTTGTTACCGTGGGAGTTAATGACGATATCGACAATATTGATATCGAGATTCCGACATTTTTGCGCAGACAGGCGGATTAGGACTATTCGTGGCAATCCGGGGCATTGATTAAAAAAAAGCAACCGGCCAGAGGCCATGATAAGTAAATGAATTGGAAACTGAAAAAAAAATATACAACCCTTCTGGAGAACGAAAAGGGTTATGTTAAAAAGAATTGGGGCACAAACAACACGGTTTGCCTTGCCTATCCTCATTACTACCGGGCGGGCATGGCGAACCTGGGCTTTCAGACAGTCTATAAGATATTTAACGATCAACCTTCCTTTCTTTGTGAAAGAGTGTTTCTGCCCGCAGCCGGTGACGAGGCCGAATTCGCCGCCGGCCGGGCGGAGTTTTTCAGTATCGAAAGCCAAAAACCGATTGGCGAATTCGACATCCTGGCTTTTTCCTTATCATTTGAAAACGATTATCCCAATATTTTAAAAATGCTGGAATTGTCGGGTATCCCGCTTTCCGCAGCGTGCCGTTCGGACGATTATCCCCTGGTTGTCGGCGGCGGAATTGCCGCAACAATCAATCCCGAGCCCATTGCCTCTTTTTTTGATTTATTTATTCTGGGTGAGGCCGAAGAAGCATTACCGGCATTTGCCCGTGTTTTTGAGGAAGCACGACTTCAGGGTCTTAGCCGCGGGGATATGCTGCTAAAGGTACAAAAAACAGTTCCCCAGGTTTATGTCCCCTGTCTATATGAAGTTAAATATTTCCCGGACAGCCGGATGGAAAGAGTCCGGGCAATTGTATCCGGTCTGCCGGAAAAAATAAAAATTCATCCCCCCGCAAATATAAATGCTTTTTGTACCGAAGAGGTAATAAGCGCCCCGCAGACGGAGATGGAAGATATGTATCTGGTGGAAGTGAACAGGGGGTGTGCCCGCAGCTGCCGTTTTTGTGCCGCGAGTTTCATTTACCGCCCGGTGCGTTTCCGCAGTTATGAAAAAATCGTGCAGTCCGTCGACAGGGGGCTCACGGTAAAGAAAAAAATCGGGCTGATCGGCACAGCCGTATCCGATCATCCGGAACTTGCCGGAATCGGCGAATATATTCTCGCAAAAAACGGTCAGGCCGGGATTGGTTCGCTCCGGGTCGACCAGATCAATCAAGAGATTGTCGGATTGCTCAAGGCCGGCGGTATTGAGACGGTGGCCCTCGCACCGGAAGCGGGCAGTCAGCGGCTGCGGAATCTTTTGCGCAAGGGCATTACCGAAGAAGATGTTCTTCGTGCCGCTGAACTGTTGATGGAAAAAGAAATACCGAATATACGCCTGTACTTCATGATCGGTCTGCCAACCGAAGAAGAAAAAGATATTGAGGCGATCATTGAGCTCGCCAAAAAAATTCAGCATCATGCCCGGCAGCATACCCGTGGCAAGAGAATATTCCGCAGTATTACTCTCAGTATTAATCAGTTCATTCCCAAGCCGTCAACGCCCCTGCAATGGTGCGAACTGGCCGATGTCGGCACCGTAGGCCGCAAGATTAAAAAAATAGTAAACGCTTTCGGCTGTGAAAAGCAGTTCAAAGTTATTCACGATGTGCCGAAATGGAATTACGTTCAGGCACTGCTTTCGCTGGGCGACCGCCGGGTCGGGGAAATCCTGCTTGCCGTCCACCGGCTTTGCGGCAACTGGGCTCAGGCGCTCAAGGAAGTAAATGTTAATGCGGACTTCTATGTTTATCGCCGGAAACAATTTGACGAGATTCTGCCCTGGGAAATTGTTGATTTGGGAACGTCGAAAAAAGCCCTGATCAGCGAGTGCCAAAAAGCGATGGAGGGGAAATAATGATAAATCATCGACAATGCAGGATGTGCGGAAATCCGGTTATGATACTGAACCTGCCGGCAGACCAATAGATGAAAATGAGGAATATATTTCATTCCCCTGATATTTTACTGGTGCTTGCGGCTTTTTTCTGGTCGGGCAATTTTATTGTGGGCAGGTTTGTCCGTGAGATTATTCCGCCTATCGGCCTGTCCTTCTGGAGATGGTTCTTCGCCTCACTCATTATTTTCTTTATTGCCCGGCCTCATTTAAAACGTGACTGGAAACAGATCAGGAAAAATTTTCCCCTGCTCTTTTTACTTTCTTTTATGAGTGTCGCCACATTTAATCCTTTGATTTATTCAGGGCTGCACTGGACGACATCTCTCAATGCTTTTCTGCTCCAGGCGGTAATGCCTGTTTTGATTGTATTCATGGCGTTTATTTTTTTTCGGGAAAAGATATTACCTCTCCAGGGGGCGGGAGTGGTTTTGTCTCTGATCGGAGCCTGTACAATTATTGTTCACGGTGACTGGAAAATCTTGCAGGTGTTGTCGGTGAATCGGGGTGATCTGCTTATTTTCATCGCTGTTGCCTTTTATGCGGGATATTCCATACTGATGCGCAAGTCGCCTTCCATCCATCCTTTGAGCTTTGCAACAGTTACCTTTGCCGCAGGTACTTTAACGCTTCTGCCCGTCTATATCTGGGAGAGCGTTTATATAATGCCAATGCCGCTTACCGTTTCATCGGTTCTGGCTGTCGGCTATGCGGCAATTTTCCCCTCGATCATATCATATATGTCCTATAACCGGGCGGTTGAACTCACCGGAGCAACCCGTGCCGGTATGTATGTTTATCTGATGCCGGTTTTCGGAAGTCTTATGGCCGTGGTTTTTTTAGGTGAGAGCTTCGAGTGGTTTCATCTTGTGGGTATTATTCTGATCATCCCCGGGATTCTTCTTGTAACCAGAATGAAAAAAAAGTGAAGATGCTCTGCGGAAAGTATATTAATCCTGCCGCCTGCCGGGACTTTTCCGGCTGCCTTTATATAAATCGTACTCCAGAAGGCGGCATTCAATCTCTCCGTTGTAGAGGATAGTTCTTTTTTTTGTTCGCAAACCGACTTTTTTAATCATTTCCAGATTACCGGTGAAGATGTATCCGCGATAGCCGTCTTCGGCTTTTTTAAAAAAATCACCGATGCCGGCATAGATTGCTGTAAGCCGTGCCGTTTTGTTTTTATTCATTCCTTCCGGTGTCCGGCGAAGAATAATTTTACGGTCCGGTGAGAATCTTTCTTTTTGAAAGGATGAATTTTTACGGCCGACTGTGTCCATCCTCTCACCATAAGGCGGATTCAGGATGATTATGCCGCCGCCTTCCGGAAGAATTGTTTTTTCATAGGGGCAGACGGCGAATTCGATCAGGTGATCGACACCGGCCGTCCGGGCATTGTGTTTGGCGGCGGATATCGCCTCCCGGTCAATATCCGTGGCGATTATTCTGACCGATAGTTTCTTGCCGGCGGAGCTGCGGGCTTTTTGGCGCAATTCTTGCCAGATATTCTCCGGAAATCCCTGAATATACATAAAACCGTAATTGTTCCGCAAAAGCCCCGGCGCACGATTTGCGGCGACAAGTGCCGCCTCTATGGCCATTGTTCCGCTGCCGCACATGGGATTGACAAAGGCTCCTTGCCCCTGCCAGCCTGTGGCTGCGATAACGGAGGCGGCAAGCGTCTCCTGCATGGGCGCCAGAAGAGGAATCTTGCGATAGCCGCGCAGCGCAAGGCGCTCTCCTGAAGTATCAAGATAAACGGCGGCCTGGTTGTTTTTCCAGTAAACATGAACAACCGCCTTGTCTTTATCCGGCCCGGAATCGGGGCGCTCTCCGCATTTATCACGAATCCGGTCGACAATTGCATCCTTTACTTTGAGATTGACGAAGCGGGAATCGGTAATCAGCGGATTTTCGGCAATCGAGGTTACACAAAGATAGGCGGCTTTTCCGGAAACGGCGATTATTGTCTCCCAGGGAAATTCATTGATCGATCCGTAAAGAGCGCCCGGTGTGCCGACCGGGAGTGTTTCCAGTAAATACAGGACCCGCTGAGCGGTACGCAGATGAAGATTTAAAACCATTGTATCTTCCAGGCTGCCTTCCGTCTGGATGGCCGTATCCAGATCTGCCAGCACCGGGAAACCTAAAGCGGTTATTTCCGTCTGCAGATAAGGAGTTACTCCCTTCGCACAGGTCACCAGGATCTTATTTTTATTCTTCCATAAATCCATGGTGACCTTGTAGCACAGCCTTGTACAAAATCGCAATCATTTGTATCAGGAAGGGTGCGGCCATGCCTATTACACTTAATTTACAGGATATTCCCCCAGATTTTGACGTTTATCAGGAGCAAGCCTCTTTCGGTGCCTTTTGCCGCTGATATTCCAATATCTCCTTGACAGTAAGGAGAGCTGTTCCTATACTGCCTTCAATCAATAATAGACTGAAAAATCAGGGCACCGCCGAATTTTGTGATTATCCGTCCTGGAGCTTCAATTCATCATGCAATTCCGGCAGCAGATGCCGGATCAAAATATATCAAGGAGTTTATCATGCAAACATCTGATCTCGAAAAATATTGTGCAAAGGCTCTTCAGTGTGGCGCCACTCATGCCAAAATAATTCATCCGAGTACGGTTGTAACCGGCGCCTGGGTGCGCTTCAAATGCCTGTATGGATGCCCCTACAAGGATCGTTACAGTTGTCCGCCTCATACACCAACACCGGAAGAAACCCAAAACGTGCTCAATTCGTACAGCCGGGCAATACTGTTTCATGCCGAAGCACCTTCAACAAAGGAAAGGAATGAAAAAATGACTGCTTATCTTGACTACCTGGTCAAGATGGAGGGTGAACTTTTCAAAGACGGTTATTATAAGGCATTTGTAATGCTGGCCGGGGCATGTACTTTGTGCAAACAATGCGGGAAAGTGGAGGGGATACCGTGCCGCCTTCCTGCGAAAACCAGGCCTTCCATGGAATCATGCGGAATCGACGTGTTTCAAACCGCCCGCAATCATGGATTTTCCGTCACACCGCTGAAGGAAAAAACGGAAACACGGAATATCTACTGTCTTATGCTGGTTGATTGAAGATAAAAGATTTCTCTTTTTATCAGCGGGAAAGTTTTATTTCATCCTGCTGAAAAGGACACTGCCTAAAAGCAGCATAATTGCCGCAAAGATAACGATGACGCCGAAATCGAGATAAAAGGGAAAGACGTTTATATTGAGCAGAGCGCCCCGCACGCCGTCTACGGCATAGGTTAACGGATTGAGCTTAACGAGTCCCGTAAGCCAGGCGGGAAGTTTGTCGTCAATCGGGAAAAGAGCGCCGGAAAGAAAGAAAAGCGGAAAAACAAGAAATGCCGAGATTACCTGAAATCCCTCGAGACTCTCCAGAAGTGAGCCCAGGGCAAGACCCATGGACACAAGGGCAACCGATGTTATAAACAAAAGAAGCAGCGCCTGAGGAATACCCCATACATTGACGGCCGGGAATAAAAACGAAAACAAAAAAAGAACGGCGATTTGCAGCATAACATCCGTACAGCCGCCCAGGACTTTGCCCAGGAATATGCTGATGCGCGATACCGGCGCCACCAGTACGGCTTTCAGCACGTCGAGCTTGCGGTCCCAGACAATGTAGAGTCCGAAGAAAACCGAGCCGAAAAGCACCGACATGGTAAGCACCCCCGGATAAATATAATCCTGATAATTGATGGAGCTCATGTTGACGGTTGCTCCGATACCGGTTCCGAAAATAAAAAGCCACATGATCGGCTGGACGATGCTGGATACGATTCTGCTTTTTTCCCGCTGGAAAACCTTGAACTCCCTCCACCAGACGGCAAGTACACCCATTAACTCTTTTTGCAGGCGGTTTTCGTTCATGAGTTTACTTTCCCTTCTGGCGGTAGCGTGCCACGGAATCAATCCAGCTGCCGGAGTCTTCCGCGGAATCATCCCGAATGTCGTGGCCGGTGAGTTTGATGAAAACATCGCTTAATGTAGGCACTCTTATTTCCACACATTCCACACCGGGAATCATGAAGAGCAGCCCGGAAAGGTGCAGATGGGCGTCTTTCATAGTTATTTCCAGCACGCCGTCATTGAACTTAACTTCCCTTACATAGGGCAGTGCTTTGATTTTTACAAGCGGCGGCTCCTTGGTGCGAATTATAACCAGATCGCCGCCCATGGATTCCTTGAGATTGCCGGGTGCATTAAGAGCTATGATTTGTCCGTGATCGATAATACCCACACGGTCGCAGACCTGGTCTGCCTCTTCCATGTAGTGAGTGGTGAGAATAACGGTGGTCTGTTCCTTCCGGGCCATTTTTCTGATGTAATCCCAGATACGCGCCCGGGTCTGGGGATCAAGGCCGAGTGTCGGCTCGTCGAGAAAAAGCGCCGCCGGGCGGTGCAAAAGTCCGCGGGCCATCTCCAGTCTGCGGCGCATTCCGCCGGAGTATGTGCGGGTCAGATCATTTCTGCGATCCGTGAGATCGACAAGCTGAAGCATTTCGCTGATTCTTTTTTTCCGGAGAGCGGAAGTAATGCCGTAGAGGCGTGCATGCAGTTCCAGGTTTTCGTATCCGGTGAGGATTGTATCGAGCGTCGGGTCCTGGAAAACAATGCCCACCTTGCTTCTTACTGCGGAAGGACGTTGTACGATATCGTAACCGGCAATGGAAGCGCTGCCCGAAGTCGGGCGGATGATCGTACAGAGCATGCCGATAGTGGTGGTTTTGCCCGCGCCGTTGGGACCAAGCAGCCCGAATATCTCGCCTTTTTCGATGGAAAGATCGACACCGCGGACAGCCTGGATGGAGCCGTAAGATTTAGTCAATTTCCTGGTTTCAATGATTGCCATAACTGAAGCCTTCACACATGCCTCTTATACCAAGTCGCATTCAAACGCTAACTTTGTTGGCAGTGTTGTCGGCTCATTGCCCGGCGCATGCAGGGTCCTCAACGTATGTATAAGACGCCTCGTCGCCTTCGCCTTGCCGCCGCGTTATCATTTTGAATGCAGCTTGGTATTAATATCACCTGCCGACGGAAATTTCAACCGGCCGCAGATACAGGGAAGGAGATTATCGTCTCTATGAAAACCGTATGATCTGTTTCCTGCTTTTTACGGTCAATATAGATGAAAGGCAGGTGTAATCAGGAAAAAGGCTGCTTTAGCTTTTCCTGTTTTAAACATGGCGATTGTTGCGGCCTTCCCGCCGGGCCGGGTCCTGACGATAGTACTCCTGAAGCACGCGATAAAGATCAGTCATACGGCTTTTCATTTCCCTGGGTCTGGCAAAAAAATGTTCGGTTGCCACAGCGAAAAATTCCGCTTCATTCAATGCGCCGTAAGCGTCAAGAAAGGTATTTTTACCCTTATCGACTTCCCGGCAGAGATTGAGATACGCCCGGGAGCAGATTTTTACCCAGTGGTGATATTCTTTCCGGTTGGAAAGCGGTGGTGTGCCGTCCGCAGCGCCGTCGAGCATATCGAGCTTGTGTGCAAATTCATGGTAGACGACATTGTATCCCAGCTCGGGGTGAAGGCTGTCGTGCAGCGCCGCATCCCAGACGAGAATAATTTCACCTTGCTTGAAGGCTTGCCCGACAATGGGGTGAGATAGCTCTATGGGTTCGAGAACATTTTCAAAAAAGCCCGGTTTGTATTCAGGCGGGATAACGGTAGAAGGATAAACAATTATGGATTCGACATTTTCATAATAATTATGAGGAATACCGAGAATAAGCAGGCAGGCCTGGGCAGAGATGGTGACACGGATTTCATCGTTCAGGATCAGGCCGCCGCACCCCTCCCAGCGTTTTTCCACTATGAATACCTGAATAAGTTTACGCAAATGAGCACGTTCGGTATCCGTAAGCAGTAAGTAGTGGGTGACATTATGTTGCAGGATTTCTTCCCAGGCGGGAGGAAACGGAGCTTCCATGAGTTTCCTGCGGCGGCGATTGGTAAGCCATTGCAACATGGGATTACCTTTTCCTTCCAGGAGGGAAGAATAACTGAATTAATTATTGCAACAAAACGACTTTTTTATCCAGCAAAGAGGCCTTGCCCAGAGTAATTTTAAAATATTCCAGCATCAATTCTTCAATGATTTGTTCTTTGGGAGTGCCGGCATAGGAGGCTTGTTTTTTCGTCTCACTTGTTTTGATTTTCCCGTTTTGAACAGCGAGAGATTGCCGCGCCTGCTGCAGGGCGGCATATTTTCCCAGTAAGTCATTCTGGGGCAGGGCTGAAAGTTGTTGATAGTTGGCGACTATCTGTCTGGCCGCAGGCAATTTCGGCGATTCCAGGATTGTTTTTAAATTCGTCGCATTTCGTTTCATTCCCTTGATTATATGTCCCGTTTGGACAAAATTTATTCCCGACCAGCCGGCCCGGATCCATTGAAAAATCCCGGATCTGACCACGCATGGAGCAGTGCCGGATTCTACATGAACTCCCACTGAAAAATAGTCATAGATATAAGATTTAATCCAACCCAGCCCTGTCTTGGCCGAGCCGGTTTCGCCGGAGTAGTAGTAAGTCCAGTCGTCATCGTTTCCTATGATTATACCCTTTTTACCGACATCGGATACGTTAATCTGTTTCGAAATGGAGAGAAGCACCTGCCTTCCCTTGTGATTGAGAAGGATGTAGGCTTTTTTCAAATCATATTCATAATAGACGCCGGTGGTGAGATCCGGAGTAATCCCGTCGCGTTGTGATCCGCGGATGATGACAGGTTTTCCGGAAGGCAGGATCGGTTTCCAGCTGACCGGCAATCTTTGCGATTCCCCACCGGGGATACCGTTCCACAAAGAATACCGAAGTGATGCCGGGCTGGTGAGAGAAGCCGGAATCTGGTCGCTGTAAGAGTATTGCAGGAAATTTGTGAAATTAATTCTGGTTTCGGATTCATAATAAGCTCCGGGGGCATCCTGAAGATTGGGAAGCTCAAATTCTTTTGCGGACTTCTGCTCGAGAACATAGTCTACGACAGTAGCGACAGCCTGGTCATCAAGCCTCGCTTTGGGATCGGCGCAGAATTGAACAAGTGTCATTGCCGCAGCGGGGATGGGGCTTGCAGTGTCCAAAGGCGGGGCGCCCGCCGCAGAGATCTGTGGCGGGAACAGTATCAGCAGTGCAATAATCAGTGTTGTCAACAGCCGGCGTAATCCGGGGGCGGAGTTTCTTATCTTTTTTTTCATCATTCGCTTTGTTTATGCCGGGTAATCCGGTAGAGTATTTTTATTTACAATGTCAGGCATTGGACTTGCCGGTCGTGCCTTCGGTATTGCAATTATCTATCCGTTGCCATTGGTTATTTGCTAAAGAACTTCATGACGCGACATATAGTTTGTTGCATATCACAAATATGAAATAAATATCAGCACAATTATTGTTAAAATTTATGTGCCCAAGCAATTCAATGACTTATTCTGGTCTGCGCAGACAATGTTTATGATGAAGTCTGAATTTCCATCTTGAATTTTTGAATACAGTAGCGTCAAAATATCTTGCGGCAGGCTTATAGTTATGCTACCAGTGCGCCACTTTAAACAGCTATTTTACAAGGGATTCGCCATATATGATTCATTTCAGCGGCATTACCAAACAATATGGCCCGCAGGTCCTGTTTCGGGATGCCGGTTTTCAGATACTGCCCGGCAGCCGCAGCGGCCTTGTCGGACCAAACGGTGCGGGCAAAACAAGCATTTTTCGTCTGATTATGGGCGAGGAGGAGTTTGATGCCGGAGAAATCACGAAAGCGCGCGGTGTCGTCTGCGGCTATTTTTCCCAGGATGTCGGCGCCATGTCCGGCCGTTCGGCACTTCAGGAGGTTATGTCCGCATCCGAATCCGTAACCCGGTTGGGCCTGCAGATTCGCGAGATGGAAGCGGCCATGAGCGAGCCGCAGACGGAAGATGAAATGGCGGTTCTTCTGGAGAACTACGGCAATATTCAGTCCGAATTCGAGCACCGCGGCGGTTACGATCTGGAAAGCCGTGCACAAATTATTCTGACCGGCCTCGGCATCGGCCCCGCCGATTACAACCACCCTGTGGAGACGTTCAGCGGCGGCTGGAAGATGCGCATAGCGCTGGCCAAAATACTTTCGATCAATCCTGATGTGCTCTTACTCGATGAACCCACAAACCACCTTGATGTGGAATCGATTATCTGGCTCGAGGAATGGCTCACCGGCTCATTTCAAGGTGCACTTCTCATGACCAGCCACGACCGCGAATTCATGAACCGCGTGGTGAACCGCATTGTTGAGGTGGCCAACCGCACGATTACCACTTACAGCGGCAATTATGACTTCTATCTGCATGAACGGGAAATACGGCGGGAACAACTTTTGGCGAGTTATCGCCGTCAGCAGGAAATGCTTGCCAAGGAAGAAGATTTCATTGCGCGCTTTGCCGCAAGGGCGTCTCATGCCTCGCAGGTGCAGTCACGCGTTAAAAAGATCGATAAAATTGAACGCATTGAAATACCCGCCGAACAGCGGACATTCCGGTTTGAGTTTGCCGAGCCGCCGCGCAGCGGCGATGATGTCGTTAAAATCGATAATTTAGGCAAGGTCTGGCCTCGTCCCGAAGGTGGCGTAAAATCAGTATTCGGCGGAGTTACCGGCATTATCCGGCGTACGGAAAAGATCGCCGTAGTCGGTATCAACGGAGCCGGCAAGTCCACATTTCTAAAGGTGCTGGCCGGGGAGGCGGAGCCTTCGGCAGGCGCCCTGAGTATGGGCGTGAACGTTTATCCCGGTTATTTCAGCCAGCATGCTATGGATATTTTAGATCCGCAGAAGACCGTAATCGACACTCTGCAGGATGCCATGCCGCAGGCGCATTTGGGCACTCTGCGCAATTTGTGCGCCGCCTTTTTGTTTCAGGGTGATGATATTTATAAAAAGATCGATAAATTATCCGGCGGCGAAAAAAGCCGCGTGGTTCTGGCGACGATGCTGGTAAAGCCCATCAATCTCTTGATCCTTGACGAACCGACGAACCATCTCGATATTCAGTCCCGCGAGACGCTTCTTACCGCGCTGCAAAACTTTACCGGCACGGTAGTGCTCGTGAGCCATGACCGCCACTTCCTACGCTCGCTCATCAACCGCGTCTTCGAAATCGATCACGGTGAGATGCGAATTTACAACGGCAGTTACGAATACTATCTCGAAAAATCCGGCCGGGAGCATCGTGCGGCCTGATGCAGCAATGACTTTCTTTTTTCATCCTCATCATCAGTCATTTCCCCCGCAGAGACAGTGAGCAATGCTTTCGAGTGAGGACCTCTGCCGGGAGACTTTGTCGTAATGGTTAAATGTACATGTTTATCCCCGGAATGACATTGCGACACAGTCTAGGAATCTGGAATCCAGCCCGTCCATTGTCATTGCCCGGCTAGACCGGGTAATCCGGTTTCTGTAATTCTTCCAGCCCTTGAGGTGAAAGATTAAGAAGATTGTTTTTCCCTTCAGCCCTCGGTCATCAGCCTTTAGTCCAATTAAAAAAACCATTGAAATAAAGAAAGTTGCAGTATATTGAAAAAACTTCCTGGCCATATTCTCCATGAGCTTGCTGCGGGGAGGTTCATTATTCTTCAACATGAGGATAAAATTATGATCAACTTCAAAATATTTTCCGATTATATCTGACCTTTTTGTTATATCGGCAAGGGCATTGTCGAACGGTTGAAAAAGGAATACGCGATTGTTGAAAGCTGGGTAGGCTACGAGTTGCATCCGGAAACGCCTTCTTCCGGGGTGCTGCTTGCCGAAAGATTTCAACATTATGACCTGCCGGTTCTCCATGAGCAGATACGATTACGCGGCCTGGAGTTCAGCCTTATTTTCGGCAACCGGACTCATCTTTATAATTCCCGGAAATCGCTTGCGGCCGCTGAATTTGCCCGGGATCTTGGAAAATTTGATTCTTTTCATGAGAATATGTTTCAGGCTTATTTTACTCATTGCCTCGATATTGACAATCCTGATGTAATTGCCGCCGTAGCTGTGAAAAGCGGTCTTGATGAAAAGGAAACACTTTGTGCCGTCCAAGATGGACGGTATATGCCGCGACTGGATGATGCCCGGAAGGAAGCCGAATCACTGAAATTAACCAGCATTCCTCTTTTCATCATCAATGATAAATATAAAGTCATCGGAGCGCAGCCGATGGAAATCTTCCGTGATCTGCTGGATAATATTGAATGAAAAACAACCTTCTTTTTGAACTGCGAAATGTAACTTATGAAATTGATGAACACCGGAGATTTGCCCATATCGACTGGCAGGCGGCTTCCGGCGAAACCTGGGCTGTCTATGGTGCAGCCGGTTCCGGCAAATCATCTCTCTGTTCCATTTTTCAAAGTCTCCGTCTTGTAAAAGAAGGTGAACTGAAACTCCATTTTTTGGAAGGCAAGCCGGATGATTCCGTATATCGGGAAGTCGTTGAGGTCTCCTTCACCTCGACTCCCGTCCACTGGGGCGGAAGTTACTACCAGCAGCGTTATACGCCGAGCCAGATTGTCGATGTTCCGACAGTCGCCGAATACCTGAATATCGATCCATCCAATAGCGCCATCGCCGATGAATTGCTCGAGACCTTTCATCTTGCTGAATTTAAAAATTCCGCCTGTATCAAACTATCCAACGGGCAGATGCGCAAATTATTAATCGTGGAAGCACTGATGCAAAAGCCGTCTCTTCTGATCCTCGACAATCCTTTTACGGGCCTCGATATGGAAGGCAGAAAAGTATTGGACGAAAAGCTCACGCTGCTTGCGGCGCGCGGGCAGCTGATCATCTTCCTCATCAACCATTTACGGGATCTGCCCACCTGTGTAACCCATGTGCTGGAACTGGAAAAATTTCAGGTAAAAAGAGCCGGGCCCAAAGATGAACTGCCGGAAGAAAAATCAACTTCGGAATTATCAGCCGCTACTGACACTTATCCTAAATTGTTGCATCCAATACCCCGTTCTTATGAGTTTGCGGTCGCCCTCCGTAACGTAACGATTGAATATGAGGGAAAGCGAGTCCTGGACAACATCAGCTGGACTGTCCGCAAAGGTGAGAAATGGGCACTTACCGGCGGCAACGGTTCAGGAAAATCCACACTGCTCAGTTTGATTACGGCGGACAACACTCAGGCCTACGAAAAAGAAATCTATCTTTTTGATCGGCGGAGAGGATCAGGCGAAACCATCTGGGATATTAAGGAACAAATCGGGTTCTTGTCGCCGGAGCTTCATTTGTATTTTACCAAAGCCCTGACCTGCACCCAGGTGGTTACATCAGGATTGAACGATACGATGCTCGCTAAAGCTCATTTGAGTGACAAAGAAAAACAATCCATGCAATCGTTCTTTACCTATTTTTCTCTTAATGATCTTTCCCGGCGCTACTTTCAGCGGATTTCCAAAACCGAACAGCGCATTGTCCTCCTAATCCGGGCGCTCATCAAAAATGCGGAAATGCTGATACTTGACGAGCCATACCATTATTTCGATGAGCAATTGATCCGGCGCACCAACCGGCTTCTGGACTGGTATTGCCGCGATAAAACGCTGATCTTTGTTACTCATCACCCGGAAGAAATACCGGCCTCAGTCAATCAGAGAATGCACATGAATGCCGGAGTCGGCAAAATTATTTCCATATGTTATTCTGAGGAACCTGGGTGACGAAGAATCTCTCGTTGTTAAACAAGGGGTTGCAACCCCCTGTTTTGTTATTAGATTCTTCACCCCGCTGCTGCGGGATTCAGAATGACAACCTCCCTCCGTCATTCCCCAGCTTGACTGGGGAATCCAGTTATCTTTTTCTTTCCGGTATTGAGGGGGCAACTAGCGGGACGCCCTTAAAATTGTAAATTACTAGAAGGTTCGTTAGTTGAGGAAACAGTAATAGAGGCGCTCTTAACTTATTACCTCAATCCTGCACGTCATAGTTTAAAAATTAAATAATCCATCTGGGGAACTGTTGTATAAAGGATATGCGAATAAACCAAAAACAACAGGAGATACCCAGATGGTAAAAAAGCGAAATAAGGATAGCAGGAAAAAGCTAGTCAGTAGACACTTTAATCAGGGCGTTGAAAGAGCCAGGGGGAACGCTGGGGGGCGTCCCCGACCTTTTCTTGTCAAAATAGAAAATCAAGAAGGCAATCAATATGTCCAGAATCGAACTCGATGTCCCGGCGCCGGATTTTACGCTGACCGATTTTGAAGACAAGAGCGTATCTCTTTCCCAGTTTGCCGGTAGAAAAAATGTCCTGGTGGTTTTTAACCGCGGTTTTTTCTGACCATTCTGCCGCGCGCACATGGCGCAGTTGCGCCGGGATTATGAGCAGTTTGTCAAGCTGGATACGGAAATCATAGTTGCCGGACCGGAGAAGGCCGAAGCTTTCCGGGACTACTGGGCAAAAGAAGATTTACCCTTCATCGGTTTGCCCGATCCGGAGCACCGGATTCTGAAATTGTATGGTCAGGAAGTCAAATTGTTTAAGCTGGGAAGACTTCCCGCGCAAGTTCTGATTGATAAATCCGGAAAGGTAAGGTTTGTTCACTACGGTCATTCCATGTCGGATATTCCGCCGAATAATGAAATTATTAATTTGATTGAAACGCAATTATCGTGAGGAATATCGAGGCCGTCAATAGTCATGGTTTTATGCCATCAAGAATTTCTGGATTCCCCGATCAAGTCGGAGAATGACAACAGGGAACATAAGTAAGGAGGCAAGGATATGCAATTTACTTTCGCCCATAATAATTTCAATGTGCTTGATCTGGAGAAAAGTCTGGCCTTCTATAAGGAAGCTCTGAATCTTACGGAAATGCGGCGCTATGAGCCGCCGGATAAAAGTTTCATCCTTGTCTATCTTGGTGACGGCAAAATGCCGCATCAGTTGGAACTCACCTGGCTGAAAGACAGAAAAGAGCATTACAATCTGGGTGACAACGAATTTCACTTGGCTTTCAAAGTGGATGATTTTGCCGCCGCTCATGCCCGGCATGAAAAAATGGGTTGCATCTGCTTTGAAAACAAAGCGATGGGAATCTACTTTATCCATGATCCGGACGATTACTGGATCGAGATCATCCCGCAGAAGAGATAACCGGTGAAATAAAAGTATGGTCGATTTTAGAATATTTTCCGATTATGGCTGAATCTTCTGTCATATCGGCAACCCGGATGGGATTGCCTCCGTTGTCGGTAAAAGCGGCCTTGATAAAAAGAAAACGAGGGAAGCCGTTATGGGTAGCCGACTATTTGATTAGTTTACCATTCTTTTACGCAGTCTTCTTACCGCGAAGAATCCGATAATAACGATGAACACGACCATATAAAATAAGTCCCACAGGTGAATCATTTGGTAATGGTTCACACAGACGGCTCGTACAATGCGCACGGAATGGGTCAGCGGTAAAATTTCGACCAGTGGTTGAATATAATCGGGCAGATTGCTTATGGGAAATACTACTCCCGAAAAAAAGAACATCGGTGATATGAAACCGGTAAAATAGAAATTGAGCTGATTGATCGTCCGCACAAATGAAGTTATCAATAACGAGAGCGCTGCAAACATCATACCGGTCAGAAATCCAACCAGCGGAGCAAGCAGGCTGTAGGGAAGATGGATCACACCAAAGGAAGTCAGGATGCAAAGAACGGCAAAAGAGAAAAATAATCCTTTTGTTCCCGCCCAGATGATCTCACCGACAATCAGGTCATTGGCAGTCAGTGGTGCCGCCAGCATCCCGTCATACACCTTATCGAATTGCAGCCGGATTAATGTGCCGTAGCTGCATTCGAACGCTGCTGTGAACATCGCCGCTGTTACTAATAATCCGGTTCCCAGAAATTCTAAATAACCAAGCCCCTCCATTGATTGTGTTATGTAGGTGCCCAAACCGAGTCCGATACCCGCCAGAAATAAAAGGGGTTCCAAAAATGGCGGCAATCCGTTGCTGAAGATGTTTTTCGTATAAACCCGTGTGTGCCGGTACCATACGCTGAACAGACGCCAGTATAGAGGAGGAGCTATCATATCATTGGGTTTCATTGAGTCCCCGCCCTGTCGTCTTCAGAAAGACGTCTTCCAGGTTAGTTTGCCGCAGATAATAATTTTCGCCGGCCATAGAACCGGCCAGCGTTCTCAGATATTCGAAGTCATTGGAAAACAGCCGCAGCACATGCTGCGACCGGTCAATCCGCACGTGCTTTTGCAGGGCGCCATTAAACAGGTCTTGCATCGCATCGGCATCCAACAATTCCAGTACATATTTCTCGATATTCTTCGACAATAGTTCTCTCGGCGGTCCTTCCAGTATCCGCTGACCATTGTGCATTATCATCACTGTATCGCATATCTGAAAGGCCTCTTCCATGTAATGCGTCGTCAATAGTATTGTAGTTCCTTCTTTTTTCAAAAGCCGCAGTCTATCCCATATCAGATGCCTTACCTGCGGATCGAGTCCGGTTGTCGGTTCATCGAGTATCAGCAGACGCGGATTATTCAGCAGCGCTCTGGCTATTACCAGCCTGCGCTTCATTCCACCGGAGAGCTCCGTTATCCGTGAATTTGCCTTTTCGGAGAGTTCCAGAAAATCCAGCAGATAAGAAATCCGTTTTTTCGCAACCTTGGCTTCGATGTCGTAGAATTTTGAATAGATCATCAGGTTTTGGATAACATTCAACTCATCGTCGAGATTATTATCCTGCGGTACGACGCCTGCGAGGTATTTAATCTTTAGCTCTTCATGCTTCGGGTCATAGCCGAAGATACTCATCCGGCTTTCCGGTTCTTTATCTCTGGTGCATTTGCCGTAGATGATATTCATCATCGTTGATTTGCCCGCCCCATTAGGTCCGAGAAAACCAAAACATGTTTGTGCCTCAACCTCAAAACTAAGGTTGTTCAATGCCAGTATTTTAGGGAACTTCTTGCTTACGTTTTTTACAATAATTATCTTTTCCGCCATACCGAAAGCATTTAGCAACTTTTTGCATGTTTTACTAGTGTTAATGCCGATAGTTACGGTTAGTAGGAAGAAATCATTATCTGGTTTTTGTTTTCTGTTGACACGTCTTGCCAATAAAAATATACTCTTGCCGCAGTTTCTGAATAAAATAAGCAGGATTGCCAGGCCCGGATGAAAAAAATCTTTTTTCTGACATTTTCTTTTATAATTCTTTCCTCAGGTTATGTTTTCCCGCAGGATGCGGTTATCCGGGAAGGGGAAAATCTTTCCCTGGACCGCTGCGTGGAAATTGCCCTTAAGTATCATCCCGACCGGCTTTATTACAATTTCAGTGCCAGTGCCAAAGAAGCGCTTTGGGAGCAGGCCAAAAAAGAATACTATCCCCGGGTTGATCTCTCCTCCACCGGATATACACGCTATAACAAGATCTATAAAAATGATGACGATGTCTATACGACCATTACGCCTAACCGGAACAGTTATGCCGCGGGGGTGACTCTTACGCAAAAGATTTATGACTTCGGCAAAAGAGAGGCGACAGTGGCGACGAGCCGCTATTATTATGAATCGGCTCTTGCGGATATTGACGACAATACCCGAACGGTAATTAACGCTGTCCGGGAAGCCTACTATGAACTCTTGCGGACCAAGCGGGAAAGGGCGGTTAATGAGGAAAAGGTGGAAAAATATCGGCTCCACAGTGAAAAGGCGCGCCTTTTTTATCAGGCCGGGACGAAATCGCGCTATGATGTGACCAAGGCGGAAGTTGATTTGAGCAATGCCAAACTGGATCTGCTGCAATCGGAAAATGATCTCCAGCTCGCCGTGGTTTCTTTAAATAACGCCATGGGCATTTTTGAAGCTCCGGTTTATGACCTTGTAGATAATCTGGAATACCGGAAGGCCGGGATCAATCTGGAGGAAGCACTCACTCAGGCCTATGAGCGGCGTCCGGATCTGCGGTCGCTTACGCAGCAATTGGAGGCGGCCAGGCAGGCACTCGAGGCGGCCAGGCGCGAATATTACCCCAGCATTAACGGAACGGCGGGCTATACTACCGACGGGAGTGAATATCCTTTATCTTCCGGCTGGAATGTCGGCATCAACCTCTCGCTAAATCTGTTTGAAGGTTTTGCGACAAAAAACAAGGTCGCGGAAAAAAATGCGGAGATCAAAAAAATTCAGGCCAAAATTGAAGCGCAGAAACTGCAGATAAATATGGAAGTCCGTAAAGCCTGGCTGAATATGGCCAAAGCCTCGCAAAGCATTACCGATACCGAACTGCAGGTGCGGCAGGCGACGGAAAATCTGGAACTGGCCAATCTGAAATATGAAGCAGGGCTGAACACCCCGCTCGAAGTAACGGATGCCACTGTTTCCTATGGCGATGCGAAATTAAAGCACATTAAATCTCTCTACGAGTATAAAAAGGGAGAAGCGAATTTGGAAAAGGCGATAGGACGATAACAAATGAAAGAATCGCGATTATTACACTTCAGTAGTGCAGTTTTAATATTCCTGCTTTGTTTAGCCTGCGGGAAAGGGGAACAGGCGCAGACTGGTTATCCGGAAGTAGCGGTCCATATGGCGCAGGCGGTTAAAAAGGATGTGCCGGTCGAAATAACGACAGTGGGCACCGTGGAAGCTTACCGTTCGATTACCGTTGCTCCCCTGGTTACCGGCCAGATTCAGGATATTTCTTTCCGGGAGGGTCAGGATGTGAAAAAGGGCGACCTCCTTTTCACCATCGATCCTTCATCCTTTAGAGAAGAATTGCGCAAAGCCGAGGCCACACTTGCCAAAGAGCAGGCGCAGCTTAAAAACTATGAGGCCGAAGCCGCCCGGTATGACTTTCTCATGGAAAAAGGTGCGGTATCCAAATCGGAATATGATAAAAACAAAACCAGTGCGGCCGTTCAGGAGGCGTTTGTAGCCAGCTGCAAGGCGGCGGTGGAAGATGCCAAACTCAAACTGACCTATTGTTCCGTCCGGGCACCGATCGACGGACGGGCCGGTGCCTATCAGGTTAATAAAGGCACTGTTGTCACCGCCAATTCCACAAGCCTTGTTTCTCTCAATCAAATGGTTCCCGTTTACGTAAAATTTACCGTACCGGAAAAATGGTTTCCGGAAATAAAGAAATACAACGCCACGGGGTCTCTGGCCGTTAAAGCAAGTCTTTCCGGCTATAGTGAAGGTGAAAAAGACGGAAAACTGGAGTTTATCGATAACACGGTTGATCCGGAAACGGGTGTTATCAAGCTAAAAGCGCTTTTTCCCAATGCGGACCGATTTCTGTGGCCGGGACAGTTCGTAAATGTCAGCCTGTGGTTGACAATCGAGCAGGGTGCCGTCGTAGTGCCTGCTGCCGCAGTACAATTAGCGCAGGACAGCAAATATGTTTTCGTTGTCGGGGCGGATAAGACGGTCCGCAGAAGTCCGGTTGTTGTGGACAGGCTTTACGGCAAGGAAGCGGTTATCGCGGGCGGTGTCAAAGCCGGTGATCTCGTTGTAACCGACGGCCACTTCAAATTGCGGGAAGGCTTTAAAGTGGTGGCGGCGCAGGATAGTAAAAAATCCAGATAACAGAACAGGAAAAACACTTTGAACTTGTCGGAAGCATGGATACGCAGGCCGGTTATGACCATTCTGGTCATGGTGAGCGTTTTATTTTTCGGTATTTTCAGCTATCGCAGCCTGCCGATCAATAATCTGCCCAACGTTGATTATCCGACGATACAGGTGACGGCAAACGTACCGGGCGCGAGCCCCGAAACTATGGCTTCAGTCGTCGCCACGCCGCTCGAAAAAGAATTTACTAAAATCGCCGGTTTGGAATCAATGTCTTCCCAAAACACGCTGGGGCAGACCACCATCACCCTGCAATTTTCTCTGGAAAAAAATATTGATGCCGCGGCGCAGGATGTTAATACGGCAATTTCCGCCTCCCGCGGGCTCCTGCCGGACAGCACAACCATGCCCAATCCGCCCACCTACAAGAAAACTAATCCCGCCGATCAGCCGATCATGTATTTTATTATGACTTCCGAGAGCATGCCCATGTCGGAAGTTCAGGATTATGCCGAATCTTTTGTGACGGGATATCTTTCCACGATCGACGGTGTTGCGGAAGTCAAAGTTATGGGGTCGCAGAAAAAGGCCTTCCGCATCAAGATCGATCCCGACGCCATGGCGGCCAAAGGCATCGGTTTAAATGAAGTCGCCGATGCCGTTAAACTCAATAATGTCAATATGCCGGGCGGATCGCTCGACGGTGACTACCAGAATGTCACACTCGATTCCGGAGGCCAGCTGACATCGGCTGCCGCATACAACAAACTGGTCATCACAAGGAAAAACGGGAACCCCGTCCGCATCGAAGATATCGGCCGCGCCGTTGACGGCGTGGATTATGAAAAGGCCAAACTCTGGTTTTTGACCAGAGACAAGCAGTATACGGCGATTGTGCTGGCCATTTCCAAACAACCCGGCTCCAACACGGTGCGGATCGCCGAGGATATTCGCAAAGCCGTGCCGCGGCTTACCGCTATGATGCCCAAGGCGATCGAAATCTTTCTGCTTTACGACCAGTCCGTCTATATTAATGAGTCCATCGAAGATGTTCAGTTTACGCTGCTTTTGACGATCGGACTCGTTATTCTGGTTATCTTTCTTTTTATCCGCTCCTGGAAGCCGACGATCATCCCGGGTATTGCCGTGCCGCTTTCCATTATCGCCACTTTTGCCGTAATGTATAAGCTGGGTTACAGCCTCAACAACCTCTCGCTGATGGCACTTACGCTATCAGTCGGTTTTGTCGTGGACGATGCCGTCGTCATGATGGAGAATATTATCCGGCGCATGGAAATGGGCGAATCGGCGATGGAGGCATCGCTCATCGGTTCCAAGGAGATCGGCTTTACGATTCTTTCCATGACACTTTCGCTGATTGTGGTTTTTATTCCGATTCTTTTCATGGGCGGAATTATCGGACGCCTGTTCCGCGAATTTGCCGTGAGTATTGGTGTGGCGATCCTGGTTTCCGGTATCATTTCGCTTACCCTGACGCCCATGCTGTGCAGCCGGATGCTCCAAGGAGTTACCGAAAAAAAGAAGGGGCGTTTTTATGAATTTTCGGAACGCATATTCGAAGGCATGCTGGATTTCTACAGCCGGAGCCTGAAATGGGTGCTGGTGCATCGCCGCTGGGCTCTCCTCTTCACTCTGGTAACGATAGCCGCTTCGGTTTTTCTCTTTATGATGGTTAAAAAAGGATTTATTCCCTCGCAGGATCAGGATTATTTCCTGGTGGCAAGCCAGGCCGATGACAGGGTTTCCTTCGATTACATGGTGGCGCATCAGGAAATCATCAACGGCATGCTGCGCAAAGAGCCTGATACCAAGGCGGTATTTGCCTATGTCGGCGGCGGAAGCAACAACAGCGGATTTGCTCTCATTACGCTCAACGAAGGGAGTAAGCGCAAGGAGTCGGTAGATCAGATCATCAACAGGATTCGTCCGGAAATTAATTCCGTTCCGGGAGTTATGGCGTTTCCCTTCAACCCGCCGCCCATCAGTGTGGGGGGAAGGCACACCAATGCCGCCTGGCAGTTTACTCTGCAAACGAATAACCTGAGTGAACTGTATACTTATGCCGAACGGATGAAAGACAAGATGGCCGCCCTGCCGGGGCTGGCCGATGTGCAATCCGATGTGCAGGTCAAGAGTCCCAGAATCCAGATTGAAGTAGACAGGGAAAAAGCGGCCGCACTGGGATTGAACTTCAGCAAAATTCAGGAAATGCTTTTTTCCGCCTTCGGTTCGCGGTCGGTATCCACAATTTACTCGACCAGCAATGAATATTACGTTTATCTGGAACTGGCCGAGGAGTTTCGCCGTGATCCGTCGGCTCTTGCCAAGTTGTACATCAAATCCGATAAGGGCAAGTTGGTTCCGCTTTCCACCATCGCCCGGATCGAAGAAAAAGTTGTCCCTTTATCGGTGAATCATTCCGGGCAGCTTCCTTCCGCCACCATCTCATTTAATCTCCGCGAAGGGTATCCGATTGATAAGGCAATGGAGGCGATAAACGGTCTGGCGCGCACGGAATTGCCGGCCAATATAACCGGCCAGTTTGAAGGTGCAGGTGCGGCCTTCAGCCAGTCCTTCGGCAATCTCGGCTTTCTGCTCCTGGTAACCGTTTTTATCATTTATGTTGTTTTGGGCATTCTTTATGAAAGCTTCATTCACCCCGTCACGATTCTTTCGGCTCTGCCGCTTGCAGGATTCGGGGCGATTCTTTCACTGCTTGTCTTTAACCTGGAACTCGATATTTATGCCTTTGTCGGAATCATCATGCTGGTGGGATTGGTCAAGAAAAACGGTATTATGATGGTTGATTTTGCTCTCGAAGCGGAGAAAAAAGAAAATCTCGATGCGGAAGCATCAATATACCAGGCCTGTATTATCCGCTTCCGCCCGATTATGATGACGACAATGGCGGCGCTTTTGGGTGCGCTGCCTATCGCCATCGGCTTCGGTGCGGGTGGATCTTCCCGTCAGCCGCTGGGGGTGGCGGTGGTCGGCGGACTGCTTTTTTCGCAAATGCTCACCTTATATGTAACTCCTGTTTTCTACATCTATCTGGATAAACTGAACCGCCGGAGACGCAAGTCCGGCCGGTAATCCGACCATCCAATAGCTTACCGGACACGCCGTCATACAAATTACCGCATGGGAGACTGTGCCGCAATGTAAAGAATAGACGGCCTGTTGCCCGAATCTCTTTTGCACTTACCGGAAACGTTTTTGATGAATTCTACGGCTTGTGTGAGGCGCCTTCAAAACTCGCCTTCGGCTCCAACAATTGAAGTCGCTGATCTTTCACTTCGCCAAGATTCATTGCAAAAACGTTTCAAAGGACGTGGCAAAAGAGGTAACTTTTTGAGCAACAGGCCATAGGGATGCTACAGACAACTTCTCTACTGAGCACGGTTGTATCCGCAATACGTTTTGATCGGGGATTTGATTCATGAATGTTTTACTGCAATACAAGACGGAACGATGATGTTGGGACAAATTCGCCGGGTTGGGATTTGACCTTTATCCGGAAAGCTTTGCAGCCTTCGGCATCAATTTCCAGATCATAAACGCCCGCCGGAACATCGAAAAAAGCAAATTGATTTTTAAACGCAAAATCTCTGGAGGAAAGAAATGTCGCGAGCACCTGCCGGTCGCTCATTGTGTTTACGGGAACGAGACTCCGCTCAAGTCCTGTGCCCGTCAATTTAATTTTGCGGATTTTCACGTGCTCCGGCAAATCTTTATCAAAACCCCAGAAGCTGTCATCAGCAGATGTTGAGGCTGCTATAACACCGGCAACCATTCCCTGCGGTTTTAATGTAAATCGCGCTTCCTCGATCTTTCCCGGCTTTATATCCAGAGTTATTTTATCCGGTTCGGTTTTAAAGCCTAAAGCACAAAGACTTACATCATATTTTTTGGGGACAATAGCTCCTGTTTCCTGCTGCGGCAGAAAGGGATTGATTTTGAGCTGGGTTTCCCGTTCTTCGGTTCCGGCAGGAGCAAGCACAAGAGCCATCTGGGAGGGGATTTTTATATCCGGCGGATCAAAAGCATGCTGAACATTTACGTAGCCTTTGGAACGGGCATGAGTCTTTCCCCTGTTTGCCTCCGTACTGGCCAGAACGGCTTTAAATTGAGCCATCATTTCCGGGCTGGAAAGAATACTGATATGATCTTCATTAAGGCCGGTAACTTTGAGGGCATCGGCCTGTGCTCTTAAATCCAGCATGCTCTCCAGAGTAACCGTATTGTCATTGTTGGGCCGAAACAGACTGCCGCCGCCCCTGTGCCCGAAAAACAAGTAGTAATGTATCGAGGAGTCGATTTTTGCGGCAAACACCCGCCTGATGAATTCACTGTCCGGCACTACATCTTTCCAGCTGGGAATAACCGCGGGTGAATTATCGACACCCGTTTTCGCCCGTGCCTCACCACCCCAGGGTGTGGAAATAGAAACAAAGAGATTTAAAGAATCGTGAAAATTATCTTTTTCGAGAATGGCGGAACGGGAGACCAGTCCTCCCATGCTGTGCGCGACAACATAGAGTGATTCGAATTCATATCTTCTGTAAAGTTCGTAAAGCTTCGTGCGCAGAATGAATGATATGGTATCCAGCCGTGCACCGGATGGATAATAAAAAACCCAGGGTGAATAACGCGCGCGGTCAATGTTTTTGATGAAATAAAACCAATCCTGAGGTGAGCCCGCTGCGCCATGGACGAAAAGAATCGGAATCTTCTTTGCATCGTAAGGTTCCAGAAAATAAATATTGCAGCCCGCCCGTTTAAAAAATTCGAGCGGCGTCCAGAAACCGGCAATACCCATTTCGGCGGAAAATACCGGATCAGTAATATCAGCCAAAGCGCCCGCGGATGTCGATGGTTTTCTTTTTCCACCGGAAAATTCAATGAGCACATTGGCAAAAGACGAAACCGGCTGTTTTGCTTTTGCAGCCAGAAGAATATCCAGCCCGAAGACAGCGCCACCGGCCTGAGTTTTTACTTTATCGGGTTTCCCGAAATAGCCGGCCCATTCACCCCGGTTGTAGGAAAAATCGCCGTTACTATCTTCAAAGGCAAAAAGTTCATAGTTTCCGTCCGGAACCAGTATTTCATATTGGCCGGGCCCGGATAACACGGAGTAATCGGCAATAGTTACAATACCATTGTTGTTACCGTAGGCAACGACAACAATGGGTTTTTTTAAAGGAGATGGGCTGACGATCTCACCGAACAGCAGACAGGAATCCTTGGAAAACTGAACATCCTCCCGCAGTTTGATGAGTGCGCAGCCGTGAAGGCTCCAGAAAATAATAAGCAGAAAACAGATACTGATAAACCGGCGCATTTTTCATCCTGATAAATCGGTGAATACGAAAATATTAGCGATATTAGACTTTGTTGCACTCTATCAGATTAAGTCCGTCCCGGCAAGGGTAACCGACAATTTGTGCAACGAACACACAATCAGATATTTTCGTATCGGCAAAAGATATTGGGAAAATTCTTGACAAAAATATTGGGCAGGGGCAATAGCTGTAAAACTATGATATATTGCTTGGAAATGATGAAATAGCAATATTTGGAAAAGCGTGCTTTCTCCAACTAAACTCCGCAGAGGAGCAGCAATATTATAAAAATGTCCGGTAATTTCGGATATCCGTGGAAATGAAATGAAGAAGAAAGTTTTTGCAGCCATGAGCGGCGGCGTCGATTCTTCGGCGGCGGCTCTCCTGTTAAAAGAAGCAGGTTATGATGTAACCGGTGTGACCATGTGCCTGGGTGTTCGTGAGGAGGGCGATCGCACGCGTTGTTGCGGGCTTGATGCTATTGACGATGCCAAACGTGTTTGCGACGAGCTCGGAATTCCGCACTTTGTTTTTGATTTTGCATCGGAAATGGAAGAACGCATTATTAATAAATTTACCGCCGAGTATTTATGCGGCCGGACGCCGAATCCCTGTGTAGACTGCAACCGTTATTTGAAGTTCGGAACGCTTTTAGGCAAAGCCCGCGGTATCGGATTTGATTATTTAGCCACCGGCCATTATGCCCGGATTGAAAAGCAGGGGGGAAGCTTTCATTTGCTTCGTCCCAAAGACCGGATTAAAGACCAGACTTACTTTCTTTATCCGATTAAAAGAGATGATTTATCATCCATTCTTTTCCCGCTGGGAGATCTGACCAAAGAAGAAGTCCGGTCACTTACCCGAAAAGCCGGTCTGCATGTGGCCCATAAGGCCGAAAGCCAGGATATCTGCTTTGTGACACAGGATAGTTACGGGCAGTTTTTTAGGGAAAGAAAAGTGCCTGTTGCAGGGGGGGATATTGTTGACAGGTCCGGCCGGATTTTAGGGAAGCACAAGGGCATCGTTTTTTATACCATAGGCCAGCGCGGCGGCTTGGGTATCAGCGCCAAAACGCCTCTTTATGTGGTGGAAATCGATGCCGTAAGAAATAAAGTTGTTGTAGGTGAAAAAAAAGATTTGTTCTCGGCTGGCCTTGTCGCCGGTGATATTAATTTACTGGTTGCCGGACTGCCGGATGAAGCGGAAGTGAAAATACGCTACCGGAAGAAACCGGCGCGCTGCAAAGTTATAACAGAAGGAGAAAAGTTGCGGATTATCTTTGAGGAAGCTCAGGAATCAATCACGCCGGGACAGGCGGTTGTGCTGTATAATGGTGATGAGGTGTTGGGAGGAGGCGTAATCGAGGAGGTTATTCGCGGGAAAGGAATAAGCAATGAGTAAAATCGATAATAAATTAAAAATAGAAACTTTGGTTTTACATGGCGGTCAGGAAGCCGATCCGGCAACCGGAGCAAGAGCCGTGCCCATTTATCAGACGACCTCTTACAATTTCAGGGATACCGATCACGCGGCCCGGCTTTTTGCACTTACGGAGACCGGCAATATCTATACAAGGCTCATGAACCCGACAACGGATGTTCTGGAAAAAAGAATTGCCGCACTCGAAGGAGGAGTAGGGGCGCTGGCTGTGGCCAGCGGGCAATCGGCGATTACGCTGGCACTTCTTAATATTGCCCAGGCCGGCGATGAAGTTGTTTCGGCGGATAATCTTTATGGAGGAACATATACCCTTTTTCATTATACTTTTCCCCGTATGGGTATTAAAGTCAACTTTGTAAAATCTAATGATTTAAAGGCTATGGAAAAGGCGATTAATCCCAAAACGAAAGCCGTTTATGCCGAATCCATAGGGAACCCGAAGCTCGACGTGGCCGATCTCGATGGTATATCCTCTCTGGCACACAAACATGGTATACCGTTTGTTCTGGATAACACGGTCTCTCCATATCTGTTGCGCCCCTTTGATTTTGGTGCGGACATTGTCGTCTATTCGGCAACGAAATTTATCGGCGGACACGGTACTTCCCTGGGAGGCCTTATAGTTGATTCGGGGAAATTCGATTGGACGAACGGCAAATTTCTGCTGATTGCCGGGGCTGATCCCGGTTATCATGGGATTAATTTTGTTGAAGCCTTTGGAAATCAGGCTTATATCATTAAAGCACGTTTAGTTCTTCTGCGCGATCTGGGTCCGGCGCTCTCGCCGTTTAATTCTTTTTTGTTTTTGCAGGGGCTGGAAACGCTGCATCTGCGGATGCCTAAGCATTGCGAAAATGCACTCAGGGCAGCCGGGTTTCTGGAAAAACATCCGAAAGTAAGCTGGGTGAATTATCCGGGACTTCCTGCCAGCCCCGAGAAAAACAGAGTTGCCCGGTATCTGCCCAGGGGAGCCGGAGCAATTATCGGTTTCGGTATAAAAGGCGGTAGGGAAGCGGGAAAAAAATTTATTAACTCGGTGCAGTTGATTTCGCATCTGGCCAATATCGGTGACGCGAAGTCCCTGGCAATTCATCCGGCATCGACGACCCATCAGCAATTGACGCCGGAAGAACAACTCGCGACAGGTGTTACTCCTGATTTCATTCGTCTTTCCGTCGGTATTGAACATATCGATGATATATTGGCGGATATTGAGCAGGCACTGGCAAAAGTGTAAATTTCAAGAAAGCGAAGACATGGTTTGCTGCATCGCTACAAGATAAAATTAAAATATTTATAAAAAATATCGTCGGATAATTTGCTCCTGGTCATTGACAATTTTAAATTATATTGCTAGTTAGGATGAAAATTGGGGTGGCATCTGTTTAGCGATGTCTGAGATCATACCCGTCGAACCTGATCCGGATAATGCCGGTGTAGGGAAAAGATAGACCGGACAGTGACCCTTTCCACCCTACGCGGATGGAAAGGGTTTTTTATTTTACGCCGGCAGATAGGGATTGATTTGTTACACATGAATTAAATAAAATTAAGGAAAGTGGGGGAATTATGAAAATTACCGCAGCGGAAATTTACAGTTTGTTGGAGAAAATTCGCAGTAAGGCACCTGTTGTCCACAACATTACCAATTATGTGGTAATGAACAATACGGCCAACGCGCTTCTCGCCATCGGCGCTTCGCCCGTCATGGCACATGCCGGGGAAGAAATGGAAGAAATGGTCGGCATTGCCCAGGCTCTGGTGATCAACATCGGTACTCTCAGCGAAAAATGGATATCTTCCATGTTTGATGCCATGCATCATGCCGCCAGAAAAAATATTCCGGTTATTCTTGATCCGGTGGGAGCTGGTGCCACAAGTTTGCGCACCAGAACCGCCCGCGAGCTGATTGCCCGTAATCCTCCGGCCATCATCCGGGGAAATGCCTCGGAGATAATGGCGCTTGCCGATGACAAAACAAAAACAAAGGGTGTGGACAGCGCCGCTTCAGCGGATAAGGCAATTGCCATCGCGCAAAAAATCAGCGCAACATACAAGTGTGTGGTTTGCGTAAGCGGAGCGACGGATTATATTGTGGAAGAGAAAAAGATTGCCAGGGTGGGAAACGGCCACCCTCTGATGACCCGGGTTACCGGCCTTGGCTGTACGGCATCGGCTCTCTGCGGGGCTTTTGCTGCTGTGGAAAAATCCTTCTTTGCGGCAACAGCCGGTGCTATGGCTGTAATGGGTATTGCCGGGGAAATGGCGGCCGGAAAGGCGAAAGGCCCCGGCAGCCTGCAAATGCATTTTCTGGATAATCTTTATCGCCTGTCTGCTGATGATATTAAACAACGGCTGAAAATGGAGGAATAGGAATGCAGGGATTATATCTGGTTACAGATCGCCCTCTTTGCGGGCAAAAATCTCTGGAAGATGTTGTTTTGCAGGCGGTAAAAGGCGGTGCCGCTTATGTGCAGTTGAGGGAAAAAGACATTTCCACAAGAATTTTTGTAGAAGAGGCGCGAAGGATAAAACAGCTTCTGACGCCATATAAAGTTCCGCTGATTATCAATGATCGCATTGATGTTGTTCAGGCCAGCGGAGCGGATGGTGTCCACGTAGGTCAGGATGATATGCCTTATGCGGTTGCCCGGTCGCTTCTGGGAGACAAGGCGATTATCGGACTGTCCGTGGAGACGTGGGATGATGTGGAAGAAAGCCAGAAACTTGGTGTGAGTTATATCGGCGTCAGTCCGGTTTTTGCTACCCCCACCAAGACCGATACCAAGGGTGTCTGGGGACTGGCGGGCCTTGCCAAAATAAAAAGTTTCAGCCGTCATCCGCTGGTGGCGATCGGCGGAATCAATGAATCCAATGCCCGTGAGGTTGTTGCGGCCGGGGCCGATTGCCTGGCCGTGGTCTCGGCGATATGTGCCTCCTCTGAGCCGGAGGCGGCAGCCCGCAAATTGAAATCCATTATAGATACGGCTTTGTTAATGAGGAGATAAAATTTGCGGAATAAACTGATTGTTTTCGATTATTCCGGAACCTTGAGTCTTGAGGCCGTCTCGTTTTCCCGTTCCGATAATTTGCTGCGGCAGCTGAGGACAAGCGGACTTTTTGCCCTTGGTGTAGACAGTACCGGCTTGTTCTGGAAGATAATCAATGAATCCTGGATCAAAGGCAGCACGACACCGGCGGGCTACAAGACAATAATGCAGGAATGCATTTACAAACTATTGCCGGAAAAAACAAGGACGGCCGAGCCGGAAATATCCCGGGCGGTATCCGGCTTTGTTGACGCTTATCTTGATTGTTCCCGGATTGATGACTCCTGGCGGGGTATTCTGGAAAAACTGTCTCAGAATAATTTCGTACAGGTGGTTATTGCCACCGACCATTATGCCGAAGCAACGGAAGCGATTATTGCGCATCTGGGGAAATGGAATATTACGGCGGCGGTACTTGCCGATAATGTCCGGAATAACTTTGTCGTAGCCAATTCCGCCGGGATCGGCTGGCATAAGGACAAACAGCAATTCTGGCAGGCGGTAAAGGATGCTCTGCCGTTTGATTACACCCGAGTCTTATTGATCGATGATTTCGGCCGGAATGAGCAGACAGGTGACTCTTACGGAAACATAACAAAAGTTGATAAACGAAGACAGGAGACAATCAACATGCTGCAACTGATGTTTACGGCGGATATTGAAGCCGTTTCTTTTATTCTCAGTGATAAAGATCCAGGCAGATTAATTGCGGAAACATCTGCAATGATCGAGCGGTTTTTGTCGGAATAAGTGCCCGGAGAACTCATGCTTTCAGCTTTTTCCTGCAGGTTAAAAATCAATTAAGCAGCATAATTTAACAAAAAGCAGGCGAGTCTTTTCGACCCGCCTGTTCTCGGGGAGGTGGGAGGGAAACATTACAGGGAGTTTTGTTTCCGGGACTATGAAACAAGACAACCTCCCCAAAAGCTTTTTGTCTTTTTATTGCCTGGTTCCGCTTTAACTTTACTTATCTTTTCGGAAAATCATCCTTACAATATTTGTTGTGCATACATGGATGCTATGATAGAAAATAAGCATGTGCTTATTGCGATGATTTTCCCGGCCATAAATCGGCTACCTCGCAATGAAGTTTGTCGGCAAAAGCCTGCCGGATTCTTTGGGAGTTGGCTTTACCGCAGGCTACGACTCTGACCGTGGAGGGTTTGCATTTCAGTTCTGTCGCTATTTGCTTGTAGGTCACTCTGTATTGAAACATAAGAGATCTGAGTTTATGCATAGTGTTACCTTATAAGCCGTTTAGCTATGGATGGTAATATATAATACACGATTAGTGAATTATGTCAAGAAAAAAAATCACGAATAGTGAATTGAATGAAATACTGACCCGGATTAAATCCATCCGGAATTTAAAGAACAATAAAGACGTTGCCGTCTTATTGAATATCTCCGGTAGTGATTTCAGTAACCGGAAAAAAAGGGGAACATTGCTGCCCCTCATCACGCAATGGGCAATTGATGAAAAAATAAATATCGAACACCTGCTGAATGGTGACGAAAAAAAGATTCCGCCTGATTCTTGTATTCGGGAGGAAGATGCTTCCTACCGTGATAAGAAATCAGTAGATGCTTTACTCGAATCCGTTCGGAAAATTTTAACCAGCGGCAACAAGGTGGCCGCTGAAGTGCTGGAAAAAAATATACAGTATTTCGTCCGTGTCATCGAAACGGAAAAAAAGACAGTAACCCGAAAAAAATAATATCCTCCGGAAAAAGTTAATTCTCCAGAAACAATCGTCATTTTGCTTGCCCGTACCGGCGCACTTCTCGCAGTCGGAATCTTATTCAGTTGATTGTTCGGATACTTAATCAAAGATAGGCAAACCGAATTATTCCGAATTCAGCCGGAAGGTGGAAATTTAATTCACTGAGGGGAGACCATGATCCCCAGTGCGGATGGGAAGTATCGTTGCCGCATTTATAAAAATTAGCCCGCCAGATTTCTCCGCTGATTCCGGTCAGCACTCCGGCATATTTTTCCAGTACGGCAAAGGGAATAGAAAATTCCAGATACCAGATAATATGTCCGGTAATCTCCGGTTCAATTATACGGGGCAGGGTGGTGGAGCGCTTTATCTGCAGATCTTCATCCGGCGTCAGAGGAATAAATCCCCTGACGGTACCGGATGTGCGCGTCGGATCGGTAACATATGATGCAAGCAGCGCTCCGCCGCAATTGAATTCGAAATTGAAATAACCACCGGCATTTTTCGGCTGCAGAAAAAATTCAACGCAGCTGTCTTTATAGACGGCGGATTGAAATCCGGTATGGATACAGCGCACATGCCTGTCGCTGACCCGGAATATCCCGTAGATGTTTTCCCGATCATAAAGCAATTTGCACTGAGTATGCGGGTGATGATTACTGCCTTCCTGCCGGTAACAGGATACCTGGAGTGCCGGTGCCGCCTTCCAGATCGCACTATCCCATGGTTCGGCAATATCCGGCGGTATATTTGTAAAAGCAATAGTATGTTTTTTTATATGAATGTCGGCTGGCATGATTTTATTTGTGTTTTATTTTTAGTAAACTCTTTATCGGGCAGACAACTCCGGAATTGAATTTTTATAATATTTTCTTAAACAGGCTAAGAAAAGAGAAATCAGAAGTCAAGGAGAAACAAGAGTATTGGGTTTATGAAGCGTCAAGGGAAATAATTATGGGAAAAACTGTGAATTAAACCGATTGATTTTTGAAGAGTAATGTAATAGATTTAAATCTCAGGGGTGCCGGATATGGCTGAGATTATACCCTTTGAACCTGACCCGGGTAATGCCGGCGTAGGGATTAGCAAGTGGAAAATTAAATTTAAGCCATATTCCGGAGGAGGACAAAGGGATATGGCTTTTTTAGTGAGACTCCAATTCCGAAAGCATAGCGTATCGGAATTGGTTAGTCGAACTTATCCCGCGTAAGCGGAGGGTATTGAAAATACCCGTGGTTATGAGACTCCAATTCCGAAAGCATAGCGTATCGGAATTGGTTAGTCGAACTTATCCCGCGTAAGCGGAGGGTATTGAAAATACCCGTGGTTATGAGACTCCAATTCCGAAAGCATAGCGTATCGGAATTGGTTAGTCGAATTTATCCCGCTTTCGGAACATAGTGTGGGAAGAAAATATGTCTTCAAAAATAATTATAGTGAGCGGCGGACGGTTGGGAAATCCCGCTTTTTTTCAAAAACGGATTGCCGCAATGGATAGTTTTTTGACAATTTGTTGTGATGGCGGGATTAGTCATTTAGATCGGTTAAAAATTCATCCCGATGTAATTATCGGTGATATGGATTCGGCAGATGAGTTGCAACTGGCAAATTATGAAAAGAGCGGTGTTAAAATTTTAAAATATCCGGCACACAAAGATGCCACCGATACTCAACTGGCTTTGGAGTATGCACTGAAATTAAAACCGGAAGAAATTGAAATCTGGAGTGCGTTGGGTGGTAGAATCGATCATGCTCTGGCTAATCTGTTTCTGCTTAATCTTGGTATCAAAGAAGGAATAAAAACGAGTTTGATTGATGAATATTGTGAAACATTTATTGTGGAAAAAGAAACGTCTTTTCAGGGAGCGGTCGGACAGACAGTGTCTTTGTTTGCTTTAAGTTCCCCCGCAGAGGGAATAGTACTGCGTGGTTTTCAGTATCCTCTGGATAAAGAAACACTGGAAATTAACAATGTCCGGGGTATCAGCAATGTTATTGTCGGTTCTCCGGCAACAATTTCCGTGAATTCGGGCAGCCTTCTGGTAGTTAGATACTGGCAAAAAGATTTTTTCCCGGAGGCCGTATGATTATGCAGCCGGTTAAAGTCAATGACACTCGCTGAAAACGAGCGGAGTGAAGTTTGAAGCGCCAGGGGAATTGATCCCGAAAGCGAAGCCCAACGAATGCAGGGCGAAGCTATGCGGGATCTCTGTAAGCATATTTTTCGCGGAGAGCTTAGAAAATGTTTCCAAATTGGAGTTGATACCTATTATTATGAAACCGGTTAAAGTTTTATGTATTGGCGGGTCGGATTCCAGCAGCGGTGCCGGTATTCAGGCCGATTTAAAGGCGGTGGGCTCCTGCGGCGGATATGGCCTTAGTGCGGTTACGGCGGTAACGGCGCAAAACTCGCTGGGAGTTCAGGGTGTTTTCCCGGTGACGCCGGCATTTGTCGCCAGGCAGTTGGAATCGGTATTAAGCGATATCGGTGCCGACGCTGTAAAGACAGGTATGTTGCTCACGGCTGGTATTGTCAGTGTTGTTGCCGGAAAAATCAGGGAATATGGCATTGAAAAAGTAGTTGTCGATCCGGTAATGCTGGCGAAAGGCGGAAGAAATCTTCTCTTCACCAAAGCACGGCAGACGCTGGTGAAGAAACTGCTTCCACTGGCACTGGTTGTTACTCCTAATATTCCCGAGGCGGAAGAATTGATCGGGATGGAAATCAAAACGGTTTCCGGGATGAAAAAAGCGGCTGCGTTGATTCAAAAGTTCGGCGTGCGAAATGTGATTATCAAAGGCGGCCATCTGCCCGGCGGCAAAAAAGCAGGTGTTATTGATATTCTTTATGATGGCAAGAAGTATTATGAGTATTTGGCCGCCTGGATTGATACAAAAGATTCTCATGGTACGGGTTGCACTTATGCCTCTGCTTTAGCGGTAAGTCTGGCCCTGGGGAGCAGCATAGCTAATGCCGCAGGTCAGGCCAAGGTTATGGTGACGGAAGCGATTAAAAATTCACTGTCTCTGGGGAAAGGGCACGGGCCGGTGAATGTCTTGGCTGATAAAAGGCGGGGCAATGAGTGTTTACATGATCTTCAGGAGGCGGTAAAAATATTATCGGCAAATCAATGCGGCGGGCTTATTCCGGAGGTGCAGTCTAATCTGGTCTATGCAATGGCCGGTGCTGAAACCGGATTGCAGGTTGCCGGTTTTCCCGGAAGGATTGTCCGATTCCACGACTCGGTGCGTGTCTTGGCCGATCCCGAGTTTGGCGCTTCCCGGCATATTGCTCATATTATCTTAACGGTTATGCAATACGATAAATCCTATCGCAGTGCGATGAATATAAAATATTCGGAAGAAATCATTCATGTCTGCCGTCAGATCGGTTTTGCCGTGGAATCCTTTGATCGCAATAACGAACCGGCTGAAAAAAAGAATAAAGAAGGCTTCTCTCTGGAATGGGGAGTCAATGAGGTTCTGAAACGATCCGGGATTATTCCGGACATCATTTATGATCGGGGCGGCTGGGGTAAAGAACCGATGGTTCGTTTGCTGGGACGGAATCCTGCCGAAGTAGTGAATAAAGTGCTGACTATTTTGAAAAAATTATAGATAATATTCAGGGGGACTAAAATGGTTTTAGATGAAATTGTTATTTCCAGGGCGATTATTGAAAGATTTTCGGAAAAATTGTTATTATCCACTGAAGTCGATGTCGCCATCGTCGGCGGAGGCCCGTCCGGTCTGGTTGCCGCCTATTATTTGGCATCTTCCGGGAAAAAGGTTGCTCTTTTTGAGCGTAAACTAAGTCTGGGCGGAGGTATGTGGGGCGGAGGAATGATGTTCAATGAAATCGTTATCCAGGATGAAGCCAGAGATATCCTGGATTTATTTGGTGTTCGTACCCGGAAATACCGGGAAGGTTACCATACGGCTGATGCCATTGAAGCAATTACAACAATTTGTTCTCACGCTGTACGCGCGGGAGCTACGATCTTTAATTGTATGAGTGTGGAAGATGTCATGATTCGGGAGGGAAGAGTTACCGGTTTGGTTATCAACTGGTCGCCGGTCGAAATGGCCGGACTGCATATCGATCCACTGACGATTGCAGCAAACAATATTATTGATACTACAGGCCATGCCACGGAAGTCCTGAAGGTGATAGAAAGGAAATCAGACATGCAGCTTGCAACACCGTCGGGAAAGTTACTGGGGGAACGCTCCATGTGGGCGGAAAAGGCCGAACGACTGACGCTGGAAAATACAAGGCAAATCTGCCCCGGTGTGTATGTGGCCGGTATGTCGGCGAATGCCGCTTTCGGCGGGCCGAGAATGGGGCCGATCTTCGGCGGAATGCTCCTGTCCGGCCGAAAAGTTGCGGAAATGATTGCAGCGTCTTCTTCAAGGTGTAATTAACGCTGGATAGCGTTTCAAAGTATTTTTGGAGGAAAAAATGACACAACTGGAAATGGCCCGTAAAGGGCTGATCTCAAAAGAAATGGAAGCTTGTGCAAAGGCGGAAGGTGTTTCGCCGGAGTTTATCCGTCGGGGTATGGAAAAAGGAACTATAGTGATTTGCCGCAATGTCAACCACACCGGCATTGAACCTCTGGCTATCGGTGAAGGTTTGCGCACAAAGATAAATGCCAATATCGGGACTTCCAAAGACCATATCGACTTGGATGTGGAATTAGCCAAACTCAAAATTGCCACTGATGCGGGAGCCGATGCCGTTATGGATCTTTCCACCGGAGGAGATCTTGCTGGAATCAGAAAAGCCATAATGAAAAAAGCAAAAGCAGCTATCGGCACCGTGCCGATTTATCAGGCCGCCTGTAAAATTATTGCGGAAAAGAAAGCGATTTCGGAAATGACCGCGGATGATTTGTTTGCCGTTATTGAAGAAAACGGGCGCGATGGTGTTGATTTCATCACAGTTCACTGCGGAGTGACGCGGCATAGTGTTGCTGCAATTGAAAAACAGAGCAGAGTATTGGGGATTGTCAGCCGCGGCGGTTCCATGACGGCCAATTGGATGGCCTGTAATAACCGGGAAAATCCTTTATATGAGCAATATGACCGGCTGCTTTCCATTGCCGGAAAATATGATATGGTTTTAAGTCTCGGAGACGGGCTTCGCCCCGGAGCGATTGCCGACGCAACCGATCGGGGGCAATTGCAGGAATTGATTATTCTGGGGGAGCTGGCCGGAAGGGCAAGGAAGGCAGGAGTGCAGGTAATGATTGAGGGGCCCGGACATGTTCCGCTCAGGGATATTGAAGCAAATATTAAATTACAGAAAAAGATTTGCGAGGGTGCTCCTTTTTATGTTCTGGGTCCGCTGCCTACCGATATTGCGCCCGGTTACGATCATATCACTTCCACCGTGGGTGGTGCAATTGCCGGAGCAGCCGGTGCTGATTTTCTCTGTTATGTTACTCCGGCGGAGCATCTGCGTCTGCCGACGCTCGATGATGTGCGGGAAGGAGTGGTTGCAGCCCGTATTGCCGCTCACATCGCCGATATTGCCAAAGGCCTGCCCGGTGCCTGGGAACGGGACCGTAAAATGTCCGAATGCCGTAAAAACTTTGATTGGCAGGGACAGGTGGATTTAGCCATTGATCCGCAAAAAGCTGAGGCTCTTCTGGAAAAAAGTAAAAGTGCGCAGGACGAAGGCTGCACGATGTGCGGTGAATTTTGTGCCATTAAATTAGGCAAAAAATAACAATTTTATAAAAGTACTTTGGATGCTTTTGTGGTATTGTTGAGAAAAAAATATATTCAGAATTAAGGAGGAAAGAAAACCATGCTTTGCGTAACCGCCACAGTGAATTTAAAAGAAGGTAAAAGAGATGCGTATCTGGCCGAATTGAGGAAAATTATTCCTGATGTACGAAAAGAAAAAGGCAATATTGAATATGCACCGTACGTAGATTTTGCTTCCGGATTTCCCGTTCAGCCGCCTTTAAGACCGGATACCGTTGTAATCGTAGAGAAATGGGAAAGTATTGATGCTCTGAAAAACCACATGGTTGCACCGCACATGGGTCCGTATCGCAAGGCGACAAAGGAAATTGTGCAGTCCATGCAAGTGCAGGTACTGAGCCCGGTATAAGAATATATTTTCAGGAATGATTTATTGCAGAAAAATGAAAATAAAGAAAGCGGCGACTTAATCCGCGCTCCGGCGATGGAAATTGTCCGTAAGCTGAAGAGCGAAGGCTTCGAGGCTTATTTCGTTGGTGGTTGTGTGCGCGACTTTATCCGTAACGTTCTGCCTGATGATTATGATATTGTCACCTCGGCACATCCCGAACAGGTAATGGCGATTTTCCCCCGCACCGTTGCCGTGGGAGCGAAATTCGGCGTTGTTGCGGTTCTTGTTGAGAATCATTCCTATGAAGTAGCAACTTTTCGCAGTGACGATGCCTATGTGGACGGCCGCCGACCGTCGGGCGTTCGTTTCTCTGACGCTCATGAAGATGTATTCCGCCGTGATTTTACCGTGAATGGCATTCTGCAGAACCCGGATACAAATGAGATCATCGACTATGTCCATGGTCTTGACGATATTGAGCAAAAAATAATCCGTACCATCGGTGATCCGGACAAACGCTTTAACGAAGACTTTTTACGGATGCTGCGGGCGGTTCGTTTTGCCGCTAATCTGGATTATGAAATTGATCCCGCCACAAAAGAGGCAATAGCAAAAAATGCCGCGAACATAAGACAAATCAGCGCCGAACGTCTGCAGGATGAGCTGAATAAGATACTTGCCCGCAAGGGAAGCCGCCGTGGCTTTGAACTTATGTCCGAGACGGGATTATTGCGGGAAGTTTTACCGGAAGTCGACCGCCTGAAAGGAGTCAGTCAACCGCCGCTTTTCCATCCGGAAGGCGATGTTTGGCAGCATACTTTAATGATGCTGGAGCTTTTACCGGAAGATGATGCGATTGGTAAGCGTCAACTGGCCTGGGCCGCTCTCCTGCACGATGCCGGCAAGGCGGTGACGCGTACCGAAGATGAGCGAGGAGTTCATTTTTACGGTCATGTTCGTGCCGGCGAAGAAATTGCCGGAGAAATTATGCAGCGGTTGAGATTTTCCAGGGCCGATGAGGATTTGATAACCGATCTGATTCATTACCATATGGTATTTATGAATGTCCAAAAGATGCGCCGGAGCAGGTTAAAACGATTTCTGCGCATGTCTTCTTTTAATTTGCACCTGGAGTTACATAGGCTGGATTGCCTGGCGAGTCATAATATGCTCGATAATTACGAATTTTGCCGGGTGCAGTTGCAAAATATGGCTGAAGAAGATTTGCATCCGCCGCGTCTTTTAACCGGAGATGACCTCATGGCACTGGGTTTCACTCCCGGAAAAATTATGGGAGAGATACTGCATACGCTGGAGGATAGGCAATTAGAAGGTATTATTGCCACCCGTCAGGAAGCGGAAGAATTTGTTCTTCGTAATTGGAATAAGTAACTTTCGGAGAGAAAAAAATGAGTGTAATGAATTTAAAAAACGGCGGGAGCATCCATTACCAGGTACACGGTAAAGGCGAGCCGTTGATTTTTTTAAACGGGCTGATGATGAATACGGTAAGCTGGATGGATTTCATCCCGCAATTGGCGGATAAATTCCAGCTGATTCTTTTTGACTTTCGTGATCAGGGCATATCTTCCAAGCTGCCGGAAGGATATGGGGTGGATATTCACGTCGATGATGTGCGGGAACTGTTAAATGAATTAAAAATCGACAAAGTACATATGCTTGGTACTTCCTACGGCGGTTATGTTGCGCTCAAGTTTGCCCTGAAATATCAGGAGAGATTGAAAACATTAATTTTGACCAATACTCTGAGCCGGATTCCCTGTCATTTGAAAGCAATTGCGGAAGGCTGGGAGGCGGCGGCTCAGTTGTGTGACGGAGATCGGTTTTTCCAATTGGCCATTCCCTGGGTTTATTCCCGCCATTTTTATCAGAATTCTTCGGAATGGCTTGCCGGACGGCGGGAATTGTTTAAAAAGACGCTCAATAAAGAATGGTTTGACAGTGTCGTGAGATTGTCCCGCAGCTTGAAAGACTATCAGATTCTGCCGGAGGAGTTGCAGACGATAACTGCGCCGACTCTTTTAATCGGATCTGATGAAGATGCGGTTACTCCGGTGGAAGTTATGTCGGAAATACATGACAATATTAAAAACTGCGAATTCGTAATTGTATATAAAACCGGTCATGGCGCATTTATGGAAAAATTGCACGAATTCGTCACTCTTGTTTGCGGCTTTGTGTTCAAACACAGCCGATGACAATACAGTTAATGACGTGATTTCGGGCAATGCGGAATTCTTTGCCGGTAAAATAAGCTCAATCATGATTTTTATTGTAAGAAAATGGGGTGATTTGCAGAGCACGTAATGAAAAATAACTGGCAAAAAATTATAACTTTAATTTTTCTTTCTTTATTGATTATTTCCTGTTCCAGCAAGGTGCCGCGGGAGCAAACGATGTCACCCCCTGCTTCTGCAAAATTTCTGGAACTGATGGGCTTCACTATTCAGGCCGGAGCCTTTGCCAAAGTACAGAATGCCGCCCGCCTGACGGAAGCACTCAAAGATCGCGGACTGGACGCAACATATTTTGTGGCAGCGGACGGACTTTTCAAAGTCCGCTTCGGCAATTTCTCTTCCAAAGAAGCAGCCCGGCAAAAAGCGCAGAGTTTAAAAGACGGCGGTGTCATCGAAGAGTTTTACATTGTTCGTCCGGAAGATTATGCGGTTGCCGGACGGAGGGAATACGGGACAGGTTATCTAAGAAATGCTCTGGTGAAGACTGCCCGTGATTTCATCGGAGTTCCTTATCTCTGGGGAGGTACTTCATCGGAAACAGGCTTTGACTGCAGCGGATTGACGATGACCGTTTATCAATTAAACGGTTTGAATCTGCCGCGGCATTCGGCAAGACAATTTGATGCCGGCAATCCCGTTGCCAGAGAGCATCTGCAGAAAGGCGATCTGATATTCTTTGCAACCAAGGGCAGAGGTAAAGTGTCGCATGTCGGTGTCTATATCGGCGATGATCTGTTTATCCATGCGCCTTCTCGAGGCAAGAATATCCGCATTGATTCTCTCTCGGGCAGTTTTTTTTCCAAACGGTTTGTCGGCGGAAGAACATATTTTTAAATCTTGTTTTAATGATCGCGCGATTACTATTCTCCGCTCAGCGTAAAAATTACCGGGAAAATAATTTTCTAATAGTTACAAAATCCACGCCAGTTAATGATTTGAGCGGATATATAAAATATAGTTGATGGTACTTTGTTTTTAATGTGAGCAGTTCATGATTATGTTTTAAAAAAACTGATTCAAAGAAAATGAAAAAAATATTTTTTATTTTTATAGTTTTTGTTGACCGGCGATAAAAAATAGAGTAAAATCAAATTAAATCATAAGAATGCATTTGGGGTAACCAATTCTAAATGCAATTTGACAAAGGAGGCTTTACCTGATGACAGCAACAGCAAAGAAAGTCGTAAAGAAGGCGGCAAAGAAAGTTGTAAAGAAGGCTGCGAAAAAACCAGCGGCAAAGAAAGTTGTAAAAAAGGCTGTTAAGAAAACAGCAGCAAAGAAAGTTGTAAAGAAGGCTGCTAAGAAAACAGCCAAAAAGGCAACAGCTAAGAAATAGCTGTCAGGAATAATTCTTTCTGCCATTGTCACTTCAAAGCGGCTAGTTTCACTTTGAGTGCAGCTGGGCCTTTTAAAAACTTTACTTTCCACTGGATGTGGTAAAGTATTTCCTTTATCCGGCCGGATGTTGATTTTTGATCCGGAGAGGAAGGGTGAGTTATTCTTATTTAATACGCCTGAAAATGCTGGAAGCATTGGAGGGCGTTTTTTTATCCGACAGACAACCGGTAATTCAACTGTCCGGATAATCTCTCTGTTGTTGTTTTTAAATGTTAAATCCAATACGGATGTCTGCTGGACTCTATTCCCGTGATGATCATTTGAATTATCCTGCATTGTTTTTTTTATATTATCCTGCCGCCTATTTTATATTATATTGATTCGAATCGATTGATTTGTTGATGAATTCAGTATGGCTATGGAGAATTAATCTAAGGAGGATTAAATCGTAAAATGTCCGGCGAGTATATACTGTCTATCGATAATGGTACTCAATCGATCCGTGCTTTGATTTTTGATTTGCACGGCGATATCGTTTCTAAAGTACAAATCCCTTTGGAATCATATTATTCACGCGAACCCGGCTGGGCGGAGCAGGATGCCGATTATTACTGGAAATCATTGTGCCGGGCCTGCCGGATACTCTGGCAGCAATCTTCCGTGCCGAAGGATGCTGTTGCCGGAGTTGCTGTTACAACTCAACGTGCTACGATGATCAATGTGGATAAAAACGGCAAGCCGTTGCGGCCGGCAATTGTCTGGCTGGATCAGAGACGTACCAGAGGTCTTGCGCCGGTCGGCGGATTATGGGGACTGGCCTTCAATATATCGAGAATGCAGGAAACGGTGGATTATCTCCAGGCTGAAGCGGAATCCAACTGGATAAAGCTCCATCAACCGGAAGTTTGGAAAAAGACACACAAGTACCTCTTCCTTTCCGGTTATTTAAATTATCTCCTGACCGGCCGGTTTGTTGATTCCGTGGGTTGTCAGGTAGGTTATGTCCCGTTTGATTACAAGAAAAAATGCTGGGCTGCTTCCTGGAACTGGAAGTGGCGCCTTACGCAAATAGAACCGGAAATGTTGCCGGAGCTGATTCCTCCGGCAGCAATAATGGGGCGGATTACACACGATGCAGCGGAAGAAACTGGTATTCCGGAAGGCCTGCCGGTTATTGCCGCCGCAGCGGATAAAGCCTGTGAAGTATTAGGTGCCGGTTGTCTGGAACCGCATATTGGTTGCTTGAGTTATGGCACAACGGCGACTATCAATACTACGCAATACAAATATGTGGAAGCTATTCCATTGATACCGCCTTATCCATCAGCGGTGCCCGATGCTTACTCTCTGGAAATTCAAATTTATCGTGGGTACTGGATGGTGAGCTGGTTCAAGGATCAGTTTGCACCTTTTGAAAAACAACTGGCGGCAGAGCGTGGTGTGGAAACGGAAACAATAATTGAGGAGCTGCTGCATAAAGCGCCGCCGGGATCCATGGGGCTTATTTTGCAGCCGTACTGGTCGCCGGGGATAAAAGTGCCGGGGCCGGAAGCAAAAGGTGCCGTAATCGGTTTTGGTGATGTCCATAATCGGGCTCATCTTTACCGGGCGATTCTGGAAGGTCTGGCTTATGCCCTGCGTGAAGGTAAGGAGCGTGAAGAGAAGCGCAGCAGAGTGAAAATAACCGAGTTGCGCATTTCCGGCGGTGGTTCCCAAAGTGATGCGGCAATGCAGATAACGGCTGATATTTTCGGTATGCCCACGGCAAGACCTCATATTTATGAAACCTCAGGTTTAGGTGCGGCAATTGATGTTGCCGTAGGATTGAAAATGTATCCGGATTTCAAGAAAGCGGTGGGAGAAATGACACGTATCGGAAGGATTTTTGAACCCGATTATAATATTCATAAAGTATACGATCAGCTTTACAATCGTGTCTATAAACAGATGTACGGCCGTTTGAAACCGCTCTATGAAGAAATCCGTTCCATTACCGGTTATCCCGACCGTCCGGAATAGCCTGTTACAAAAGTATTTGAATCCGATCAGGGCAGGCGCAGAACATTGATTACATTATGACCGGAACTCCAAAGTTCGGCAATCATTTTATCCGTTGCCGCACCGGTGATCCGGATCATGCACAATTTCCGGTCCGCCTGCTGTACTGACAGCAAACTGGCCACATGCACGTCCCATTTGAACGCTAGCGGAGCTATAAGACGGAAAGTATCTTCATCATTGGTAATCTCAAAAGTGATGCGCGCTCCGTTTCGCGGTAAATCAAGCATGCTGACGAAAGCCCGGAAAATATCCGATTCGGTAATCAGCCCGACGAGTCTGATTTTCTGTACCACCAGCAATGTTGATATCTTTTCGTTACGCATGATTGCAGCCGCTTCCTCTATCGGTGTTTCCGGCACTACGGTTATAAGTGCACGGCTCATAATATCCTGAGCGGTAATATGGATCTCGCTGGTATCAGCAGCCTCGACGGCAAAAGGGTTAATGTGAGGTGGATAGGCATGAAGGATGTCGGTAGCTGTAATGATGCCTACCGGATGAAGGTTGCCTGTTTGTTTATCTATGACCGGCAGGCGGCGAATATGCCGGGTGGACATAATGGCTGCGGCTTCCGTAATGAGTGTGGCAGGTTCGATTGTTATAAGGTCGCGGGTCATCCACATACTTATGATCATGAAAACATAGCCTCCATTTAAGATATAATGATTACAGCAGATATTTAATTTTATAAGATATTAACATTTATTTTAAAATCATGCCTGTTTTTAATAATTCTTGAGCCATGAACGAGATTAACGAAAAATATCTTTATTGACATCTGTAATTTTCCGTCATAAATATAACGAAAAGCTGGGTTTTAGTATTTGCATTTAAGCTTCCAATTTTGTACAAGGAAGTAAATATAAACCGGCAGAGCGAAAAAATTATCAACAACAGGAGAGCTTTTTCGCTGATTTTCTGTCGCTCACCAGGAAGGCAGGTTTGTTTAATGCTGGAATTGAAAGACTTATATTTTACAGTGCCGGACAACAACAATGGTAATGCCGGTAAACGTAATATTATCGACGGTATCAATTTCACTTTTGAGAAAGGGAAATTTTATGCCATTACCGGTCCGAACGGCAGCGGCAAAACGAGTCTGGCTAAATTGATCATGGGAATTAATCCCATATCGCAAGGGCGGATTATTTTTGAAGGCAGGGATATTTCCACACTTTCCATTACTGATCGTTCCAAATCAGGAATTGCTTACAGCTTTCAACAGCCGGCACGCTTTAAAGGGATAACATTCCGTGATTTACTTTCCATCGCCACCGGCATTACCGATGAAAAAAAGCTTCTGGAGATTGTTTTGCGAGTGGGTATTTGTCCGCTGTCATTTCTGGACAAAGAAATTGATGCCAAGCTTTCCGGCGGTGAAATCAAGAAAATAGAACTTGCTACAACGATTGCGGCTAATCCCAAGCTGGCTATTTATGATGAACCGGATACCGGTATTGATTTATGGACCATAGGTCCCATGGTTAATTTGCTGAAAAAAGAACTTGCCGAACATTCTACAACAACTTTAGTTGTCAGTCATAATCGCGTTTTTCTGGAAGCCGCCGATATTATCCTGATTGTCGATAAGGGGCGCCTCGTTTATACGGGGGATTTGAAAAATTCGCTGCCTTTGCTGGAAAATTTGAGTGTTTGCACATATCACAGCAGCTGTGAAGGAGAAAAAGATGCTGGATGCCTTAGATAAAAAGTTATTAAAAACAGTAGCCGATCTGGAAGATCTGCCGAAGGGTGCATATAACATCAGGAAGAACGGCAAGCTTATGCACCGCCAAAAGTCGGCAAATATCGATATTGAGACTAATGCGGATGGTACCGGAATTATTGTTACCATCAAACCGGGGACAAAAAACGAATCCGTGCATATTCCTGTAATATTGAGTCAGGCCGGGCTTTATGATGTTGTTTACAATTCATTTATTATCGGGGACCATGCGGAAGTAACGATAATTGCCGGTTGCGGTATCCACTGTGGTACGTCTGAGCCCGAGGGACATGCCGGCATTCATGATTTTCAGGTTGGTAAAAAAGCCAGAATTACCTATGTGGAGAAACATTATGCTACCGGCGAAGGAAGGGGCAGGCGGAGCCTGAATCCAACAACAAAAGTATTTTTAGCGGAGGGCGCTTCGGCGGAGATGGAACTTACCCAGATAGGCGGTGTTGATGAGGCCAATCGTCTCAACGAAGCAATCCTGGAAGCAGGCAGCCTTCTGGTCGTTACAGAAAGAGTCCTGACCGACGGCGAACAAAATGCTGTTTCGACAAATAATATAGTTCTAAAAGGCGCCGGAAGCAGAGCGAACATGATTTCCCGATCGGTAATGAGAGGGAATTCCAAACAGACATTTTACGCCACGATGGAAGCACTCAATAAATGTTTCGGTCATATTGAATGTGATGCCATCATCATGGATAACGGCACCAATGAAACTATGCCTTCGCTCAAAGCCAAGCATCCTGATGCCGAGCTGACTCATGAAGCATCCATAGGGAAAATCGCCAGTGATCAGCTGACAAAACTGATGAGTCTGGGACTCACTTACGACCAGGCGGTGAACAGAATAATCCAAGGTTTCCTGAAGTAAGCAAATAAATCAGATCACGGTATTTTTCGATTAACCGGAAATGAGGTATTCTTTTGCGGATAACTCTTTTTAACCTTTCTCCCTTTCTTTCATCGGATGGATCACGTCTTATTGCGGCTATACTCAAGCGTGCTAATCATAAGGTAACCAGTATATATGTGGCCAGATTGGAACCACTATACTGCAGTACAGTTGAGTTGGAATCTCTGGACAGTATACTGAAACAAAGCGATCTGGTAATGATCGGTGTTTATAGTACTTATGTGTCGCGAGCCATTCAACTTACCGAATTTATTCACAGCAGGTATCCGGGATTAAAAGTGATTTGGGGCGGGCCCCATTGCATTTCCGCACCGGAACTCAGCATTCGTTATGCCGATGGAGTATGCTTTTCCGAAGGAGATGAAGCAGTATTGGAACTTGTTTGTAGAATGGAATCAGGTGCAGATTATTTAAATACGCCGAATATGGCGTTTAAAATTGACGAAGCAATGTTCCAAAATAAAGTGCTGAAGCCTTTTTGTGATTTGGACAGTCTTCCCTATTACGATTACGAATTTGCAGATCAATATCTGCTTGATAAGACTCTTCTTGCCATGGACAGGGAAAAGTTTCGGCAGCGTATTTCTCTGTATCCCTATAATAAGCCTACTTTGTATGTTCTTACGGCAAGAGGCTGTCCTCATAACTGTTCTTATTGCAATAACTGCCGCTATACCGCGCTGTTCGGTCATAATCCCATACGAATACAAAGTGCCGATCGTATTATGGATGAATTGGAATGCACTCTCGAAAGGCTTGATTTTGTAGAATTTCTTGGATTCGGTGACGATGATTTTTTTGCCCGCAGTATTGAAGAATTGGAGGATTTTGCCGGGAAATATAAGCATAGAATAGGCCTGCCTTTCGGGATTGCCGTGAGTGCCAACAGCTTTCAGAAGAAAAAACTCGAAGTATTGCTGGATTCCGGTCTGAAAATTATACAAATGGGGGTGCAATCCGGAAGCGAGACGGTTCTTAAAGAAGTATTTCACCGCAAGATCAAGCTTTCCAAAACCAGAGAAGCGGTCGATCAAATCGCCTTTTATCATGAAAGATACAATCTGGATCTGCTGCTTGATTTCATAATCGACAATCCTTATGAATCACAAGATGATATTATTAAGACTTATAATTACATCCTCAACCTTCCACCGTCAGTTATGCTTAATATTTTTTTCCTGTCCTTCTTTCCGGGTACCCCTATTTACGAGAGGGCGTTAAAGGATGGAATCATTGAACCTTTTACCGGTGAATCATTCAGACGTTATGGAAGAAATTCCATGAAATATCAGAAAAATTATGAAACATTCCTGATTATTTTTTCGCGTTATCTGCGCAGCAATTCTAAAAGAAAGAAAATAGTAATGGCATTAATGCGCGCTTTGGGGATCCGTCCGCTACGAGTGTTATCTTCAATTTTACCTCCTTCATTATATGCTTCTCTGGGCAAGTCTATGCAAATCAAAACACACACGAAAATGAAGAACACCGCCAAAGCTTAAGACTGATCTTTGATTGGTTTAAATTGCCGGAATTTCTCAATCCTTATTGAAAAATGCTTGCAAGTAAGTAAATAACGGTATTACAACATCACACATAAACTTCTGATGGATGGAACTGATTATGAATCATTTCTTTTTTAATAGATTCATTCTATTGCCTGCCGTTGTTTTTCTGCTGGGAATTTGCGGTTGCGCCGGAGTAATGGAAAGCATGCCGGCACCGCCTGACATGCTGGTTAAAATTGAGCTGAAAGGTCCTTATGATAAAGAAATACCGGAAAAATATGTTACGCAGCTGAAAGGCTCAAGCCTTGTAGCTGATTGGGCAATTCCGTATATTTTTATAAGTGTCGGAATGTATTTTGAATCGTCGGGCGATGAAATTCGCGCCCTTCATTTTTTTGACCGGGCCATCAAGGAATTTCGCAATCGTCAGGATGCAACCGGAGAAGGTACGGCTTTAAACCGTAAGGTATTCGCTCTATATGAATTCGGTAAAATTCAGGATGCATACAGTGCCATCAAGGATGCAGAGCAGCTTTGGACGAATACACCGCTGAATGCTTTTGTTTATCACAATTACGGTCATTATTACTTGATGAACGGTGATTATAACAGGGCTTTGGATTATTTCCGGAGATCGTTTCAATCCAACGTAAATTATCGCGATGATTTCAATCTGTTAATGCTGCGGCGTGATTCCGAATTCGAATGCGGTATTGCGGTAATTCTGGCTGATTATTTTCCGGCCATGTCGAAAAAATTCAGCCTGTTGGATTTTGATGAAGTTCTCTATGAAGCCATCCGCAAAAATGTGGACGAAGGTATTGCCCATTTGCAACAGGTTATTATTCTCAACGAGGAAATCAAAAAAACTAAAATAGGCAAATTCACCCCGGCCGATGTTTTTCAGGTTATGGAGTCCAATGTCTACAATTTTCTGGGTTTAGCCTGCGGCATAAAAGGTCAGGTGAAGGAGGCCCTGCAATATCTGGATACTTCGAGTCAACTGGCGGTAAAAGCAAATTTTCGCATCGGAGAAGTTGACAGCATCTTTTTCCGTAATCAAGTCTACCTTCTGGAGAAGAATATTACCGAAGGGCAAAAAGTTGCAGGACAGCTTAATGAACTTGCCGATAAATATCACCTGCCATTCTATCAGATTTGGGCGAAATTTATTCTTTCACGGTATCATTTGGGTTTTGGTGATTCACCCCGGGCTGTTACGTTGTTGAACGATGCCATTGCCATTATGGAAAAGCAGCGTTCCGGACTGGTTATTGATACGCTTAAAGAAACTTACATGTTTAACCGACAGGTGCTCTATGAAGCGTTGATGGAGCTTCTCGCTAAAGAAGGCGACTTCAAAAAAGCTTTTGAAACTGCGGAGAGGGCCAAATCAAGAGTACTGGTTGATCTCCTGGCGGGGAAAGATATCGGCAAGACCCCGGTAGAAGAGGAATTGATAAAGCAGAATAACAATTACGTAAATGATATAGCCCATGGATACAGAAAATTGATGTCAACCGGCAGTGGCGGTGATTTAGTATCTAAAAAAATATTGGAAAAAATTACTCAAGCCGAAGCGGGGCATCGGGACGTCATCATCAGAATCAAAGGGCAGAATGAAGAGCTTTATTCACTGGTTTCCGTTGAGCCGCCCGATATTGAAGCCGTCCGTCAATTACTGGATATAAATACTACTCTGTTCAGTTATTATGTAACCGATAAGCTTCTCTACATTTGGGCTGTAAATAAAGATAGCGTTCATTTGGAAAGAGTGAAGATAACCGGAGAAGCCGTCCGGGAGTTGGTTTCTTCGTTTAATACTGCCATTACCGCTAAAAATAAGCGGCAAATAAAAATACTTTCGGAAAAAATTTATGATACTTTTCTTAAACCGGTGATTCCTTTTGTGAAGGGGGACAGGATAGGGTTCATTCCTCACAAAGCTCTTTATTATTTGCCGTTTGTCGCCATGAGCTATAAGGGAAAATATCTGGTGGAAGGATTTTCCATATTTTGTTTGCCCGGTGCCGGTGTGCTGAAATACATTATGAAAAAACAGCCTGCGCAAGGCATGAATGTCCTGGCCTTTGGTAATCCTGATCTGGGTAATAAACAGCTTGATCTGCCATACGCCGAAGCGGAAGTGAAAACCATAAAAAATATTATGCCCCGGGCTGATGTTTATACAAGAGACGAAGCAACGAAAAATAAAGTGAGCACAATGATGGCGAATTATGATTTTGTGCATTTTGCCACCCATGGACATTTTATGGAAGATGCGCCGATGAGTTCCGGATTGCTCTTGGCTGCAGGCGGACAAGATGACGGCAGACTTACCGCAATGGAAATATTCAAGCTTCAATTTAAAGGGCGCGCAGTTGTTCTGAGCGCCTGCAAAACGGCATTGGGACTTTCTTCCACCGGTACCGAAATAATGGGGCTAAACCGTGCATTTCTTTATGCCGGAAGTCCTTCCGTGGTGGCGACTCTCTGGAATATCGAAGATCAGTCAACCGCGTTATTTATGGAGACTTTTTATAAAAAACTGAAGAAAAATGAAAATATTGCCGATGCTCTAAAAGGAACCCAGATAGAAATGATCCGCCTGGGTTATGAGCCTTATACCTGGGCGGCGTTCACCTTGACCGGGAAATATTAATGTGAATTGTAATCCGGGAAAGAAAGCGGGGATTTGTTATGGATAAAGATGAAATAATAAGCCTCCTTGATATCATTGAAGAAAAAATGATTGATCAGGAGACGCTTGGCTTTTCCCCTGAAGTGCTCGAGATTCTTGATAATGTTGAGGCGAGCAATGAAGAAATTGAATTGCTGAAAACCCGTATCGGCAATGAAATATTAATGAGAATTTTCAATATAGCGAATTCTGCATACTACGGCACTTTGCGGAAGGGGAACATTCATACTTTTTATGAAGTCGTTACCCGTTTGGGCATGAACCATACGAAGGTGCTGATAATTATTTTAGCTTTGCAGATTCTGGCTGCCGGCGATAAGTATATTGAAGCGGTTTTTGCCCGCAGTTATGCTTCCGCCGTGCTGGGTAAGATACTGTCTCATCAGTTCGGTATCCGGGAAGATCATGCAAAAAGAGTCGAACTGGGCGGACTGTTCTCTGAAATAGGAGAGATCATTATCCTCTTATATAAGAAATTACATGCTGCGGATGATGAACGTATTGATGAAGATTTTATCCGGAAATATCATCCTTATATGGCGGAAAGAATGGTTGAAAAATTTGCCTTGCCCGATTATTTGAGATATATGGTTTTTTTGGATGGCCTCGTGGTAGAAGAAAGTTATATAACTATTTCCGGCATTACCCGGATTGCCATTAATTTTGTTGAGGCAAGCTTTGATAAATTTCATAATCATCTTGTTGTTGAAGCGCTGTCAGCGCCTGTTTCCGAACGGAATGAGAAGCTGGCTCTGGAAACAATTATTGAAAGCCAGTTTAATGCCGTTGGTTTAGGCAGATATCTGCGGATTATAAAGAAAAAAGAACGATTATTACCGGAATATAAATATAAAAAAAAGGAGTAAATCAGAATTGAATAATTTACTGGTAACAGGGGGCTGTGGATTTATCGGCAGCAATTTTATCCGTTATTTAATCGGAAATTCCGATTTCTGCGGCAGAATTGTTAATGTGGATAAATTAACCTATGCGGGGAATCCGGAAAATTTGACTGATATTGCCCGGAATTTCCCGGAGCGCTACATTTTTCGGAATACGGATATTTGTGATGCGGTCGGGCTGGAGGAAGTGTTTGTAAAATATGATGTTGATGCCGTTTGTCATTTTGCTGCGGAATCGCATGTCGATCGTTCCATAAAAGATCCGGGAAGTTTCATCCAGACGAACATTGTCGGCACCTTTAATCTGCTGGAAGCAGCCAAAGCGCGGGGAAATAAATTTAAAATCTTTCACCATGTCAGCACAGATGAGGTTTACGGCAGCCTGGGAGCGGAAGGACTTTTCAGGGAAGATACGCCCTATCGTCCGAACAGCCCTTATTCCGCTTCGAAAGCTGCTGCCGATCATCTGGTGCGGGCGTATTACAAGACATTCAACCTGCCTGTGACGGTTTCCAACTGCTCCAACAATTATGGTCCCTATCAATTTCCGGAAAAACTTATTCCTCTGGTAGTGCTCAATGCCCTGGAGGGAAAAACATTACCAGTCTATGGTGATGGTAAAAACGTGCGTGACTGGCTTTACGTGGAGGACCACTGCAAGGCCATCTGGACGATTATGAATTCCGGTAATATCGGAGAGACGTACAATGTCGGCGGTAATGCGGAAATTGAAAATATTGTGATTGTACAGATGATCTGCGATATTCTCGATAAAGTCTCTCCGCCGGCTTCCGGAAAATCACGCCGGGAGCTTATCTCGTTTGTCCAGGACCGGCCCGGTCATGATCGCAGGTACGCCATTGATTTTACCAAATTGAAAACCGAGCTTCGCTGGTTTCCCCAGGAATCTTTTGAATCCGGCCTGAAAAAAACCGTGAACTGGTATCTGCACCAGAAGAAATGGGTGGAAAGCATCAAAACCGGTGCCTACCAGGCGTGGATAAATGAACAATACGGATCATAGCCGGAATCTATGTTTTGTTTCGCTTGCAAAAGTCACCGTCTAAAATTGAACCGCTGAGGAGTAAATTGTGCCCGGAAAAAACAACATCTCCTGTTCACAGGATTATCTTATGGAAAGTGAAGACGAAGTTATTCGCCTTGATATCAAAACAGATCCGATTACTTTGCGCAAGCAGGCGCTATGGTGCGGTGTTAAACCGGGAATGCGTATTTTGGATGCAGGATGCGGTTCCGGCAAGACGACAATGTTGCTTCATGAAATGATTCAATCCAACGGAAACATTGTAGGCGTGGATTACTCTGAAGCCCATATTAAATTTGCCGAAAAAAACTACGGCGGTAAGAAAAGTATCCAATTTTATCTGCACGATATGCGAAAATCCATGGAATGGTTGGGGGAGTTTGATTTGGTTTGGGTAAGATTTATACTGGAATATTATCGGGAAGGCGCAACGAAAATTATAAGCAATCTGGTGAAAAGCATAAAACCGGGGGGATGTCTTTGTCTGCTGGATCTGGATTATAACTGTCTGATTCATCATGAGCTGCCGGAAGCAATGGCCAAGATATTGCCGGAAATTATGAGTTTTGCAGAAGAGAAATATAATTTTGATACGTTGGCCGGACGCAAACTTTATTCTTTCCTGTATGACGCCGGTTTTGAAAATATTGAGGTGGAGCTGATGGCGCATAATTTAATCTATGGCGCTATAAAAGATAAGGATAAATTCAATCTGCTGAAAAAAGTGGAGATGGCGGCAAAGAGGGCGGAAAAACTGGTTAATTCCTATCCCGGCGGCCACGGGAAATTTCTGGTTGATTTAGAAAAATATATTATTGATCCTAGACGTTTTACCTATACGCCTTTGCTTCTTTGCAAAGGAAACCGACCGCTTTCGGATTAAGAAGCACCGTCAATTATTTTCCGGATATTGGAAAGCAAATCGTCGGCACGATAAGGTTTGTTGATGAATCCGGCGGCCCCTTCTTTGATTAATCCCTCGATTTGTTGGGGAGTGGAATAACCGCTTGTCATCAGTACTTTGACCAGAGGATTAATTGCCAGTAAATCGCTTAGGCATTTTTTCCCTCCCTTGCCGGGCATGATCAAGTCCAAAATAATCAAATGAATTTCTTCTTTTTGAGATTGATAAATTTCCAAAGCCTGTTCGCCGTTTTCTGCAGACAGTATTTTGTAGCCGTAAAGGCTCAATGTATCCCTGCACGTTTCTAAAATACTTTTTTCATCATCAACCAGCAAAATAGTTTCCGTACCTTTTGGTAATTGCCTGGGATGGGGGGATTCGGCTGCTTCCTGCAGCCGGACATTCGTCAGGGCAGGGAAAAGGATATGAAAAGTTGTCCCTTTGCCCGGTTCGCTTTCGCAGTAAATAAATCCATTATGGCTTTTTACGACTCCGTAGACAACGGAAAGTCCCAGACCGGTGCCTTTACCTACCTCTTTAGTAGTAAAAAAAGGTTCAAAGATATGCTGCATGATTTCCTTGTCTATGCCGAAGCCTGTATCGGAGACCGTCAGTTTGACGTAGTTGTCCGCCGGGATATTCAAGCCGGATATAGTAGTATTTCTCTGCAACGAAAAATTGCTGGTATTTATTGTGATTCTGCCGCTTTCGCCGATGGCGTCACGGGCATTGATGACGAGATTCATGATGATTTGTCCGATCTGGGTGGGATCGGCATTTATGGGGGAAATATCTTCGTCGAATTCTGTTTTTATGGCAATCATTTTGGGAATGGACTTAACCAGCAGGTTATGCATGTTTTTAATTTCGGTGTTGATATTGATAATCCGGGAAAGCGGTTCCACTTTTCTGCTGAAGAGAAGTAACTGCCGGACGAGTTGACTGGAACGCTGGGTCAATTCATCAATGTGACTTAAATAAAGCGTTCCCATTTCATTACCCCGTTTCTCCGACAGCATTAATTGATTATAACCCATAATAGCCTGGATTATATTGTTGAAGTCGTGAGCGATTCCCCCGGTTAAAGTACCGATGGCCTCCAGTTTTGAGGCCTGCAGGAGCTGTGCTTCCATTGTGCGCAGTTTGGTTATATCTTTTAATGTTCCGACAACGCCGATCACTTTCCCTTCAGAGTCAAGATCAGGTGCCCCGGTAAATGTAATGTGCCGGGATAAACCGTTCTTGTTGAGCATTATAAAATTTTGATCTCGTACCGTTTCCTTATCCAGAATAATTTTTTCAAAAATTTTAGAAAACTCTGCATGATCGTTTTCCTGGATAAAGTCGATGATTTTTTTATTAAGAACGTCATTAATATTATGGCCTAAAACATCTTTCCAGGCGGCATTGGTGTATATAAATGTTCCGTATTTATTCAGCTGATAAATTATGTCCGGCGAGTTGTTGCTTAAATTACGAAAGCGTTCCTCACTTTCTTTGAGCTTTTTATGGGCGAGCGCATTATTCAGACTGATGCCGATTTGCGGGGCGATGCCCATAAGCAGGCTCAGGTCGCTTTGGGTAAGCGGGTTTTTGGATTTAGTTCCGTCGACGGCAAGAATTCCTTCCGCTTTTCCTTCGTAAATAATCGGAACGCAAATAAAGGATTTAACCCCTAATTCTTTCATGAACTTTACGCTTTTTTCAGAAAGCCTGTTTTTAATATCGGCTGTGTTGTTAGTCAGAAATGGTTTCATGTCCCGGTAAACCAGATAAAAAATGCCTTCCGACTCCGGGTTGTTCAGCGTGAAATCGGTTTTTCCCAGTAATGTTTCCTCTTCCTTTGTATATCCGTAACCTGTGGTATAAACTAACTTTGTTTTTTTCTGATCGGCAAGCATGATCATACCCCGGTTGAACTGGAGGCGCTTTTGCAAGGCATCGGTAATGAAATTTAAAAGCTTTTGCGGGTCAAGAATAGAGGAGGCGGCTTCACCGATTTCTTTGACTAAAGTCAATTCATTGTATCTAATATCAAATTGCTTCATCAATTGATCGCCGATATTTTGCTGGCTTTCCACGGACCTGTTTAAATCTCTTTTGGCCAGTTTTTCCGATACTAAGAAACTTATTGTTGAGATCAATGCAAAAAGCAAAAGATAAGTAAACCATGATTGGAAAGGCATTAAAAATAATAAAACCAGCAGGACAATAATGCTCAATACGGATACATAGCTGGCAATTGATTTCCAGATCATGGTAGGTGTAGTTTCCCAGGAGACAATGTATTTGCAGGAAGAAGCGCCTTTATGAATACATTCATTGTGTTCGATTACCGGATATTTATTTGTAAAAAATTTAGTTAACCCTTCAAATAATCCGATTCGATTTTCACATTGAAAAGGTCGCTCATTTACTCCTTCTTTTGGTGTGACGGTAATTAATGTTTTATTAGCCTTAATGTGTTTTGCGGCTACAGATACGTGCCTGCTTAATGTGGAGCTTATTTTCCCCAGCATCCAGTAAGCTACTGATGGAGAAACAAATGCAGCCGTGTATTGTCTTAAGAGGGATGATGACTTTGATTCCACAACAAAGCGTCCTGCTTCTCTGGCGATATGAGGGTTGCCGGTGCTTTTTGCTAAAAACTCATGAAACATATTAATCTGTTTTTGGGTGAACCAATGACCGTGATCTTCGAGCTCATGAGGGGCAATTTCGGCATATTCGAGCAGGTTGTCCGGATTTACGCGAGGATATCTTTCTTTTAACAGGTCAATATATGTTACGAGAAGGGAACTGTTATAAAGAGGAATATTTTCCATTATTGCTTACCCATCACCGTATTCAATTTCATCAGGCTGTCCATGTACAGGAGGTAATCATCACTGGCGTATCTCAGTTGCAGAATCCACAGAGCATATTGTTTTTCTTCCTCTATGTTTTGTGAAGAAAGGTAGCCGGCCGGGAATATGAGTAAAGGAATTTTAGTAGCAGTAAAAATATCGGAGAGAATACCTACTGCTGATGACAAAACCACCCAGGGAAGTTTGTCCGGTTCCAGTACGATTATATTAATGCCGTTTAGTAAATCCGATAAATTAAAACCCATATCCGACTGATTAACAATGAGAAAAGCCGCTTGTTGTCCTTCCAGGGAAAGACAATATGTTCGGCAGTCTCTCTTAAATCCGGCCTTGATAAATGATTTTTTCAGAGATTCCGATGGGATTTCCATGCCCAGAGCGCTTAAGAAAAGGCCGCCGGAGGCATTTTCATAGAACTCTTTCAGCTTGATCAGATCGGAAATAACGGCCTCCTTTAATTCCCAGCCTGCAGGGAGTTTTTCTCCTGCAGATTTTTTTTCGAAGAGCAGATAGGAAAATAAATCCAGGGAACTTTTCTTGGGATTATTCAAGTGACGGGCAAACCGGCCAAAGATACGATCAATGATTTTATTGTCGGGCTGGTAATAGGTCATTACATGATCCATCTTTGCCGAAGGAAATCGATTATAGGAACTGATATATTGTGTTATCTGTTTTAAGACTGCGGGGCCCGGCAGCCGGTTTCCCATTCTGCGGGCGGCAAAATGATGAATTATCCAGGAAGGTTCATATGCATGCACCAGGGCAATATGGCCGTAAATTATACCGTTTTTTTCATAAACAAAATGTCGGGCGATATCCGGATTATCCTGGTACAATTTCCGGTAAGTTTCTTTAAAATCTTCCCGATGCGGTTGCAAATACCCGTATTTTTCCCCGTAAATAAAACCGGTATCAAAAAAGAATTCCCATAGAGCATCCATGTCTACTTCATTGGAAACACGGGCATTGCAATCCATGTATGAACCGAGAATGTGATTAAGCTTGCTGTAGGAATGCACATCTATGTCTATTATAGCCAGTCCGCACTGTACAATATTGTTTTCCGGATCTTCCTGCCTGTAGACAACCTGAGCCGAACAATCTATTTTTAAAATGCCGGCATACCTGATTGTTATGGTAGGTATGATCATTCCCGGTAAAAGTATTTCTTCATCAATTTTATCTTTTACGGAGAAACCCGCCGTAGAAATATCGAATATGTCACGTTCCACAGTCTTTTTGAAAAAAGGATGTTTGAAGCTCATCAAAAAAGCTGGAACAATCTGTTGGCGGGGATTGCGCATTTCCCTTTTCGGAAACAGAGCCATTTGGTTATTAAGTGGTATGAATACGGTTCTGCCGCCGGGCAGATCTTTATCATTGCGGATGCACCTGCATAAACCGGAGAAGAGTCGGGTGCCGTTTTGGGAAAGATTGATCAGCACCGATTTTTTCTCATCGAAGCTTTTTTTGCTGCCGCTTCCCGTCAATTGAATTCCCAGACCACTGGGAGTAAAATCAATCAACATGCCCGGATTATTAAAATCACCCTGAATTACTTTACAGCTTATGTCTGCGCAGTTATAACGTTTTGTCTTGCGCTTTGCCATAAAATGGCATTTTTCCGGAATGGTTAATTTCAGTTGATGATCTGTTCTATTGATTGTTTCAGTTGCCGCCAGAATTGTGGTATAACCGTCTTCGATCATTAAATAAGCGGGATTATATCTTTTGAGATCGTCTTGATTTGTTTCCGTATCAAGACGGCAGACCAGTTCGTCTTTTATGCAAGGCAGGGGGTAGGCTTTGATCAAAATTTGTTCGTTTGTTTCATTGTGATTAAAAAGAATAAAAATATGGCCGTCGGTGAAATTAATGTGGTTTAATTTGTTGACCAGTTTTTTTTGTTCCCATAGTTTTTGTGTTCCCAGGTCATCGAATAATTTTCCGTGTTGAAATATCCGCAATGATGCAGATTGAACAAAAGCGCTCTGGCCGGAAGAACTTGCAATGTCGAGATCTTTTTCCTTCATCACATTGTCTCTTTTTCCTTTTTTATGAAAGAGAACGAGGCAAAAAATATTTAGTTTTGATAATGTAAAATTGTCGCTTATATAATCGTGAATGCCTTTGATTGTCAATGACAAATTGAAAATAACCGGCACATAAAAAGATATTGCTCTAATGAACAATATCTTTTATAATTCAGCAGCTTTTTGTTCTGTTTTCAATTAAGTAATGCCTTTCCGGGCATAAGCCTGTACCGGTGCAGGACGTGGTTTCGGTTTTCTTCGAGCGTTGTCGTATCCGCTTCGTCGGCTCCTCTTTGCATAAGCGGTATTATCCGTGATCGGGAAACGGCATAAATGGAAAATAAAGAGACTGTACTTATTCACTTTTGGCGAAACTTTTAGATTTTATCGGGAGAATGGTTGGAGATAAATCGCTGTTTAATTGTGCAATCTTTAATTGCAAAAGCCCCTAAACAGGTTGACTTGAATATCCGGGCAAGGAGGAATCAAGATGAATAAAAGAATGGATGCTTTGAATTTTGCTTTGGAAAATGAACACAAGGAGTACGAATTTTATATGGCCAATGCCCGCAGAACAAAAAATTTCGCAGGGAAAAATATGTTCAAGCAAATTGCCAGTGAAGAAAAAGAACACTACGAAATACTACAGAAGTTACATGATAAATGGGAAAAACAGAAAAAATGGCCGGAGACGGTCCCTCTGAAAGTGAAAAAGTCTTTAGCCGGCAGCATATTGCAGTCGATGGCAGGTAAAAAATCTGCCCGTATTAAAGGTAATGAAGACGATCTGAAAGCAATCCGGACGGCAATTGATTTTGAAGCCAGGGGTGTTGATCTGTACACGAAATTGGAAAAAGGAAGTACCGATCCCAAAGAGAAAGCTTTTTTTGGTTTAATCGCCGACATTGAAAGAGCACATTTTCTTTCACTGCGGGATACCGAAGAATTTCTCACTGATCCGGTTTCCTGGTATCAGAATAATGAAAAAACTTTACTCGACGGGGCATGAATCATATTTGTTCGGTTTCTGCCTTACAGTGAAGAATTTGGATTTGCCGCGTCCAACTGTTCCAGCTTTGCGTGCAGTTCCGTCCAGATGCTGTAAGAATCTTCGAGTTCGGAATTAATATTATTTAATTCTTTGGATATCGTTTTGATTTTAAGAGAATCTTTGTGGGTTTGCGGATCACAAAGAGATGTTTCGTGCTCTCCTTTCTTGATTTCCAATAATTTTATTGTTTTTTCAATCGCGGATAATTCTTTTTTCCATGTATTTTTTATTTTAGCAAGTTTGTTTCTTTCTTCCGCTTCCTGTCTTTTTTGTTCTTTGGTTTTGAAAGCTTGTTCCTTTTCATCGTGACGGAGCTGGACTTCTTCTGCAGAAATCAGTTCAGAACGCTTTTCAATAAAATAAGAATAATTGCCTGAATAGTAATGAAGTTCTCCGCTTCTCAATTCAAAAACTTTGTTGGCCAGACGATCCAGGAAGTAGCGGTCGTGGGAAACTATGGCCACGGTACCGGAATAATTAATCAGGGCATCCTGAAAAACATCTTTGGTTTTTAAATCAAGATGGTTCGTCGGTTCGTCGAGGATGAGAAAATTGGTATCCAGCAGCAGAAGTTTCAGAAGGGCTATCCTTGATTTTTCGCCGCCGGAGAGAACGGAAACAGGTTTAAAAATATCATCACCGGAAAAAAGGAAAGCGCCCAGTAAATTACGCTTTTCCTGATCGGATGCGTGTGAGGGAACTGAGCTGACTTCTTCCCAGATCGTTTTTTCATAGTTTAAATTTTGTGAACTTTCCTGGGAAAAGAAAGCCATATTTACGTCATTGCCGTATTGGATCAGGCCTGCTGAAGGTTGTTCATTTAAACTCAAAAGCCGGGACAATGTTGACTTGCCCGAGCCGTTAACGCCGACAAAAGCCACTTTGTCGCCGCGAAACAAGGTAAAATTAAAATTGGTAATAACATTCAGGCTGCCATAGCTGTGACTAAGGTCAGTTACCTTGACAACTTCTCTGGCGCTTTTTTTCCCTTCCGGGAATTTCATGGTGACTGCTTTAGTCTTTGCATCCAGTTTGATGGCGTCGAACTTTTCCAGCATTTTAACCCGGCTTTGCACCTGGCTCGCTTTAGTTGCCTTGTAACGGAAACGCTCCACGAATTCTTCAATCTTTTTGATTTGCGCTTTTTGCAGTTCCTGTTCTTTGCGGAGGGCGGCGTGACGTTTTTCCTTCTCATTTAGATAGTACGAATAATTTCCTTTGTAAATATGAATCTGGCAGGCCGAAAGTTCGGCGATCTGAGTGGAGATTTTATCGAGAAAAAACCGGTCATGGGAAATGACAATGATTGTGCCCGGATAATCTTTTAAATAACTCTCCAGCCATTCCATGCTTTCCGTGTCCAGGTGGTTTGTCGGTTCATCAAGCAGCACGATATCCGGGCGCGCCAGAAGGATCGAGGCCAGGAGAATGCGCATTTTCCAGCCGCCGGAAAACAGGGCGCAGTTGCGGGTAAAATCATTTTCCTTAAACCCGAAGCCTTTGAGTATCTGTTTTGCTCTGGCTTCAAAAGCGTAGCCATCCTGGGCGTTAAACTGAGCCATCTCCGTGGAATATGCTTTGGCGATCTGGTTATACTCTGGTGAATGTTGTTTGGTCTGGGACATCTGATGTTCTAAAGTTTTTATCGATTCTTCCAATGCAGCAATTCCGCTTTTCTTCTTTAAAAAGTCGATTAAATTGACAGGATCGAGTTCTACCAAATCCTGGGGCAGGTAGCCGAATTTTTTTTGCCTCCGATCAGGGATGTCAATCAGGCCGGAATCCGCGTGAACCTGTTCCAGAATAACCCGGAAAAGGGTGGTTTTACCGGTGCCGTTGTCGCCGACAAGGCCGATACGGCTTTTCGGATGGATTGTCCAGTTAATATTATCGAATAGCTTCTTATCTAAAAAAGATAAGCTGACATTGCGTAAGTAGATCATTCAATCTCCTGCCAAACAAGCGGGTATATAGGAGAAAAAAAATGAACTGTCAATTTTAATATTCAGATGGGGAAATACGACTACTGCAAATAAAATTATCTCTTTTTCCGAAAAATAATTTTTATGGGTACCCGGTCAAAACCGAAGTTTTCTCGAATTTGATTTACCAGATAACGCTCATAGGAAAAATGGATGCCGTTAACATTGCTGACAAAAAAAACAAAAGTGGGCGGTTTGACACTTATTTGAGTTGCATAAGAAATATGTTGCTCCCGGCCTTGAAAGCGGGCCAGCGGGTTTCTCTGCAGGGATTTCTCCACAAGAGAATTTAGCTGAGCAGTTCCTATACGCTTTGTGTACTGGCTGTAAACTTCTTCGATAAGGTCAAATATCTTTGGCGCCCTCTGTCCGGTTACTGCTGAAATAAAAATTATCGGGGAGAAATCCATAAACTTCAGTTTATCTTTAATATCTTCGACAAACTTGCCTGTGGTGGAATTGTCTTTTTCAATTTTATCCCATTTGTTGACAACTATAATGCATGCTTTGCCGCGCTCAAAGGCAAGGCCGGCAATTTTTGTGTCCTGCTCGGTTATGCCTTCTTCTGCATCAATCAGGACTAATGCTATATCGCAGCGATTGATGGTTTTCAGCGCCTGGACGACGCTGTATTTCTCGAGCGTCAGGCTGATCTTGTTTTTCCTGCGGATTCCCGCCGTATCGATCAATAGATAATTTTTGCCACGTACTTTTACGGGCATATCGATGGCATCGCGCGTTGTGCCGGGGATAGGATTGGCGATGCTTCTTTCCTTGCCGAGGATTCGATTGACGAGCGATGATTTTCCGACGTTGGGTTTTCCGACTATGGCAATCTTGATTTGTTCATCCTGCTCATTTTCCGTTTCTTCAGTCCGGATAAAGTCTTTTGTAACTTCGGCCATAAGTTCATGAACGCCTAAGCCATGTTGCGCGGAAATCGGATAAAATTGGTCGATGCCCAGCCGGTAAAAATCATTGAGCAAATCCGTATGTCTGTCGCCATCTACTTTATTGGCGGCATAAAAAACATTTTTGGCTTTACCGCGAAGCTGTCTGGCAATTTCAATATCAGATGGTGTGAGCCCGTCTTTTCCGTCCATCAGAAATATTATGACATCGGCTTCTTCGATAGCCAGATTGGTTTGCTCGCGCATTTGCACGAGAATCCTTTCTTCCGAGGCGGGTTCGAATCCTCCGGTGTCAATGAGTGTAAAAGCCTTGTCCTGCCAGAGGCAATCCAGGTAATTGCGGTCGCGCGTAGCACCCGGCTCATCAATGACAATGGCTTTTTGCTTTCCGGCGATTCTGTTGAACAGTGTCGATTTGCCTACGTTCGGACGTCCCACGATGGCTATTATCGGTTTTAACTGCATCTTATAAATTTTCCAATTAATTTTTTAATAAACCCAATTCCCGCAACATTTTGTCATTGCTTGTCCAATCTTTTTTCACCCGCACAAAAAGTTCCAGGAATACTCTGGAGCCAAAGAGGTTTTCCATTTGCAGCCTTGACTGGGTGCCGATCTTCTTTAACATGGCGCCTTTTTTGCCGATAACGATGGCTTTCTGAGATTCCTTTTCCACATTTATCGTTGCGCTGATGCGAATTAAGTTTTTTTCTTCATCTTCCCTGAAAGTATCAATTTCTACAGCCGTAACGTAAGGAATTTCCTGCGAGGTTTGCAGCATTATTTGTTCCCGGATGAATTCCGCCGCCAGAAATCTTTCGGTGGCATCGGTAAAAGCGTCGCCGGTAAAGTACTGCGGACCTTCCGGAAGGTAGTTCTTTATCGTTTGCAGTAAGTCATTGATGCCGTTACCTTTCAGGGCGGATACAGGAATGATTTCCCGGTAATTATAAAGAGCCCGAAATTTGTCGATTATGGGCAACAGCAGGTTTTTTTCAATGAGATCAATTTTATTGATTACTAAAAAAACAGGAATATTAACCTGTGCCAGTGTTTCAATCAGGAAGGTATCCTGGGGATGAATACTGGAATCAGCTTCAGTAAGCATGAGGAGAATATCGGCATCGGTGAGAGCTTCTCTGGCTGTTTGCACCATGGCCCGGTTAAGCGGTGTTTTTGCCTTATGAATTCCCGGAGTATCGAGAAAAATAAGCTGGGCGTCCGGGAAATTCTTAATGCCGGTGATTTTGTTCCTCGTCGTTTGCGGTTTATCGGCGATTATGGAAATTTTTTCACCGATAATAGCATTAAATAATGTTGATTTCCCTACATTGGGCCGACCGATAATGCCGATAAATCCTGATTTGAACACTTTGTCTATCTCCTGCCTGCATTGCATCTGGAACTTTCCCCGGACAATCCATTATCGTTAATCGTAAAACTTCTTCCAACTTGATCGAAATAAATTTGTCTTAAATAATTCCGGGAATTGAGGTTGTAAATATGCGTTCCTGATCGGTTGTCACCGAAATTACCCCGCGCTTTTGCTTAGCTGGTGTTCTTACCTTAATAACAGCCTGCGGGTAAAGCTTTTTTATTGAGCTGATGTTGTTGTTCTTTAAGCCGTGGAAACTGGAAACATCCTGCCTGTTCAGTAGAAAAATGATCTCTTTTGTATCAGGAGGCGTTTTTCTCAGCAGTTTCAGCGTCTTTTCATAAAATATTGACGAAAGAACGAGACTGCCAAAAGCAGGGTGTAACGGTCCGGCCAAAACAGCATTATCATTATTCATTTCCTTTGTCCAATGCAGACCGGTTCGAATAACCCGAATCCCTGCGGCAGATAGCTTTTCATGGGCGAGCCCACAAAGGCTTACAGCTTCACCCAGTTCCAGAGGCCGATAGTTTCCCCGTTCGAATTCAGAAGCCAGAGTCGTGCCGCTGAAAACGACCACAGGATGAATGCGTGCCATATCCGGCTGAAGCTCAATTGTTTTTTCCAGAGAATAGACAAATCCTTCTTTAGTATCGTGAGGGAGGCCCGCCATTAGATGAAGGCCCGTTTGAAAATTTTCTTTTTTTAAAAGACGGATGGCCGCTATCGTTTCGGCGGCATTGTGGCCTCTTTGTGCGAATAGTAAAACATCATCAACAAAAGACTGTGCGCCTATTTCTACAGTTGTGACATTGTACTGCCGAAGAAAAGCCAGAATGCCGGGGCTGATGTAATCGGGCCTGGTTGATACTCTTATCGAATTAACAATTCCCGCCCGGATATAAGATTGCGCCCAGGAAAGGAGATTTTCCTGGCGGCTTTCGTCCATTCCCGTAAAACTGCCTCCATAAAAGGCAATTTCCACCCTCCTCGTTTTATCCTTATTCCAGTTGAGATAAGAGTTGACTTCTGTTTCCAGATAGCTTCTGTCTATTTCCCGGGGGTGATTCCCGGCTGTAATCTTTTGGTTGCAAAAAATACAACGATGCGGGCAGCCGCTGTTCACAATGAATATTGGTATTATCAGGGATTTGCCGGCATTTTTTGTTGAATGGTTATTACTCATGGTGCAGTTCTTCCCAGGCCTTTTGTGCTGCCTGCTTTTCTGCTTCTTTTTTACTCCTGCCGTATCCGAGCTGCATCATTTTATCGGCGACGGTCAGCTGAACTTCGAATGTTTTGGCATGGTCAGGACCGCAGGAATTAATGATTTTGTAAACAGGGGCAGTCTTAAATTTTTTCTGACAAAACTCCTGCAGAGCTGTTTTATAGTCAAAGTATTGGGAGTGAATGCTATCGTCGCTCAAAAGATGCCCGATTAATTTTTTTAAAAACGATTTTGTTTTGGTAAAACCGGAGTCCAGATATATTGCGGCGATTACTGCTTCCAGTGCATTGGCCATAAGTGATTCTTTCAAACGACCTCCGGAGCTTTCTTCTCCTTTTCCCAAAAGGAGACAGTTGCCTATTTCCAGTTTACAGGCCAGCTCAGCCAGAGGTTTTTCATTGACAATAGCGGCACGAACTTTGGAAAGAACTCCTTCGGAAAAATCAGGGTATTTTTTGATCAACAGGTCACTGACGCAAGCTCCCAGAACGGCATCACCCAGAAATTCGTATCTCTCGTTGTCAATAACGGGAAGTTGCGGATTTTCATTTACATAAGATCGGTGGGTGAGAGCGGTTTCCAGTAAAATTATATTACGAAAACTATAGGAAAGCCTCTTTTCCAATTCGGAAAGAATTTCCCGTCTTTTTTTATCAGGTAATGATTTTTCCATAAAGCTTTCCAGCAATATATTTTTCCGTCCGGACAGTTACGATTTTATTGACCAGAGAGTCGGTATCCCCCGCGAGCAAAAACGGGAGATAGTTTTGGGAAAATCCTTTCAGCAATCCTGTCTTTTTATCTTTTGTTTTTTCCACAATCACCTTGAGCGGTTTGCCTAAAAAACGCAAGGCGAAAATTTCCCGCTTCTTTAAACTTAGATTTCTCAAAACAGCCGCCCGCTCTTTTTTCACAGATTCGGGTATTTGGGGTTGAAGCTTTTGAGCCGGTGTTCCCGGTCTTTCCGAATAAGGGAAAACGTGAAGATAGGCAACCGGTAAATCCGTGAGTAAATTTAAAGTGTTTTTAAACTGTTTTTCAGTTTCCGAAGGAAATCCCACCATGACATCGACGCCGATGGCAATATCGCTGACCGTGGAACATATTTTTTCAATAAGATTCCGGTAGAAATTAGCATCGTAATTTCTTTTCATTAATTGTAGAATCCTGTCATCGCCGCTTTGTAGAGGAATATGCATATGTGGGCATAGAAAATCGCTGTTGATGAAAATGTTCAGCAAATCATCCGTCACTTCCCGCGGCTCGATAGAACTCAGACGGATTCTTGTATCCCGCAGCCGTATGGATATTTCTTTTAAAATATGAGAAAGATCAATGGCGGGTTCGAGATCGTGCCCGTAAATACCCAGGTGGATGCCGGTGAAGACGATTTCTTTGTAATTTCCCTCCTTAAATCTGGCTAAGGCGCTGAAAATATCCTGTGGCTGAAGGCTACGGCTCACACCACGGGCGAAGGGGACGATGCAATAGCTGCAAAAAGAGTTACATCCATCCTGAATTTTCAAAAAGGCCCGCGTACGGTCACGAAACACGACAACCGGCATATTACAGATTTTTTTCTGCCGGAAGATATCACCGGTAAAAATACTTGCAGTAGCGGTTCGGTCGTCTCTCAGGAGTTCGGTTATTTTATTTTTAAAATCGTTGCCGATGACCATAGTCACTCCGTCGAGTGCGGCAATTTCACCGGGAGCAATTTGAGCATAGCATCCCGTAACCAGAATCTTAGCCGAGGGGTTGGTTCTATGAGCCCGGCGGATAAGTTGACGTGCCTGAAAATCGGAAAATGCCGTAACAGTACAGGTGTTAATGATATAAATGTCGGCAGTGGAATTGAATGGAACAAGTACGAAATATTTCTGCAGGTCTTCCGCAAGTGCCGCCGATTCATATTGATTTACTTTGCAGCCGAGAGTTGTTATGCCAACCCTGCGGGCGGAGGAAGGGATGCCGGAGATTATTGCAAGTGATGTAGTTTCTTCGTTTGTTTTGCGCAAATTCAAGCCCCGCTTTTATGTTTTGCTGCAAAATCTATTAGGTGGGGTTGCGTTTGTCAAGCATAATACCATATTTGACTTTCAGGTGCCCGGATCCGTCAGGGAGTGATGTGAGGAGAAGTATCATTAAGACATTGACCAGGCCGTCCATGAACTGTGCCGGTGCCGGGAAAGTCAGCCGGTCGATGATTGCGAACCGGTATTAAACAAAATATGGCTTTTATGAACATATTGAGGTAAATTACCCAAAAAAATTCAGGAGGTCTTTTCAATGGATAAGATCATGGAATATTTATCGGCTCATCCGGCGATCCTGACAGCGATTATCATCTTTATTGTTATTGTAATTTTGTATTTTATTTTCAAACAGTTCGTCAAATTGGCATTAGTGCTGCTATTGATAGCGATTGCCGTCGGTGGTTATTACTATTTTCAGGATCCGAAAAAAATGAAAGGGAAAATTGATACGATAAAATCAGGTACCGAGACTGTTGTGAAGAAGAGCAAAGCATTTTACAAGGATTCCAAGGAACTGATCGGCAAAGCCAAGGAAGTACCGGGAGACGTTAATAAATTATTAAAAGGTGCAGAAGAGGCGAAGAAATAAAACCAGGTTTTTCAGATAATTAATCTCTTCTCCAATATGTCGAACCCAGCCAAGTTAATCAATCAGAAATTATTTTCTCTTATCCGTCTTCCGATAATTCCGGGTTTCCTGTTTTTACATGTACCGAAACCAAGTCGGGAAATTATAACATATCGTATTGGTAAAGGAGTGGATGGCTTTATTCAATAAACCATTTCCATACCGGTCCGCAAGCAGTGGCTCAGGAAATAAACAAATTATTGGTGGAAAAATTAGGGTCGCTTGTTAGATTTGCTCCCATGCGCCTTAGTCCTGCTTCATCTCCGGGTGTGGGAATGTGTGTCATGTGAATTTCACATTCCTGCAGTTCCTTCAGCTTTTCCAGTGCGAGTTCCGCCGCCGGGTTTGATGTGGAACTGATGCTGAGCGCAATCAATGCTTCTTCCAGATCGAGGCTGACATTTTTTTCATCGAGTATTTCCGTTTTCAACTTACAAATCGAATCAGTAATATTAGGCGGCAGTAATTTTATTTTTTCCGGGATTCCTGCCAGGTGCTTTATTGCATGAATGATTACGCTGGATGCGGCATGCATTAAAGGGGAGTTGCTGCCGGTTATAAGAGTGCCGTCCTTAAGTTCAATAGCCGCACCGCAATAGATACCTTCATTGCCTCTGTTGTTTTCCATAGCGCTTTTGGCTGCGTCCCGTGCCGGTTGAACAACTTTTCGATCTTCCGGCTTGAGATTAAAATCATTCATAAAAAGTTCCACCCGCTGTACGGTTTCCCGGTCGGTAAATCCCATTGCATATTCACAGCGATAACGGAAATAACGACGAATAATTTCCTGTTTTGCCGCCTGTTTTGTAATTTCGTCATTGATAATGGCAAATCCTGCACGGTTCACTCCCATATCCGTGGGTGATCGATAGAAGGATTCCTGAGAGGTGATTTTTTCCAGAATTCTTTTCAGAACCGGGAAGACTTCGACATCACGATTGTAATTAACCGATTTTTTGCCATAAGCCTCGAGATGGAAAGGATCTATCTGGTTAAAATCACGTATGTCGGCAGTTGCTGCTTCATAAGCGACGTTGACCGGGTGCTTCAGCGGAATGTTCCAGATGGGAAAAGTTTCAAATTTTGCATAGCCGGATTTGATGCCTCTTCTGTAATCGTGATACAATTGCGACAGACAGGTTGCCAGTTTTCCGCTTCCCGGGCCCGGTCCGGTAACTATGACAAGAGGTTTATCGGTTTCAATGTATTCGTTGATGCCGTATCCTTCGTCACTGACAATTAAGTCAACATTTGTCGGATATCCCTTGGTATAACGATGTGTAAATACCCGAATGTTTCTTCTTTCGAGCTTGTTTTTAAAAAGTATGGCGGAAGGCTGATTATCAAAGCGGGTGATTACAACACCCATAACATTGATATTCCATTTCCGCAAATCGTCGATTAATTTGAGGGCGTCAGAATCATAGGTTATGCCAAAATCAGCTCTTATTTTTTTTCTTTCTATATCTCCGGCATAAATGCAAAGTATAATATCCGCTCTGTCTTTCAGTTCTTTAATCAGCCTCATTTTTACGTTAGGGTCGTATCCTGGTAAAACCCTGGCAGCATGATAATCAAAAAGAAGTTTGCCGCCAAATTCCAGATAAAGCTTGTTATTAAAGCGCTGCACTCTTTCCAAGATTTCAGCAGTCTGTTCTTTTATATATTTTTCATTGTCGAATCCCTTTTCTCTAATGGTCATTGCTGTTGTGGATGCCTCCCGGAAGTTGAATTATTGAAACGGAACAAAATTGCGCTAAATAAACAACATTATTGTACAGTACTTATTAAAATTATCCTTAATCTGTCAATCATGATTATTAAATCGAGCGGTTTTTTTAACATCAGCTGCGGCAGAATTAAGATTTAAAGGAGTTTCTACTGAAATATGACAAGAGATAATATTAAATATTTAAAGCAGATTAATTTCCATAGCGCGGACGGGACAAGCGGATACGCAAATTTCGCAGCCATTGCATTTTTCGGGATCGAAGAGAACTTTCTGGGTTTGTTTTTCGAAGGATAAAGCTCCGGTAGGACAAAATGCGGTACAAGCGCCGCAATGAACGCATTTATCAATATTCTGACTGACGCTTTTGGATAAAGGCTCTACTTGGAGCCCCATTTTTTTTAAAAAATTAATACCGTTATCAAAATTTTCTTTGAGCCCGTTTAATTCTAAAACAATAACACCTTCGCGGCGCGGAAATATCCTTGCTTTAAGAATATTAAAAACAAGATCATATTGTTTAACAAGCTGACAGATTATCGGCTGTTGGACAATATCCGGTGTGTAGCGAATAACTATTTTTTTCGAATACATAGCTGCTGTTCTCTAACCTCGTAAACTCGCGGCATGTTAAGGGATAGAAAAAATATTGTCAAGGCAATTTATGTTCAGCTCTGATTATCCGGAAGTTTTCCATGCTTTTCACAGCGAGTAGCTTTGCAAAACAATTTTTCTCTTTATTAATTCGTATTGCGGAGAAATAATAGAGGTAAGTGCCGGGGCAAAAGAAAGGGAAGGCTTCATTTTTGTTTTTCTTTATCGTGTTTTACTTTCAGATTATTTTCGTTTCCGGAAAAAACTTCGAAAAGAGATTTAAAAGGTGAAAGACTTGTTAATGTCTGGGGATTAGCGGGATTATAGTTTGTGCTTAAATCAAGCCATTTCTTGTATTGATCATCGGCAAGGCCGCGAAATAAAAGATAATTTTTGATAGTATATTCAAGATATTTTTCAAAAAATTCGGATAAGACGTTTTCGCCATATTGAATAATCAAATATAATAATGGATTCGGTAGAAGGTAATGCTTTTTACGGGCTGCCTCTAAAACAATTTGTGTCAGGATTGCTGCTGTAACGTCTTCGCCGGTTTTCGCATCAACCACAGTTATCTGTCTTCCTTCTCGTATAATGTTGGTTACGTAGTCAAGGGTTACATATATGCTTTTTTCTGTGTCATAAAGACGTCGATTTGTGTATTTTTTTAGTAATAATTTTTTATCCATTTTTCTCTCCGGAAATGATTTTATATCCATTTTATTTAAATATTGCAACAAAAATATTTTTCAAAAAAATAAATACGGTAACATTATAATTTATAATTATCCGTAAATATTAATTAAATGTATTTAAAAGGCAGTGCCATTATTTATTTATGTATTTATTGCAATGCAACAAATCAACTTGACATATTGATAAAAATACTTATAATGAGAAATAAGAAATATAATCAAATTTAGTTTGACGGATATTTTAAAGAAATAAAAATAATGATGTAAATTTATTGGTTATAAGTTTTTCGGTTAGAAGGACTGAAAGATTAAAAAGAGCAGATGTTTATAATGAGGGGCTAATAGCAGGAAAGGAGGAGGTGAAAATGAATTCAAAGGTGATCGCCAAACAAATTATTAATTTTAATAAAGCTAATTTTGATAATACTTTTGATGCTATTACGGTATTGCAAAATCATTCGGAAAAAATGGTGGATCTTTTTTTGGAGCAGGCAACCCTTTTTCCTCCGGAAGGGAAAAAAGTTATTGCTGAATGGATGGAATCGTTCAGAAAAGGAAGAAAAGATTTTAAAGTGTCCGTAGATGATAATTTTAAGACGGTAGAAGATTTTTTCGTCAGTTCGGTAAATGCAATGGACTTTCCTGTTTGTAACTTTATGGAGAAGGCTAATGCTTATTCAGAAGACGCTCCTGCTGAAATTAAAAAAGAATCAGTTGCCAGGAGTGACAAAGCTTTAAATCAAACTGTCGTTAAAAAAGAAACGGGTAGCAAGGGCAAAACCGGTGTTGGAACTATTAAGAAAGTGCGCAGGACGGCAAAGGCCGTTAAAAAATAAAACCATTATTTATTACAGGAGGCGAAAATGGAACCAAAACAAATCGTAAAGCAAATGATAGATTTTAACAAAACGGCATTCGACAATTCTTTTGATGCAATGGCTGTATTACAGGATCAGTCGGAAAAAATGGTAAACACAATTCTTGAACAAAACACTTTTATTCCGGAAGATGGTAAAAAAGCTATTTCCGATTGGATTAAAAGTTATAAAAAAGGCCGCGATGATTTTAAGACGGCTGCTGATGAAAGTTTCAAAAAGGTTGAATCATACTTTTCTGTTAAATAAACAATTGTATGCTGTAAATTTACCCACAGCATGTTGCTGTGGGTAAATTTATTAGTTGCTCTCCGGCAATTTTTCCCCCTCTCAAGTGTGGGGAAAGATGATTTTGGTGATTTATTAAAAAGAATAAAATATCATCAAAGGCTATGTATTATGGATAAAAACATGTTCGAGTTTTGGGGACGAATGTTCTTGGATGCCATCCAAAATCAACAGCAAATGGGTAAATATTGGGGGCAGGATAGCGGTGATGCTGCCCGCGGTAATTTGTTTTTTAAAGAATTGGGATGGCCAATACCGGGCAAAGCAGCTCATGAAGATATTGTCGATTTAACTAAAAAATCAATTGATGCATATAAAGAATTTCTAAAAGTTTACTTAACGCTATTCAATGTTGTTTCTCAAAAAGAATACCATGATCTGATAGTGGAAAACGAGGACTTAAAAAAGAAAATCGCTGAGCAGGAAAAAATAATCAATACCTATAAAGAGCTGGCCGGTAATGATGCCTTTGATCAGGGACATGTTGTGGATAATTTGACACGAATTATGAAAAATCAAACGCAACAATTTCAGGAATTAATGAAGCAGGTAAACCAATATTACAAAAAGGAAACACCGCCGGCTAAAAAGAAATAAAAAAACCGTCAATAACTGAATTGACGGTTTTCTTTGGTCATTTTTTGGGAGCCTTGGGCGGACTCACCACAGCTTCACCAGTGAGCACCACAACGCCATCCTGATTTATACAAGATGTTTTCAGTCTTATTCGGTTTTTCTCGGTAATTAATTCTATAACTTCCACACGTCCGGTAATAGTGTCGCCGATACGCACCGGAGCCAGAAAGCTTAATTCCTGCTTTAAATAAATAGTACCCGGTCCCGGCAACTGATTGGCGAGAATCGCCGAAATAAATCCCGCCGTCAGCATGCCATGTGCTATTCGTGTCTTGAAAAAAGTATTTTTAGCATAAGCTTCATTAACATGGGCAGGGTTAAAATCCCCGGTAATACCGGCATACAGGTATATATCGGTTTCCGTAACTGTTTTAGAAAACTCTGCCGCATCTCCAGTTTTTATCTGATCTATGCTTTTACCCGTAATCATAAAAAGCCTCCTTAAATTAGAACCAGCACTTATGGCTCCAGATATTTTCTTTCAAATCTTTGATATCGGATTGCACCGCCAGATAGAGGCAGGCATTCTGGATGGCCAGCCCTCCCTGATAAGCCAGTGCGGAAACAAGAATAATTTCATCATCAGTAAAATCTCTTTGCCTTTCGCTATACAGACGCAGTACGCCGATGACATCTTCCTTGGATTTAATGGGGACACATAAGATGGATACTATTCCTTCTTCCTGTTTTTCTTTTTTATATTGAACTCCGGCATCCGTGGAAGCATTGTGTACAACCACCGGTTTACCCTGCAGGGCCGTGGCAATACTTTTCTCTGCCGAAATTGGTCCTTTGTTCAGGTATTTTTCACTCAATCCGAAGCTGGCAACAAGTTTTAATGTACGCTTGTCTTCATCCAGGAGCCTGACCGATGCCGCTTTGACATTAAGGCTCTTGGCAGTGTCTTCAGTAAGCGTTTGAAGGATTGTCTTTACATCGAGACTGGATGAAATACCGATTGCCAGTTTCAAAAATATTTGTGAATTTTCGCGCAATTTATTAAGTAACCGGGCATTTTCAATGGCAATGCCGCCTTGTTCGGCCAGGATAGAAAGAAATTCAATTTCATCTTTGGTAAATTTTTTAATCTCACTGGTATACAAGCTGAGAATGCCGAGCATTTTTCCTTTAACCATAACCGGAACCGTCAAGAGAGAAGCAATTCCTTCTGCTTTTTTCATTTCGTGATTGGTCAAACGGGGGTCTGTTGTTGCATCGCGGAAGTAAATACTGCCGTCTTTAAGCAGTTGAGGAGTAATCTTTCCGGCATGCCCCACACCGGCATGGATATATTTATCGGAAAGACCTGTTTGAGCCACTGCTACGTTTTTTTCCGTTACTTCATCCATTAGAAAAATGGCCGCCGCCTTTGCGTTCATTGTTTTAACGGCTGCATCGACAATTAAATTGAGCAATTTATCCTGATCTTTGGTGGTGCCGAATTCCTTGCTCAATTTACTCAAAATGTGAAAATAATCAGGTTTAGTGGTCATTTTTAATCTCCTCTTTATTTTAGATTGCTTCAGCAATTTTTTGCATTAAAAGAGATTTCCCTTTGGAAGGGGATTGTTTGCCCTTTTGCGCCGCCGTTTTGCGGATTGTTTTGGGTTGTTTTTTTTTAGTTGCAGATACTGCTGCCGGGGCGGCCTGTTTTTGATTATCCTGTTTAGGTTTATGTGCGGTTTGTTTTTGCA